>PCAK01000032.1 GCA_002730525.1 Acidobacteriota bacterium | reverse complement strand
TTGCGCGGGCCGGAGTGGGGCGAACGGGGCCCCGCGGAGGCCCGCGCGGGGGTGCGGGGCAACGCCCCGCCCTAACGGACGAGGTGCAGCTCGGTCTGACGGCGTAACACCCAGCGCATCTCGCCGTCGGTCGTGACCTCGGCTTCCTCTTCCAGGGCCATGCGCACCGGCTGACCATCCCACTCGGGGACCGGCGTCGTCACCTGCAACTCGGTCGAGTACCACATGTTCGCGATCACCGGCACGTCGCCGCGCCCCGGCACGCCTTCCTGATAGTCCCAGAGGCCGATCAACGGCCCCGCCCCGTGGCCGTGGTCTCCGATCGGGTGGGAATACATCGTGCCGTCGAGCCCCTCCGCCTGCATCTGAGCCAGCACCGCTTCGAGCACCGCATTGCCGCTCATCCCAACCTTGGTCTCCTCCAGCAGAATGTCCTGGAAGCGCTTCGCGCGCTCCAGCGCGACCTGCAATCCTTCGGGCGCGTCGGTTTCACCGTCGCGCAGGACGTAGGCCATGTGCTGCGTGTCGGTGTTCAACCCCATCGCCGTGATGCCAAAATCACAGTGCAGCACGTCACCCCGCTCGATGACCGGGCTGTCGCCCAGCTCGTCCGAGGCCACACCACGGCGTTGCGCGCTGACCGACGGATGGAACCAGGTCTGCAATCCGAGATCGTTCAGGCGCTGCCGCATCCACCAGACGACGTCTTCGGTCGTCGTCTCCCCGGGCATGATCACCAGATTGGAGAACGCCGCCGAGATGACCTCGTGGACGATTCCCTGTAGCCGCCGGTAGACCTGGGTCATGCTCGGCACACGCATCGCCAGGTAGTCGATGGCGATCCGCGGATTCCGCACCACCCGGCCGGCCAACTCGGGCCCCAGCGCCTCTTGCATCTGCTCCCACTCCCCTGCTGTCAGACCGTCAGCGAAGTTGTGCTCGTCGGAGATGTTGACGGCGATCGTGGCCGGATCGCGCTCGCGGACGAGCTGCGCGAGCAGACGCCACTGCCCCGCGCCCCACAGTTCCGCCTGCTGCCCCGTCGATGTCGCCAGCTCGGTGCGATAGGCCTCGTACAGGCCGCCCATCGACCCACCACCGAGCGCGATCCGCTCGACGCCCTCGGCCTCGCCCCGGTCGAAGAAGACGTAGACCGTGCGCCGCCGGGCGGCGAAAGTCGTCGGCGAGACCAGCGCGCGGAAGACCGGATCCTCGTTGTACTCCCGCATCGCCACGACCCACATCGCCACGCCGTGGTCGCGCATGACCTGCGGCAGATTGACTTCCAGGCGCTCCCGCAGCCAGGCCTGCTGAATCGCCGCCTGCTCGCGGAGCGTGCCGAACGGCCGAGACGCGACGTAGGGGGCGGTCGCTTGGCTTGAACCCGACGGGGGGTCGCTCGCGGATACCGGCACCGCAACGAGGAGACCGATGGCACTGTAGAGAGAGAGGATGGCGAGCTTCCGAAGCATGACGCGAACTCCTTCGTGACGAGACTGACGAGGAATCAACAGGAGCCGGCATCGGCCCTCCCGCGCCGCCGAACCGGCCCACGCCCGACTAGTCTACGCCCGCCGCCACGCTAACGCGAGCGCGGCGCTTCCGGGAGCCACGGCGTGCACGGCGCGCCGCGCGTGGGTTCGGGGTGCAGCCCCGACTTGAAGATGTAGGGTATGATTGTGGGTACTCTTTCAACCGGTTCGGGGAGAGAGGGGCGTGTGCTCGGACCATCCCGGCATCCGTGCCCGACAAGCGAGGAGATCCGTGCGCATGACTGGAACAACGCGAAGATGGCTGACCGTGGCGCTGGCCGTGCTGACCTTGGCGATCGTGCTCAGCGCGATGATGCCCGCATCCGCGCAGCAGACGACGCATTCCGGCACCGAGAAGGGCGAGTGGCGGTACTGGGGTGGAGACGCGGCCAGTTCCCGTTACTCGCCGCTGGATCAGATCACGGCGGAGAACTTCGAGGACCTCGAGATCCAGTGGGTCTGGAAGGGCGACAACTACGGCCCGACCGTCGACAACATCCTCCGGTCGACGCCGATCTACGTCAACGGTCGTCTGTACGGTGTGGCGGGCCAGCGACGCACGGTGGTGTCCATCGATCCGACCACGGGCGAGACTCTCTGGACGTTCCGCGAGCCGACGACCAAGCGATGGGAACTGTCGATGCGGAAGAACTACGGCAAGGGCGTCGCCTATGACGAGGTGGACGGCGAGGGCCGGATCTACGTCGTGACACCGGCTTTCTTCCTTCACGCGCTCGACCCCGACACGGGCCTGCCGATCGCGGACTTCGGCGAAGGCGGCACGGTCGACCTGCTGGCCGACTTCGGCTACGAGTACGACCCGTACGACGGCCTCCCGCCGGAAATCGGCTACATCACGAATTCCTCACCGCCGATCGTCGTGAATGGCACCGTCGTAGTCGGCAACGCCCACGAGCAGGGCTACCACCAGTCGCGCCGCGAGAACGTGCCGGGACACATCCTGGCCTACGACGCCGCCACCGGCGATCACAAGTGGAAGTTCAACGTCATTCCGCAGCCCGGTGAATTGGGCCACGACACCTGGGAGAGCGATGCCTGGTCCTACACCGGGAACGTGTCGGCGTGGGCGCCGCTCTCGGCCGACCCGGAGCTGGGCCTGGTCTACATCGTCACCGACCCGCCAACGAACGATCACTACGGTGGGTTCCACCCCGGCGACAACCTCTTCTCCACGACGATTCTCGCGCTCGACGCCGAGACGGGTGAACGGCGGTGGCACTTCCAGACGGTGCACCACGACATCTGGAACTACGACAATCCGACGGCTCCGAGCCTGCTCGACGTGACAATTGACGGCGAAACAGTGCCGATTCTGGTGCAGACGACGAAACAGTCGTTCGCCTACGTCCTCAACCGGGAGACCGGCGAGCCGATCTGGCCGATCGAGGAGCGGCCGGTTCCCGAGTCGATGATTCCGAGCGAGCAGACCTCGCCGACCCAGCCGTTCCCGACCCGACCCGCGGCCTACGAGATGCAAGGCGTGACGGTCGACGATCTGATCGACTTCACGCCGGAACTGCGGCAGCAGGCGATCGAAAACATGTCCGAGTACCAGATGGGGCCGCTCTTCAACCCGCCGCTGCACCGCGACAACGACCTCGGCAAGCGGTCGGCACTGCTCTGCCCCGGCGGCAACGGCGGCACGAACATCCCGGGCGGCACGGTCACAGATCCGGACACCGGCATCCTCTACACGGCGACGATCAAGTCGTGCGACGCACCACTCCTCGTCCCGGGAGCGGAAGCAGACCTCCAGTACGAGAATCCGACGGGGACGACGCTAATGGAATGGGCCAGCGGGGCTGGCGCCGGACCCCGAGCGATTCAAGGTCTGCCGCTGCTGAAACCACCTTACAGCCGGATCACCGCGATCGACATGAACACCGGCGACCACCTCTGGTGGATCCCGAACGGCGACACGCCCGACAACATCCAGAACCACCGTCTGCTGCAGGGCATCGACGTTCCGAACACGGGCAACCGGACACACGCCACGGCGCTCCTCACGAAGTCGCTGCTGATCTACGCCGAAGGTCGCGGCGGCCGGCCGTTGCTCTACGCGAACGACAAGGCGACCGGCGAGCGCCTCGGCACGGTCGAACTGCCCGCGCCGACGAACACAGCCTTGATGACCTACATGCATGAAGGGCGGCAGTACATCATCCTGCCGGTTGGCGGGCGCGGCTATTCCGGGTCGCTGGTGGCGCTGGCCTTGCCGTAGGCCTCGAACAGATTGCCGAGTTGCGCCGAGGTCGGACCGTTCCGGCCTCGGCGTCGTTAACGCGGCGCGCCGCGCCGGAACGAACTATCAAGGAGGTCCGATGTATTCAGCTACCCGCTCGCTTTTGTTCACACTGACGATTGTTTCGGCCGGGCTGGGTCTCGCCGCATGCACCCCTGCCGAGGAAGCGCCCGCCGCGGCGGCACAGGAAGCGATGCCGATGGACGAAGGCGTCCTGGCCGATGAACTCCTGGCCGACTGGGAGAGCCTGAAGACCTTGATGGTGGCCGTCGCCGAGGAGATGCCGGAAGAGAACTACGGCTACAAGCCGACCGACGAACTGCGGGACTTCGGCGAGCAGGTGATGCACGTCGCCGGCGCGCAACTTGGCCTAATGGGCCGGCTCGACTCCGCCGCCACGCCGCCCGATCTAGGAGAACCCGCCGACAAGGCCGGCTTCGTGCAGGCGCTGAGCGACTCGTTCGACTTCGGCACGGAGATCCTCAGCGACCAGACCGATGCGTCGTTGCAGGAGAAGGTCGACGGCGGCTTTCTCGGCGAGTCGACGCGCGTTCGGGTCGTCTATCGCACTATGATCCACACCTGGAGCGAGTACGGGGTGCAGACCGTGTACCTGCGCCTGAACGACATCGTGCCGCCGGCGAGCCAGTAACTCCGTCCGTACGGTTCGTGGAATGGCCGGAGCCGGCGTCTGCCGGCTCCGGCTTTTTTCGTGAGGCCGCTCTTCCATCACTTCCACCTGACAGCGTTCACTCGTCCCTGAGCGCGACCGTCGGATCCACGAGCGATGCGCGACGCGCCGGCATGTAGCCGGCCGCGCACGCCGTGAGGAGGAGCGCGCCGGTCATCCCGGCAAAGCTCAGCGGACCCCAGCCCGAGACCTCGTAGAGCAACGCCTGCATACCGCGTCCGACCAGGACGCTGCCCATCAGCCCGAGCGCCAGGCCCGCACCGGCCAGCGTGAAGACCCGCCGGAGCACGTCGAGCTGCACGCTCCCCGCCGACGCCCCGAGCGCCATCCGGATCCCGATCTCCCGCGTCTGCTGGGCCACAGCGTGCGAGACGACCCCGTAGATCCCCAGCGCGACGAGCAGCAAGGCCGCGACGGCAAACCCACCGAGCAGCCAGACGAAGAAGCGCCGCGGGGACACGGCCCTGGCGACGAACTGCCCGAGCGATCGAATATCCGAGACCGGCATCGCCGGATCCAGCGCGCGCAGCGTCCGGCGCAACTCGGGTGCCAGCGCCTCGAGGCGCCGCGAGGTTCGCATCACGAGGTTCGCCGAGCGCCCGTCGGCTCGCCAGATCGACAGATAGATTTCCATCGCGCCGCCGCGCGAGAGAGCATCAAGCTGGACAGGTTGGCGCAGACGATTAGTAGGACACCAGCCACGGCGGCCCAGAGCGTCAGCAGCGCCCCCGCCGCGCCGCTGCTGATCTGGTCCTTCAGCTCGACCGCCGCGGCACCGTAGAACCGTCCGCGCTCAGGCCGCTCCTGCTGCACCTGCGCCGTGACGGCCTCGAGCTCCGTTCTGACCTGGGACAGGGTGCGGCCCGGCTGTAGCCGGCCGATGACGGCGAGCGTGTTGCCCTGCCTGCGCGCCACGTCGTAAACGAGCGGCAGCATCAGATCGACCTCGGTGCCCGGCGCGAACAACGAGCTGAACTCGAAGCCCGCCGGCACGACGCCGACGACGGTCGCCGCCGCGCCGTCGAGCGTCAGCGCCCGACCGATCACTTCCGGATCGCCCGCGAACCGTCGCTGCCAGAACCCATGAGTCAGCAAGACCGCCGGCGGCCGTTCAATCCGGTCTCGACGCGCGTGAACGCCCGACCCAGCGCCAGCTGGACGCCGAGCACGTCGAAGAAGTTGTCCGCCACCCGGACGCCGAGGAGCCGCTCCGGCTCCCGCCAAGGTGTAGCTGCCGTATCCGAAGAACGCGTTGTAGGCGGTCGTCGCGTCGAACGCGGTCACCCGGTCGCGGCCACTCCTCGAAGACGTCCACCCGCGATGTCACGGTCGAGAGCGCGCTGGGATCGCTCCCCGGGTACTGGTTGCTGACCCAGACCAGCCGGTCGGGCTCGTGAAACGGAAGTGGTCGCAGGAGCACGGCCTGCACGACACTGAACACCGTCGCGTTCGCACCGATACCGAGGCCGAACACCAGGATGATGACGGCGCAGACGGCTCGTTCCCGCCAGATCGCCCGCAGCGCGTGCCGGATCTCCCACCCCAGTGTCGACATCATCTCGTCTCCTCACCGTTCCCGCCGGTTCCCTAACATTCAGGGACGAGTTCTGGCCTTCCCAGGTTGCCGATGCCCGGTGCGCAGCCCCATCCCTCGGTCGATGACGACGGCCGGCGCTTGGGATAGACTACCGGGTCTCCGCCCGGGACCGCCGTGTTTCGGTCGGATTCACCCGAGGGGAGATAACCATGCAGACTTTCAAGTTTCTTGCCGTCGCGGTCGTCGTCGCCACCCTGGCCGTCGCGGGCACGACCGACCTCGACGCCCAGGACAACGCCATGTCCTTCTTCATCACCAGCGTCGGCCCGGGCGACGGCGCCAACCTGGGCGGCCTCGCTGGGGCTGACGCGCGCTGCCAGATGCTCGCGGAAGCGGCCGGCAGCACCAAGACCTGGCGCGCCTATCTCAGCCAGAGTGAGGTCGGCAACCAGCCGGCGGTCAACGCGCGCGATCGCATCGGCACCGGCCCCTGGTACAACGCCAGCGGCCTCGAAGTGGCCTCCAGCGTCGATGACCTCCACAGCGCCAACAACGAACTGAACAAGCCGAACAGCCTGAATGAGAACGGCGAACCGATCAACGGGCGCGGCGACAGTCCGAATATGCATGACATCCTGACCGGGTCGCAACTCGACGGTACGGCGTACGCGGACGGGGAAGACCACACGTGCGGCAACTGGACCAGCAACGGCGCCGGCAGCGCCGCCGTGGGCCATCACGACCGCCAGGGCGGTGGCGATAACCCCACTTCGTGGCACGCCGCCCATGCCAGCCGAGGCTGCAGCCAGGACGACCTTATCGGTACCGGCGGCAACGGCCTGTACTACTGCTTCGCGGTCAACTAGATCCAGATGGGGCGCCTTGCGCCCCAATCCCCACGCGGGCTGTCCGCCAGGGGAAGCGTCCAGCGCCACGGACTACCGCTCAGGGAGGGCACGGTGAAGGTTCCAGTCAACATCACGGTCAACGGTCGGTCGTATCAACGCGACGTCGAGCCACGCCAACTGCTCGTCCACTTCATTCGGGATCTGGGCGGTCTCACCGGCACGAAGGTCGGGTGCGACACGAGCCAGTGCGGCTCCTGCACCGTCCTGCTCGACGGCGTCGCCGTCAAATCGTGCAGCTGTCTGGCGGTTCAGGCCGACGGTGCGGCGGTCACGACCATCGAGGGCCTGGCCGAGCAGGGCACGCTGCATCCGTTACAGGAGGCGTTCTGGGACAAGCACGGCCTGCAGTGCGGGTTCTGCACGCCCGGCATGATCCTGGCCTCGCACGAGTTGCTGCGTCACAACCCCGACCCGAGTGACGCCGACATCAGGCATGGCCTCGAAGGCAACCTGTGCCGCTGCACCGGCTACCAGAACATCGTCCGGGCCGTGCGCCACGCGGCCGACGCACTGGCGGAGAAATAGATGGCTACCAGACTGTTCGGCTCAGGCATCCGGCGTCGTGAAGACCCGAGGCTGATCACCGGCTCGGCCACTTACACGGACGACCTCACGCTGCCCGGGATGGTGCACGCTGCCATGCTGCGAAGCCCCCACGCACACGCAACCGTCGGGACGATCGACATCAGCCGGGCGCAGGCCTCTCCCGGCGTCCTCGCCGTCTACACCGGCAAGGACACGAGCGACGGCTTGCAGCCGATGCCCTGCGCCTGGCTCGTGCCGGACGCGGACCTCAAGGTCGCCACCTATCCCTGCATCGCCACGGACACGGTTCGCTACGTCGGCGACATCGTCGCCGTCGTCGTTGCCGAGGATCCCTATCAGGCTTACGATGCGCTCGACCTCATCGACGTCGAGTACACCGCCTTGCCGGCGGTCACGAATCCAGCCGAAGCCGCCGGAGATGGCGCGCCGCAAGTGCATGCCGATGTCGACAAGAACCAGGCGTTCCACTGGGCGGTATCGGGCGGCGACGTCGACGCGGCCTTCAAGGACGCCGAGGTCGTCGTCAAGGAGCGCATCATCCAGCAGCGGTTGATCCCGAATGCGATGGAGCCCCGGGCCGCCCTGGCCGAGTACGACCAGGCGTCGGGCGACCTGACGCTCTGGAACACGACCCAGAACCCTCATATCCTCCGCTTCCTGAATTCGGTCGTCACCGGCGTCCCGGAGGATCGCGCGCGGATCATCGCCCCGGAAGTGGGCGGTGGATTCGGCAGCAAGATTCCCGCCTATCCGGGGGAGTTCATCACGGTCTTCTGCGCGAAGCAGCTCGGACGGCCGGTCAAGTGGAACGAGACCCGGAGCGAGAACTACCAGGCCACGACCCACGGCCGCGACCACGTCCAGGAGATCGAACTCGCCGCTAAGAAAGACGGGACGATCACCGGCCTCCGGTGCACCGTCTGGGCCGGGATGGGCGCCTACCTCTCGACCGCGGCGCCCGGCATCCCCACGATCCTCCACGGCCTGATGCTGCCCGCGTGCTACGGCATCCCCGCGATCAAGGAGGACGTCTACGGCGTCTACACCAACACGACACCGGTCGAGGCCTACCGCGGTGCGGGCCGCCCCGAGGCAACGTTCATGGTGGAACGGATGGTCGATCGGCTAGCGGGCGAGATCGGCATGGACCCGGCCGACGTCCGGAAGAAGAATCTGATCCCCGCGTTCGACGACGGCCACGATACGGTCACTGGACTTACTTACGACAGCGGCGACTATCCGACGGCGCTCGACAAGCTGCTCTCGCACGCGGACTACGCCAGGCTTCGCGCCGAGCAGGCAACGGCACGGAAATCCGGACGGTACATCGGCCTCGGTCTGTCGACCTACGTCGAGATGTGCGGTCTGGGGCCGTCCCAGGTCGCCGGCGCCATCGGCTTCCAGGGCGGTCTCTGGGAGAGCGCGATTGTGCGCGTGCATCCGACCGGCAAGGTCCACGTCTTCATCGGGACCTCCCCACACGGCCAGGGCGAGGAGACGACATTCGCGCAGATCGTCGCCGACGAGATCGGGGTCGGCGCCGACGACGTGAAGGTCATCCACGGCGATACCGACACAACGCCAATGGGTTGGGGCACCTACGGCAGCCGGACCACGGCAGTCGGCGGCGCCGCGCTGGCCAAGGCGGCGCGGAAGGTGCGGGACAAGGCCAAGGTGATCGCGGCCCACCTGCTCGAAGCCGCCGTCGAGGACATGGAGTTCGCCGACGGCAAGTACTCCGTCAAGGGCTCCCCCGACAAGGCCAAGTCGCTGGCCGAGGTAGCGCTCATGGCGAACGTCGCATGGAACATGCCTGCCAACGTCGAGGCGGGCCTCGAGGCCTCGACGTTCTACGACCCGCCGAACTTCACCTTCCCCTTCGGTGCGCATCTGGCGGTCGTCGAAGTCGACAAGGCCACGGGACAGGTGGACCTGAAGCGCTACGTGGCCATCGACGACTGTGGACCGCAGATCAACCCGGTCATCGTCGAGGGTCAGGTACACGGCGGCGTCGTCCAGGGCATCGGGCAGGCGCTCTGGGAACAGGCGGTCTATGACGACTCCGGCCAGTTGGTCACGGGCTCGATGCTCGACTACGCCTTGCCGCGCGCCGGTCGCCTACCAGAAATCGAGGTGCTGTCGACCGTCACGCCGTCGCCGCACCATCCGCTCGGCGTGAAGGGCATCGGCGAAGCCGGCACGATCGCCTCGACGGTCGCCGTCTACAACGCCGTGATGGACGCGCTCGGACCGCTCGGCGTCGAGACCATCGACATGCCGTTCACGCCCGAGCGTGTCTGGCGCGCGATCCAGCAGGCCACGAAGGGACACTGAGTCATGTATCCAGCAGACTTCGCTTACTATCGGGCGTCCTCGGTGCAGGACGCGGGCCGGCTGATGAACGAACATCCGGGCGCAAAATTCCTGGCCGGCGGGCACAGCCTGATCCCGCTCTTGAAGCTGCGCCTCGCCGTCCCGCCCGCGCTCATCGACATCGGACGGATCGTGGACCTGAGCGGCGTCACGGTCGCGAACGGCCGGCTGCGCATCGGTGCCCTGACGCCGCACGCGGAGGTGGCGGCCTCGAGCGACGTGGCGACGCATGCAGCGGCACTCGCTGACGCCGCCGGGCAAATCGGCGACCCGGCCGTGCGAAACCGAGGAACGGTGGGCGGCAACATTGCCCACGCGGATCCCGCCTCCGATCTGCCGGCCGTCTTGTGCGCACTCGATGCCTCGATCGGGATCGTCGGCGCCAGTGGGGATCGCACCGTGCCAGCGAGCGAGTTCTTCCTTGGCATGATGACGACCGCACTCGGGGAGGACGAGATCGTCACGCACGTCGAGATCGCAGCGGGACAGCAACACGGCAGTGCCTACGCCAAGTTTCCGCATCCGGCCTCGCGCTACGCGGTCATCGGCGTCGCGGCCGTGATCGCGGCTGACGGCGACGCCTGCCGTTCGGCCGCCGTGGCCGTGGGCGGCCTCGTGCCGGCGCCCGTTCGGGCCTCGAACGTCGAGCAGGCGGTCAGCGGAGAGGCGCTCACCGACGCGAGCTTCGCCAAGGCTGCCCAACGCGTCGGCGAAGACCTCGGCGACGAGATCCTGGGCGATCTCTTCGCGTCGGTCGAATATCGCCGGGCCATGGCACCCGTGTACGTCGCCCGCTCCCTATCCGCCGCTGCCGCCCGCGCTCGCAAGTAGACTCGTGCGGGAGTCCCACCGGTTAACGTGACGGGCCGCCGATGACCGACCCGATGCGCGCGGATTCGATCGACGCCGTTCACACGATGCTGTCGGCCCAGCACTATGTGGCCGACCGGGGCCTCGCCACCTCGATCTTCCTCGCCCTGCGGCTCGGACGGCCGCTCCTGCTCGAGGGCGAGGCCGGCGTCGGCAAGACCGAGGTCGCCAAGGCGCTCGCCTCGGCGCTCGGCACCGAGTTGATCCGGCTCCAGTGCTACGAGGGGCTCGACGTCACCCACGCCGTCTACGAATGGAACTACGCGCGCCAGTTGCTCGAGATCCGTCTGATGGAAGCCGGCGGCACCGTCGACCGGAAAGCCGCAGCTCGCGAACTCTTCAGCGACGAGTTCTTGATCAAGCGCCCGCTACTACGCGCCCTGGACGACGGGTCGGGCTCGCCCCCCGTGCTGCTCATCGACGAACTGGACCGTGCGGATGAGGAGTTCGAGGGCTACCTGCTCGAGTTGCTGTCGGATTTCCAGATCTCCATTCCGGAACTCGGCACCGTGCGCGCCTCGACCCCGCCGATCGTCATCATCACCTCGAATCGAACCCGCGAATTGCACGACGCGTTGAAGCGCCGGTGCCTGTACTGCTGGATCGACTATCCCTCCTTCGAGAAGGAGCTCGGCATCGTCACCGCCAGAGTCCCCGACGCCCCGACGCACCTGGCCACACAGGTTACGGCCTTCGTACAAGAACTGCGAACAGCCGAGCTGTACAAGGTCTCGGGGGTCTCCGAGACGCTCGACTGGATTGCGGCGCTGGTGGCGCTGGACAGGGACGAACTGGATGCTGCCACGGTCGACGAGACGCTCGGTATCATCCTCAAGAACCAGGAGGACCTCGATGCCATCCGCGGTGAGCGGGTGCAGACGCTGCTGAATCGCGCGGCGGCGCGGAGTCGTTCGTGAGCGCGCTGTTCCGGAACCTGCTGCACTTCGCGCGCCTCCTCCATGGCCTCGGGCTCGACGTCCCCGCCGGCCGCATGGTCGACGTCGGCCGGGCCCTGCAGAACGTCGATCTCGGCGCGAGAGCCGACGTCTACTACACGCTCCGCAGCCTCCTGGTGCATCGTCGACGGGACCTGGCCGTCTTCGACGAGGCGTTTCGCGTTTTCTGGCGTCCGGTGCGAGGCGACCGCACCCAGCTCGACCTGCGGGCGCTCGGCGAACGGCGCAAGTTCGGCGCGCCGGAGATGCTTGGGCCAGTGGGCGATCACGACGCGACGACCGCGCAAGCCCCCGTCGTGCAGATCCAGCGTACGGCGCCGGCCAGTGCCAGCAGCCAGGAGGCGCTTCGCACGAAGGACTTCAGCGAATTCACGGCGGACGAGATCCTCGAGGCGGAGCGGATGCTCTCGCGCCTGGAGTGGGCGCCGCCCTCCCGGCGGACCCACCGGTGGCGCAGCGGCGCCGGTGCCGTGCTCGACCTCAGGCAGGCGCTTCGGGCCAGCACGCGGCACGGGGGCGAACCGATGGTGCTGCCGACACGACGGCGCCGGACACGGACCCGGCCCCTGCTCCTGCTGTGCGACGTCAGTGGATCGATGGAGGGCTACACCCGGATGCTGCTCCAGTTCATCTATGGCGTCAGCGTCGGACGCGAGCGCGTCGAGGCCTTCGTCTTCGCCACCCGGCTCTCGCGGCTCACGGCGCTACTCGCGCGACGAGGGGCGGGCCGGATCCTCACCCACCTTGCGCGGCACGTCCCGGATCTGGCCGGCGACACACGCACGGGCGAAGCCATCCGCACATTCCACCGGACCTGGGCGCGGCGCCTCGGTGTGCGCAGCGCCGTCGTCTTGTTGATCTCGGACGGCTGGGACCGCGGCGATCCCGATCTCCTGCGCGAAGGCATGGCCCGGCTCCAGCGATCGTGTCACCGCCTGATCTGGCTGAATCCGCTCCTGGGCTCACCGAGCTACACACCGGCGACGCGCGGCATGCGGGCGGCCCTGCCCTTCGTCGACGACTTCCTGCCGGCCCACAACTTGGCCAGCCTCGACGCGCTCGCGTCCCACCTCAACGCCCTGTCCGCCCGCGCCGTGTCGCACGGAGTGGCGCCCTTCTCGCGCGGAGGCCACGCGCCTGCTGCTACGGTGGCGGCAACATCATGGAATTGACCGCGTCGTATCGCTTCGACGTCCCGCCCACCGCGCTCTGGCCGCTGCTCGTCGACCCTGCGGTCGTCGCCAGCTGCCTCCCTGGCTGCGAGGCGCTCGAGCCGGTCGGCGACGACTCCTACCGGGCGGTCCTGACGGTCGGCATCGCCGCTGTCACCGGGCGCTACGAGGGCACGGTCACGCTGGCCGACCAGCGGCCTCCCCATGCCTACCGGCTCGTCGTCACGGGCAAGGGGCGCGCCGGATTCGTCAACGGCGAGGCGACGCTGGAACTTCATGAGGACGGCGGTGGCACGCGGCTCGACGTCGCGGGGCGGGCCGAAGTGGGCGGGACAATCGCCCGGGTGGGTCAGCGACTCCTGAGCTCGGCGTCGAAGATGATGATGGACCGGTTCTTCGACTGCCTGAGGAAACAGACGGCCGCGCCGTCCTGAGCGGCTGGCTGCTAGGCGTCGCTCGGCAGCCGAAGCTCCGGCACGAGCGCACGGCAGCGACCGCTCTCGACGAGGGACGTGATGGCCGCAATGTCAGGCGCCATTGCACGGTCGCCATCGTGGGCGGGCACCAAGGCACGTACCGTCTCCATGACCTGTCGCAGGCGGTCGGATGTCTGGAGCGGACGGCGGAACTCGACGCCGTGCACCGCCGCCAGCAGCTCGATGGCGATGATCCCCGCCGTATTCTTGGCCATCTCGGTCAATCGGCGCCCGGCGAACGCCGCCATGCTCACGTGGTCTTCCTGATTCGCGGAGGTCGGCACCGAATCGACGCTGGCCGGATGGGCCAGTGTCTTGTTCTCCGACGCCAGCGCGGCCGCCGTCACCTGCGCGATCATGAAGCCCGATTCGATGCCGCCGTGAGTCGTCAGGAACGGCGGCAGTCCGCTGAGATGTGAATCGACGAGCAGGGCCACGCGCCGTTCTGATAGCGCCCCGATCTCAGCGACCGCGATCGCCAGCGTATCGGCAGCCATCGCGACCGGCTCGGCGTGGAAGTTTCCTCCCGACAGCACGTCGCCGCTCTCCGCGAAGACCAGTGGATTGTCGGTCACCGCGTTGGCCTCGGCCTCGAGAATGCCGGCCGCCGAGGTGACGAGATCCAGGCAAGCCCCCATTACCTGCGGCTGGCAACGCAGCGAGTACGGGTCCTGGACACGACCGCAGTCTCGGTGCGACTCGCGGATGGCGCTGCCCGAGAGCAGGGCCCGGAACGTCGCGGCCACGTCGGTTTGGCCGCGCTGACCGCGCAGCGCATGGATCCGCTCGTCGAACGGCACGTCGCTGCCCTGCACCGCATCGACACTCAGCCCACCGGCCAGGACGGCAGCGGCAAAGAGGTTCTCGATCGCAAAGAGGCCCTTCAGCGCGAACGCCGTCGAGACCTGCGTGCCGTTGATCAGGGCCAAGCCTTCCTTGGGGCCGAGTTCGATCCGCTCCAGCCCCGCCGCTCGCAACCCGTCGGCGGCAGGCATCGTCGTGCCCCGATGGCTGACCTCGCCTTCACCGATCAGCACCCCGGCCAGATGCGCCAGCGGCGCCAGATCGCCCGACGCGCCGACCGAGCCCTTCGCCGGAACGACCGGGTAGACTTCATGCTCGAGCATCCCGCCCAGCGCGTTCACCAGGCCCGTACGCACGCCCGAGCGTCCACGCGCCAGGCCGATCGCCTTCAGCATCAGCACGAGGCGGACGGTCGCGTCGTCGATCGGGTCGCCGACACCGGCCGAGTGCGACCGGACGAGGTTCGTTTGCAGCGCCTTCAACTGATCGGGTTCGATGACGGTCTGCGCCAGCTGGCCAAACCCCGTGTTGATGCCATAGACGACCCGCCCCTCGCGTACGACCGCGGCCACCGTGGCCTCGGCGGCCTCGATCGCGGCCCGCGTCGCCGCGCCCAACGTGAGTCGGGCCGGCCCTTCGTACACGCGCCGCCACCCAGCCAGCACCACGGCGTCTGCCGGGTTCGCCAGCGCGATCGAGTACGGCTGCCCCTTCGCCTCGTGCGCTTCGCTCATTCTCCCTCACCACCCGCCGGGCCGTCGCTCCCCAGCATCGGGAGGGTCAGGCCGTGTTCGCGCGCGCAGGCAATCGCCTCGGGATAGCCGGCATCGGCATGCCGCATCACGCCGCTGGCCGGGTCATTCCACAGCACGCGCTCGATCCGGCGCGCCGCCTCCGGCGTACCGTCACAGACCACGACGAGTCCCGCGTGCTGGGAATACCCGATGCCCACGCCGCCACCGTGATGGAACGAGACCCACGTCGCCCCACTCGCCGTGTTCAGCAGGGCGTTGAGGAGCGGCCAGTCCGACACCGCGTCCGAGCCGTCGCGCATCGCTTCGGTCTCCCGGTTGGGACTGGCGACCGACCCGCTGTCCAGGTGGTCCCGTCCGATGACGACCGGCGCATCGAGTTCGCCGCGCGCGACCATCTCGTTGAATGCCAGCCCCAGCCGATCTCGCTGCCCCAGCCC
Source organism: Acidobacteriota bacterium (assembly GCA_002730525.1). GTDB lineage: Bacteria > Acidobacteriota > Vicinamibacteria > Vicinamibacterales > UBA823 > UBA2161. Next base: position 189,314 of record PCAK01000032.1, on the reverse strand, counting down.
CACCCAGCAGATCCTCGCCGGAAGACCCTGAAACGCGATCCGTTCGCGCGCCATGTCCAGCCAGTTGTGCAGGTGCGGGTCGTCCGGGATCAATTCCTTCACGCGCTGGTCGGTCTTGTAGATGTCCTCCGGATTCCCCGAAAGCGCCGCCCACCGGAAGGGCCCGACGCCACGACAGAAGAGCGGACGGATGTAGGCGGGAACGAAGCCCGGGAAGGCGAACGCGTCGGCGCATCCCCCTTCGAGCGCCATCTGCCTGATGTTGTTGCCGTAGTCGAACGTGGGCACGCCCATCCGATGGAAGGCGATCATCGCCTCGACATGCTGCACCATCGATGTCAGCGCAGCCTGCTTCACCGCCTCGGGATCCGCGTCGCGACGTTCCGCCCACTGCTCGAGCGTCCAGCCGACTGGCAGGTAGCCGTTGACGGGATCGTGCGCCGACGTCTGGTCGGTCACCGCGTCCGGTCGGACGCCGCGCGCGACCAGTTCGGGCAGCACCTCGGCAGCATTGCCCACGAGGCCCACCGACACCACCTCGCGCCGCGCGACCGCGGCCTGCACGATCGCCAGCGCGTCGTCGAGATCAGCGGCGCGTTTGTCGAGGTAGCCGGTTACCAACCGACGCTCGATTCGATCGGGCCGACACTCGACCGCGAGCATCGACGCCCCGGCCATCGTCGCCGCCAACGGCTGCGCGCCGCCCATCCCGCCGAGCCCGGCCGTGAGGATCCACCGTCCAGCCAGGTCGCCATCGAAGTGCTGCCGGCCCATCTCGCCGAACGTTTCGTAGGTGCCCTGGACGATCCCCTGACTCCCGATGTAGATCCAGGATCCGGCCGTCATCTGCCCGAACATCATCAGTCCGCGCCGGTCGAGTTCGTGGAACTGCTCCCACGTCGCCCAGTGGGGGACGAGATTCGAGTTCGCGATCAGGACGCGAGGAGCGTCGGCCTGCGTCCGGAACACCCCGACCGGTTTGCCCGACTGGACGAGCAGCGTCTCGTCCGAGGCCAGAGCCCTCAACGCCTCGACGATCCGCTCGTAGCAGGCCCAGTTCCTCGCCGCGCGGCCGATCCCACCGTAGACGACGAGATCCTCCGGCCGCTCCGCCACCTCCGGGTCGAGATTGTTCATGAGCATCCGCAGCGGCGCCTCGGTTTGCCACGACCGCGCGGTGCGCTCCACGCCACGCGGCGCCCGGATCGGCGGGCGCGCTGTGTCAGTCGGTTCGACGGCCATTCCTCTCCTCCTAGCGACCCACGGCGCGAAGCCTGGGCCGAGACGCTGCCGGCGGCTCGAATCGACCGCCCAGCCGATACCGAGAACCCGGATGCTGCAGCCGGGCCGTCGACGCAAGCGCCCCACCGGCCCAGACCCACCGCAGCAGCGTGAGACAGGGCTCCCCGGCCGGCATCTTCAGCAGACGTCGGACCCGCGCCGTCGGCATCACCGCCTGCACGACGTGCTCGACCTCCTGGATCGGTGCGACGCGCGCCAGGTACTCGCTCGCGGTGATCTCGGTGAAATCGAGCGCCAGGTAGTCGGGCGCGGCATGCGGGTCGACGTAGCGCTCCTCGAGCTGGACCGGCAGGTCATTCTCGGCATGCACGATGACCGAATGAAACATCGGCCGACCCGGCGGCAGATCGAACATTCGCGCGGTTTCCGGGTCGAGCCGGACCCGGCCGAGCTCGACGACCCGCGAGGCGTGACGCCCGCCGCGTGCGCGGATGTCGTCTGCCACGTTTCTCAGTTCCAGCGGATGCGCATGGGCCGGCGTCGCCACGAACGAACCGACACCGGCGACCCGCACGACCCGGCCCTCGGACGACAGCTCCCGGATCGCACGATTGACCGTCATCCGCGAGACCTTCAGGCGCCGCGTCAGCTCGTGCTCCGAGGGGATGCGCTCGCCGGTCTGCAATCGGCCCGAATCGATCCGGTCGAGGACGTATCGCTTCACCACCTCGTACAACGGCGCCGGCGGGCGTCTTCGGCTCGTCATCAGTGGCCCCTGCCCTTTCGCGCGCGCCTTCATCGCAAGCCCGCCAGGGTCTCCCGGTAGGACTCGAGAATCTCGGCTTCGAAGCGATGGTGCCCATCGCGTACGACCCATTCACCGCCGACCATGACGTGTCTGACCGGGCTCTCGTGGGACGCGAAGAGCCAGCTGTCGATCAATTCATCGCCGACTCGCCCCGTCAAACTCGGATGCGCTCCATCGAGGACGACCAGATCTGCCCGGCAGCCGGGCGCGATCGCGCCGATGGGGCGACCCAACGCTTGGGCGCCACCGGCGAGTCCGGCTTTCCAGAGTTCGGCCCCGGCGTGCCGCTTCGCGGCCTCCCCGCCGCCCGCGCGGACGCGCTGCCGCGTCGTCAGGCGCTGACCATACTCGAGGCAGCAGAGTTCGGCCGACGGCGTGACCGACACATTGCTGTCGGACCCGATGCCGAACCGCCCGCCTGCGGCCACGAACGCGTCGAGCGGGAACACGCCGTCGCCGAGGTTCGCCTCGGTCGTCGGACAGAGCCCGACGACGGCGCCCGAGCGGGCCAACGCGACGACCTCCGCCTCATCGACATGGGTCGCGTGCACGAGGCACCAGCGACCGTCGACACCGACCTCGTCGAGCAGCCAGGCGACGGGCCGCGCGCCGGTCGCTGCCAGACACTCCTCCACCTCGCCGACCTGCTCAGCCGCATGCACGTGTCGGGGCATCGCTTCGTCGAGGCCTTCGAGCGCCTGGTGCAACATGTCGCGCGGCACGGCTCGCAGACTGTGTAGCGCCACGCCGACGCGCGCGTTCGGCATCTCGCGAGTCACCAGGCTGCACGCAGTGACGATGGTGCGCCAGCCGTCCACCGTGTTGACGAACCGCCGCTGCTCCGTTCGGGCGTCCGTCTGGCCGAACCCGGCCCGGGCGTAGAGCACCGGTAGGTGGGTCAGACCGATGCCCACGCGCGATGCCGTCGCCAGCACGCTCATGGACAACCGTGCCGGCTCGTCGTACGGCGAGCCGGCAGGTTGATGGTGCACGTAGTGGAACTCGCCGACGGCGGTGTAGCCGGCCTTCAGCATCTCGACGAAGAGCTGTGCGGCCACGGCCTCGAGGGCCTCGGGCCCCATCCGGTTCGCGAACCGGTACATCACCTCGCGCCAGGCCCAGAAGTCGGCGCCGGCCGCGCCCGCCTCGGCCAAGCCGGCCATCGCGCGCTGGAAGGCGTGGGAGTGCACGTTGGGCATTCCCGGCACGGCCGGACCACCCACGGCCTCGTCTCCCTTGGCGTCGCCTCCGGCATCCGGCGTCACCGACACGATGTCGCCCGAGGGCGCGATTTCCACGCGGACCGATTGCCGCCAGCCGTCCGGTAGGAGCGCCGATTCGAAGCGTAGTGCGCGGGCCTCCGACATATACAGACCTGTATATACATGCTAGCATCCCGGCACCATGGCGCGCTGGGATGAATTGTGGGTCGACACCCACCTGGCGACGATGGCACCGGCGGGGGGGGGCTACGGTGCAGTGGTTGACGGTGCGCTCGCCGTCCAGGGGGACCGGATCGCGTGGGTCGGCCCCCGTGCCGACCTGCCCGGCGTTCCAGACCAGCTCGCCAGCCGCGTGACCTCGCTCGAAGGCGCCTGGCTCACGCCCGGCCTCGTCGACTGTCATACCCATCTGGTGTTCGGCGGCCACCGGGCGGCGGAGTTCCAGCGCCGGCTGCAAGGCGAGAGCTACGAGTCGATCGCGCGCCAGGGCGGCGGCATCCTCAGTACGGTCGACGCGACGCGCGCCGCCTCCGAGGACCTCCTCACCACTGCCGCAACGGCCCGCCTCGCCGCCCTTCATGCCGGCGGCGTCACGACCGTCGAGATCAAGTCGGGCTACGGTCTCAATCTCGACACCGAGTTGAAGATGCTGCGGGCTGCCCGCCGGGTGGCCGACAGCTTTCCGGGCACGGTGCGCACGACGTTTCTCGGCGCCCACGCCATCCCGAAGGAATATCAGGGCCGCGCCGACGACTACGTCGACGTGGTCTGCCGGCAGATGCTGCCGGCGGTCGTCGAGGCCGGCCTAGCCGAAGCGGTGGATGTCTTCTGCGAGCGGATCGCCTTCACACCAGCCCAGACTGCCACGGTCTTCGATGCGGCCCGCTCCACCGACGTCGCGGTGAAGCTGCACGCCGATCAACTCTCGGACTCGAATGGCGCTGCCCTCGCAGCGCGGTACGGCGCCCTGTCCGCCGACCATCTGGAGTACGCCAGCGCCGAGGGCATCCAGGCGATGGCCGAGGCGGGAACCACCGCCGTCCTGTTGCCGGCGGCCTCGTACTTCACCCATGCGGACAGGTTCCCGCCGATCGACAGGTTTCGATCGGCCGGCGTGCCGATGGCGCTCGCGACCGACTGCAACCCGGGGTCGGCGCCCGCCACGTCGCTCGTCCTGATGCTCAATCTGGCCTGCACCCTCTTCCGGATGACGCCGGAAGAGGCGCTCGCCGGCGTCACGCGGCATGCGGCCAGCGCCCTCGGACTTTCGGACCGGGGCACGCTCGAGCTCGGCCAGCGGGCCGATCTCGCCGTCTGGGCGATCGATGAGCCGGCGGAATTGAGCTACTGGATCGGGGCCAATCCCTGTGTCGGCGTCATCTGCGGCGGCCAGCGCGTCCTGACGCGGCCGGCAGCGGGTGGCCACGCGGACCGGCCCCGGCCGGCCTGAGTCCGGCCGACACGCCCCGCCGACCCTCTCTTCGGGCAGTAGATCCCTGCTATACTTCCCTGTTCTCGCTGGACGTATCGGCCCAGACATTCCACGGGGGAGGAATGGTCATGTCTCTGAAATCGCCATCGAGCCTCACGCTGCTCGCGACCGCGCTCGTCCTGCTCGGATCGACGCCGGCCGCGGCGCAAGACGGGGAAACCGACCAGATTCGGGTGTACGTCTTCTGCGCCGACGAGCGTCCCGACGATGCCATCGTCGATCCGAAGTTGCCAGCGGGCGAGTGGCAGCTGGAACCGATGACCTGGGGCCCCACGGGTAACGCCTACTATTTCAAGCACAACCAGGCGCTCTACCACGTCGAGCAACTGGCGCGGCAGCTGGGACGCACCGATTCACGTCGCGAGTTGATGGAGGTCGTGGAGACGCGGGAAGAAGCCGACCTCTTCCTCGAGGTCGTCGCGACCAGTGTCCAGGGGGAGATTCAGGGCGCGGGTATCCGATCCGGCACTGGGCAGACCTCGTCGTCGTCGGTCACCACCTCGGCGATCCAGGATGTGCTGATCGCCCGGCTGACGATCCGGAACAACGTCTTCACCAGCGACTTCCTGGGCACCAAGGTCGACGCGCTGCGTACCCCGGCGGTCACGGCGGCCCAGCAGATCGAGGAGTTCATCAAGGTCAACTTCGACGCACTGCGGCAGGCGGTGCCCCGCTCCTGAGACTCGGCGTGGCGCGACGCTCCAGGGCGGCCAGCACTCTCATCAACAGGCTGGTTCGGATCACGGGCACAGGTCCCTCCGGTGCGATGCTGGAGCTAGGGCTCGATCCAGCCGGAGTCTTCAAGAGTTACCGCAAGAAGCGGGTGGCGGCTTCCGTCCGCCGTCACTCCCGGCTCCCTCTTACTTGGGCAGAATCGGCAGGGAACTACGGACAGGTGGCGGGTCCTGCCGCCGGTGGCCTGGCCCTCTTACCTGGGCATGACGTCGAGCCAGTTGCGCACCGGGTTCGTCAACGTGCCGATGCCTTCAACGGTGCATCTTGCGACGTCACCCGGCTCCATGAACACCGGTGGGGTCCGAGCGTAGCCGACGCCGCCCGGCGTCCCGGTCGCGATGACATCACCCGGCCGCAGGATGATGTTGTTCGACACGAAGTGCACCAGCTCGTCCACGCTGTGCTGCATCAGTTCGGTGTTCGCGTCCTGCATCAGCTCGCCCGACAAGGTGAACTGAATGTCGAGGGTATGCGGATCCGCGACGAACTCGGCGGGCACGATGAACGGCCCGAGCGGCGCGAACGTGTCGCTCCCCTTCCAGACCAGCCAGTCCGACCCGTAGCGGTCGTCCCCGCGGCCCTCGCGATCGCCGACGTCGTTCATCATCGTGTAGCCGAAGATATGGCCGCGTGCCTCGTCGTGGGGGACATGGCTCGCCGGCCGCCCGATGACGATGGCAAACTCGCACTCCCAGTCGATCTGCTCACGGTCGGGTTTCAGGAGAATCGGATCGCCATCGCCGATGACGATCGATGCCGGCTTGTTGAAGAGATAAGGGTTCTGACGGGTGTCATCGGACGCGCGCTCCCAGAAGTGCTCCATCGACTCCGGCGCGTCGTCGACCGCACTGGCGTCCGACATTTCGGCCGCCACGCCGGTCGTCATCTCATCCATGTGCTCCCGGTAGTTGAGCGCCGCCGAGAGGATGACCTCCGGCCGGACCGGCGGAAAGACGTCCACGTCGCCGAGGTCATGGACGTACGCCGGCGGCTGGCCCGCGTCGATCGCCGGCGCAATCAGGTCGACGATGGCGTGGATCCGATCGCGCATCCCCAACTCGTAGCGCCCGATCAGCTCGTTCATGTCACCAGGCATCGGCAACGTGACCCAGAGACGCTGGTGGCGCTCCAGTGACGTGTTCGCCGCGGCCAGGTCGATGACATGGCGGTCCCTGAGGACGACGCCGATGATCTCCTCACCCTCGTGCTCGAACGTCCCCAGTTTGAACGGTTCGGCTGCCCGCGCCACCGCCGCGACGCCGATAGCCAGCACGGCGACCAGCCCCACGACTCTCGTCTGCTTCGTCATTCGCGATTCCCTCGCTTCCACATCATCCGGAGGCTAGTGCCCAGGTCGGTGTGGGGTCAAGCCGACGGGGTTCGGACTACAATCGGCGCCAACACGGCCCGCGCCAACGCTTGACCGTATCACGTCACGCGCTCTATACTTTGCGACGGCCTGACAGCATGCAGAGTATCCAGGGACCACGCCACGACGGACAGCACTCGCCTCGAAAGCGGAAGTGTCCGTACATCGGCGGGCCGTGCTGGCCCAGGCGCTGACGAACCGTTACGCGCTGCTTTTGCGAGCCCGCCGACTGCACTGACGTGTCGGCGGGTTTTTTTTGCGGCGTCCGGAGGTGGCATGCCCAAGTGTCTCGAATGCGACGCGGAGATCACGTTGAAGGCTGATGTTGAGGCCGGTGAAATCATCGACTGCCCTGACTGCGGCACGGAGTTCGAGGTGCGGTCCGTCGATCCCCCCACGCTCGATCACGCTCCGCAAGAAGAAGAGGACTGGGGCGAATAGACACGATGCGACTCGGACTGCTCTGCTCCATCATCCGCACCGAGGAAAAGCTCATCCTGCAGGCGCTCCGCGATCGCGGCGTCGAGTTCGAGAAGATCGACGATCGACAGCTCTCGCTCGATCTGCACACCGAGACGTTCCCGTGGGACGTGGTCCTCGAGCGGGCGGTGAACCACGCCCGAGCCCTCCATACGCTCAAGATTTTCAATGACCGTGGATTGCCGACGGTCAACACCTGGGACGTCGCCAACGTCTGCGGCGACAAGGTGCTCACCTCGAATGCGCTGGAGCGGGCCCACGTGCTGACGCCGCGCACGATCGTCGCCTACACGCCGGACTCGGCACTGGCGGCGATCGAGTCCATGGGCTACCCCGTCGTCCTGAAGCCCGCGGTCGGCTCCTGGGGCCGCCTCATCGCCCGCGCGAACGACCGGCACGCCGCCGAGGCCCTGCTCGAGCACAAGCAGATCCTGGGTTCGTATCATCACTCGATCTTCTACATCCAGGAGTATGTCGAGAAGGGCGGCCGGGATATTCGCGCGTTCGTCGTCGGCGACCAGACGATCTGTGCGATCTATCGAATGAGCGACCACTGGATCACGAACACCGCGCGAGGCGCCACGACGGCGAACTGCCCGGTCACCGACGAACTGAACGCCATCTGCGTCGCGGCCGCCAGGGCCGTCGGGGGCGGCATACTCGCGGTGGATGTCTTCGAGAGCGAGCGCGGGCTCCAGGTGAACGAAGTCAACTACACGATGGAGTTCCGCAACAGCATCGGCGTCACGGGCGTGCCGATTCACGCACGGATCGTCGACTACACGCTGTCGGTCGGCGAAGCCGCCACCACCGCCGCCCGATGAAAGTCAGCATCCTCGGGGCGTCGGGTTACGTCGGCGGCGAACTGCTGCGTCTGCTGCTCGACCATCCGGAGGCGTCCGTCGCGCAGGTCACGTCGGAACGTTTGGCCGGCAAGCTCGTCACCGCCGCCCACCCCAACCTGCGCGGGCGGACGACCCTGCGCTTCAGTCGCCTCGGCGATCTGGCGCCCTGCGACCTGCTGTTCGCCGCAATGCCCCACGGCAGTTTCGCCAAGACCTTCGCCGAGGTTCGCGCTATCGCGCCGCGTATCCTCGACATGAGTGCCGACTTCCGACTGCGCGCCCCCGACGCGTACCGCCGATGGTACGGTCACGACCACGAGAATCCGGCGGCCCTCGGCGAGTTCGTGTATGGCATCCCCGAGCTGCACCGGGAGGCCATCGCCGGCGCGACCTGCGTCACCGGTGCGGGTTGTCTGGCCACGACCGCGATTCTGGGGCTGCTCCCGCTGTTCCGGGAGGACGTAGTCGCCAACCGCGAGGTGTTCATCGAGGCGAAGGTCGGCTCCTCGGCGGCCGGCAACAAGGAGAGCGCGTCGTCACACCACCCCGAACGAAGCGGCGCGGCCCGGTCGTTCCAGCCCACCGGACATCGACACACCGGAGAGATCGTGCAGGAACTGGCGGTGCACGGCGCGCCGACCGTTCACTTCTCCGCCACGGCCATCGAACTGGTCCGTGGCATCCTGGTCACCGCGCACGTGCGGCTCGCAGAGGACCTGGACACGAAAGCGATCTGGAACCTGTATCGCGCCGCCTACCGCGACGAGCCGTTCATCCGCATCGTCAAGGAGACGCGGGGGGTCTTCCGGTACCCGGAGCCGAAGATCCTCGCGGGGTCCAACTACTGCGATGTCGGGTTCGAGCGCGACCCCCATGGCGATCGACTGGTCGTGCTCGCGGCCCTCGACAACCTCATGAAGGGCGCCGCCGGAAACGGCGTCCAGGCGATGAACGTTATGGCCGGTTGGGACGAACGGACCGGGCTCGGTTTTCCCGGCCTGCATCCGGTCTGATGGCCATGCTCGTCGTCAAGGTGGGCGGCGGCCGGGGGATCGACTACGACGCCGTCTGCGCCGACCTGGCCGAACTGCACCGGCTGGCTCGACCGTGGCTGCTGGTGCACGGCGGCTCGCACGAGACCAACGTCCTCTCCGAGGCACTCGGCCATCCGCCGCGCTTCGTCACCTCGGCCTCGGGCTACGAGAGCCGGTATACCGACCGGGCCACCCTCGAGATCTTCGAGATGGCCTATTGCGGGAAGGTAAACAAAGGCATCGTCGAACGGCTGCAGGGGCTCGGCGTGCCCGCCGTCGGCCTGGCCGGGCTCGACGGACGCCTGCTGTCGGGTCGCCGCAAGTCGACGTTGACGATCGTCGAGGGCGGCAAGAAGAAGGTGCTGCGCGACGACCACACCGGCAAGATCACCTCGGTCAACACCGATCTGATCCGCGTCCTGTACGAGGCGGGGTATGTCCTAGTGGTCTGCCCGCCAGCCATCAGCGACGACCATGTCGCCGTCAACGTTGACGGCGACCGGGCCGCGGCCCGGATCGCCGAAGCCGTCACGGCCGATGATCTCGTCATCCTCTCGAACGTGCCCGGCCTCCTCCGGGACCCCGACGACGAAGCGACGCTCATCCCACAGATCGCATCCGAGGCGCTGAACGAGCATTTCGGCTACGCCAAGGGCCGCATGAAGAAGAAGCTCATGGCCGCCCAGGAAGCGCTCGACGGCGGCGTCGGTCGCGTCGTGCTTGGCGACGCCCGCATCGCGCAGCCCATTCGAGCAGCGCTCGGCGGCAGAGGAACGGTCATTGGACGCCCAACAGATCATCGCGCGTGAGGACAGTCACTCGTCCGGGATGTACCACAAGCGCCAGGTGGCGCTGGTGCGCGGCGAGGGCACCCGGGTCTGGGATGCCGACGGCCGAGAGTATCTCGACTGCACCGCCGGCATCGGAGTCGCGGTGCTCGGCCACGCCCACCCAGTGGTCGTCGAGGCGCTGAGGGAACAGGCCGCGCGGCTCGTGACCTGCCACGAACTGTTCTATAACGACCAGCGCGCGGCCCTACTCGACCGGCTGGACGCCGTGACGCCATCGGCACTCGACCGGTTCTTCCTGAGCAACTCGGGGACCGAGGCGAACGAGGCAGCGATCAAGTTCGCTCGTGCGTCAACCGGTCGGCCCGAGATCGTCTCGGCGATGCGGGGCTACCACGGCAAGACCTTCGGTGCGCTCAGCGCCACGTGGGGCAAGAGTTTTCGGACGCCTTTCGAGCCGCTGGTGCCAGGATTCCGGACGGTGCCGTTCAACCGCCCGGACGGCATCGTCGACGCGATCTCAGACAGCACGGCGGCCGTGCTCGTCGAAGTCGTGCAGGGCGAAGGCGGCGTGCGACCCGCGACGACGGAGTACCTAGAGACGCTCAGAACCGCCTGCACCGATAGGGGCGCGCTCCTCATCATCGACGAGGTGCAGACCGGGTTCGGCCGTACCGGCAAGCTCTTCGCGTTCGAGCATCACGGCGTCGAGCCCGACATCCTGACGCTCGCCAAGAGCGTGGCCGGCGGAGTACCCATGGGGGTCACTGCCTTCGGCGAGGCGGTCGGCCAGTTGCCCAAGCTGAGCCATACGACGACGTTTGGCGGCAATCCACTCGCCTGCGCTGTGGCCGATCGGGTCATCGCACACATCGTGAGCACCGATCTACCGGCCCACGCGGCCGCCCAGGGCCGGCGCCTCCTCGATGGGGTCGAGGCGCTGTCGAGCCGTCGCATCCGCGAGGTCCGCGGGCTCGGCCTGATGATCGGCATCGAACTGAAACAGCCCGCCGGGCCGGCGGCGCGCAGCCTCATGGACGAGGGGATCCTCGTCCTGCTGGCCGGTTCGACGGTCCTCCGGCTGCTGCCACCGCTCGTCATCCAGCCTGACGAAGTCGACCGGGTCATCGCCGCACTCGGCAAGGTGCTGGCGTGAACGACCAGGACGCGATCGCCCTGCTCCGCGATCTCTGCGGCGCCTACTCACCGTCGGGTGAAGAAGCCGAGGCGGTCGCCCTGCTCGCTGAACGCGCGGCCGCGGCTGGGCTGTCGACGTCGATCGACGGCGCTGGGAACTTCATTGGCGAGCGCGGCAACGGCCCGGCGACGGTCGTCCTCTTGGGCCATATCGACACGGTCGAGGGGTTCATTTCCCCCACCATCGCCGACGGCCGGCTGCAGGCACGCGGCGCTGTCGATGCCAAGGGGCCGCTCGCCGCCTTCGTGGCGGCCACGAGTCGTGCCGTGATTCCCGAGGGCGTCAAGGTCGTCGTGATCGGTGCCGTGGAGGAAGAAGCGGCCAGTTCGAAGGGCGCGCGCTATGTCTGCAACCGCTACGCGCCGACGGCCACGATCATCGGCGAACCGAGCGGCACGAGCGGGATCACGCTCGGATACAAGGGGCGGGTCGGCCTGACCCTCGTGGCGCAGCAACCCCACGCCCACACGGCGGCCGAGGGCCGCAGTATCGCGGCGCTGGCGGCGGCATGGTGGACCCGTGTCGAGGAGTACTGCGACCGCCGGAATCACAACCATCGGACCTTCGACCGCCTGGATCCCCATCTGGCGGAGTTCCATACCTCGACCGATGGGTTCACGGATCGGGTGGACGTGCGGGGCAGCCTGCGGCTGCCGCCCGAGGCCGACGTCGACGAACTCCACCGCCGAGTGGCGGAACTCGCCGCGAATTGGGGTGACGCGTCGCTGAGTGGCCACCTGCCGGCGTTCCGCAGCGACCGGAAGACGAAGCTTGTCGGGGCGATGATCCGCGCGATCCGGGAGGACTCGAGGGAACCGACGTTCAAACTGAAGACCGGCACCTCCGACATGAACGTCGTCGGGCCAGTCTGGCAGTGTCCGATCGTGGCCTACGGCCCGGGGGATTCGCGGCTGGACCACGCCCCCGACGAACACATCGTGCTCGACGAGTACCTCGCCGCCGTCAGGGTACTCACGCGAACGATCGTCTCCCGGCTCGGTTGAGTTCCCACGCCGCTACGACCCGGCCAGCAGCATCACGGCGCCGGTGCCGAGCAACGTGACGGCGCCCGCGAAGATCGCGTAGTCGACGAATTCCTCGCTCTCGACGCGCTCCCCCGGCTTCCGTTCGTCCGGCAGCGGCACCGCATCGACCCCGGTCGGCGGTCCCCGCATGATCAACCAGCCGAACAACGCCGCCCCCATGATCAGCGCCGCAATCGCGCCACCCTTCCCACCGCCAGACGGCGGCTCCGCCGCCGGCGCCGGTGCGTCCTGGGCCTGCTGCAGCGCCGCCCGCGACGCGGCCACCTCGATTCGCTGCTCCTTGACGATCGGCTCTGCGCTGAACGCCAGACGGCGCACGCGCTCGAGGCTCCCGACACTCAGTGATGCCGCACCGGAGCCCGGCGAGGCTACGCGCTGCGCCAACACCGGCGCCGTGCCGCCCCACCCCACCATCAGGCAGACCCACATGGCCACAACACGACGCGTAATGGAGATCATCCGTCAACGGCTCCGCGATCCGGCGTGCATTATAGCGCGGCGATGGTCTGCCGCGGTTTGCCGCCGACCCTGGCGTCCGGTACACTGCCCGACCTGATGCTCTACGATATCGTCGCCCTCTTGGGCGGCCTCGCCCTCGTCGCCAAGGGAGGCGACCTCTTCGTGGACGCCAGCATCACGATTGCCAAGGTGCTTCGCATTCCACGCATCGTCGTCGGCGGCACCATCGTCAGCCTGGCGACGACCACGCCGGAACTAGTCGTCTCGGTAACCGCCAGCGTCATGGGCGACTCGGGGATCGCCATCGGCAACGCCGTCGGCTCGTGCATCGCCAACATCGGCCTGATCGTCGGCGCCGTGGCGCTCATCGCACCGATCACCGTCGACCTCGCGGACTTCCGCCGGCGTGCCCGTTGGATGGCGGTCGCCGGACTGCTCGTCATGGCGTTCTCGTGGAACCGGACGATCGGCCAGACGACCGGCGCCTTTCTGCTGCTGTTCACCGCGGTCTATCTGTACGGCGACTATCGCAGCATTCGCGCTCGACAGACCGACGCCATCGACAGCCGCGAGCCCGCCGGTGAGCGTCTCGGCCCTTCGGCCTGGTGGTTCCTGGCCGGCGCCCTGCTGGTCATCGTCGGCAGCCGGCTGCTGGTCACGTCCGGCATCGAGATCGCGTCGGCCCTCGGCGTGCCCTCGGTGATCATCGGCCTGTCCGTCGTTGCCATCGGCACATCGCTGCCCGAACTCGTCACCGGCATCGCGGCCGCCCGGAGAGGTGCCGCCGACCTGTCGATTGGCAACATCGTCGGCGCCAACCTGCTCAACCTTGGACTTATCATTGGGATGTCGAGCACCATCCGGCCCCTCAACCTGTCGGCGTTCACGCAGTGGTACTCCTACCCCTGGCTGGCAGTGTTCTTCGCGGCGATCATCCTGATGCTGGGCCGGCGCGGGACGCTGGCACGCCCGGGGGGAACACTCTTGCTCGGACTCTACGCCGTCTACATGGCCGGCCTGGTCCTGGCGCCGGCCTACCTCGCCAACTGACGGCCGCTCAGTCCCGGGTCGTAGCCTCGTGCACGACGCGCCCGCCGAGGATGGTCATCACGACCTCAGTCTCGAGAATCTCCTGAGCGGGGATCGTCATGATGTCGCGCGACAGCACGACGATGTCGGCCAGCTTGCCGACTTCGAGGGAGCCCTTCAGGTCCTCTTCGAACGCGCCGAGACTGTTGGCGATCGTCTGCAGTAGCCGCATCGGAAGCTTCGATATCGACCTCAGTCTACACCGCACCGCTGCTGACGCCGGTCGCTCGTGGTACACTCGGGCGGTTCCTCGCCGCCATGCGTCACGCCACCCTCGAGCCCGCACGTGAGCGGCCGCTCGCGCCGGCCCGGCGCGGCGCCTTGACTACCCTCGGCCTCCTCGCGACCCTGGCTGCTGGTGCCTGCGGGACCAGCGTGCCTGCCCCGGCGGCAGACGTCCTGATCACGAACGCCACGGTCTGGACGGTCGACCCGGACCAGCCGCGCGCCGAGGCCATCGCGATCATCGGCGCGCGCATCGTCGCCGTCGGATCCAACGACGAGATCGCCGCGTGGCAGGGTCCCGACACCTCGGTCGTCGACGGCGCCGGCCAGCTGGTCCTCCCGGGGTTCAACGACGCGCACATCCACCTGATGCAAGCCGGCCGGCGACTCCTGAACGGGCAGCTCGCGGAAGCGGCATCCCCCGAGGCGCGCCGCCCCGCAGCCGAGCTAGCGCTCGCCCACGCCGCCCGCCTGGGCGTCACCAGCGCCACCGACATGGGCACGACGGCCGAGGACGCCGCGCTCTTTATGGAACTCGCGGCCGAGGACGCCCTGACGCTCAGGCTCTACCTGGCACCGATGGAGACCGACTGGCAGGATCAGGCCAACGTCGGGATCCGCCGGGGCTTCGGCAGCGCGTTCCTCCGCCTCGGCGCGCTGAAAGGCTACGTCGACGGCACGCTGCAATCGTCTACAGCACTGTTCTTCGAGCCCTACGGCGACGCTCCCGGGTCGACCGGAATGCTCACCGAGGAGTTCACCCCGTTCGAGGATGCCCGGACTCGACTCTCGTCAGCCGACGCGTCCGGCCTCCAGATCGCGCTCCACGCCGTCGGCGACCGGGGCGTGTCGATGGCACTCGACCTCTATGAGGAACTGTCGGCCGTCGATCCGACGCGCGATCGGCGCCTCAGGATCGAGCACGCTCAACATCTCGTGGATGCCGACTTCGACCGGCTCGCCGAACTGGAGGTCGTCGCCTCGGTGCAGCCCTACCAGGCAATCGACGACGGCCGCTGGGCGGAAGAGCGCATCGGGTCCGAGCGCGCCCGGGGGAGCTATGCCTACCAGACCTTGCTCGACCGTGGGGCCCGGCTGGCACTGGGGACGGACTGGGACGCCGGGCCGCTCGACCCGATGCTGACGTTGCACGCCGCGGTCACCCGCGCGACGCTCGACGGCTGGCACCCCGACGGCTGGATGCCCGCGCAGAAGCTCACGCTGGAGGACGCGGTGGAGGCCTACACGCTCGGCTCGGCCTACGCCGAATTTCAGGAGTCCGAGAAGGGCTCCGTCACGGTCGGCAAGCTGGCCGACCTCGTCATGCTCGATGCGGACATCTTCGCAAGCGACCCGCGCGACCTGCCGACAGTCGGCGTCGTCATGACGGTCGTCGGTGGGCGGGTCGTGTACACCACTCGGTAGGCGCGAGCCGCTAGTTCTTTCGTCGCTTCCGCCCCGTTCGAGCCGCTGACCGCCGCAGCATGGGGCGCGCCAGATACGTAATCAGGTCGATCTTCGTGATGACCCCGATCAGGTCGTCACCCTCGAGCACGATCGCCATCCGCGTATCGGCCAGGAGGTTCTGCACCAACTCGATCCGGGTCTGCGACGAGACCGTCGCGTAGTCGCTCTCGACCAGGGCGTCGACGCGCGTGTCCAGCGAGTGCTCACCCGCGGCGAGATACCGCAACAGGTCGACCTCGGCCACGGCGCCCAGCAAGGTGCCACGTGACAGGACCGGCAGCTGCGAGATCCCGCGCGATTTCATCTTGGCGATCACGTCACGCACGCGGTCGCCCGCCTTCGCCGTGATCACCTTGGCCGGCCGGTGCGCCAGCAGATCGGCCACGGTGCCGAGCCCCCACTCGTCCTCGAGAAACCCGTTCTCCCGCAGCCACTCGTCGTTGAACACCTTCGAGAGATACTTCGCGGCCCCGTCCGGTAGCAGCACGACGATGTTCTGGCGTTTGTGCGCCTGCCGGGCGAACTTCACCGCTCCGGCCACGGCCGCGCCCGCCGAGCCGCCGGCATAGAGCCCCTCGAGCCGCACCAGGTCGCGGGCCATCAGGAAGCACTCCTTATCGTCGACGCGGACGATGTCGTCGATCCACTTCGGATCGAAGGTCGTCGGGAAGAAATCCTCGCCGATCCCCTCCACCTTGTAGGTGAACGCCTTGGTGATCCGCTGGCTCTTCACGAAGTCGTAGTAGAGCGAGCCGACGGGATCGACGCCGACGAGCTGGATCGAAGGCTTCTGCTCTTTGAGGTAGCGTCCGGTCCCCGCCATCGTGCCGCCTGTGCCCATCCCCGCGACGAAGACATCGATCTTCCCTTCGGTCTGCTCCCAGATCTCGGGTCCCGTCGACAGATAGTGCCCGCCCGGGTTGTCCTGGTTGTGGTACTGGTTGGCATAGAACGAATTCGGCGTGTCGGCGTGCAGCTTCTTCGCGACGGAATAGTAGCTTCGGGGATCCTCCGGCTCGACCGCGGTCGGACAGACAACCACTCGAGCCCCGAACGCCTTCAGCGAGGCGATCTTCTCGGTGGACATCTTGTCGGGCATGACGAACACGCAGTGATACCCGCGGACCGCCGCGATCATCGCCAGGCCGGCGCCCGTATTCCCACTCGTGGCCTCGATGATCGTCCCGCCGGGAGTCAGGTCGCCGCGGGTCTCGGCCTGGTCGACCATGTTCAGCGTCATCCGGTCCTTCATGGACCCGCCGGGGTTCATGTACTCGCACTTGACGTAGATCGCGGCGTCGACGTCACGCGCCACTCGATTCAGCTTGACGAGCGGCGTGTGGCCGATGGCATCCAGAATCGTGGAACAGGCGTTGGCGAGCATCGGGGCCTCCAGGATCGGGCGGCGGGCTCGGGCGACCGGGCCCGATCATACCGTGCGCCGCGCCTCGGTGTATCATTTGCGCAGCCGGTTCACACCCGGCGTGGGAGAACCTCCGGTGACCATTCTCGATATCGTTCGACTGACCTCCGTTCGTGTCGCGGCCGCGTTCGTCGTCATCCTCGGCGCCGGACTCGGCGCCGGCTGGCTGCTACTCCAGTACGACGAGGGCCTGGGCTTTCGCGAGGAAGCCGATCGGATTGCCGAGGTCCTGCAGCTGCGCCCCGGCCTCATCGTCGCGGACGTCCGGGCCGGCAGTGGCGGCTGGACCGTCGACATGGCCAAGCGCGTCGGCCAATCGGGGCGTATCTTCGCCACGGTCAGCCCGAACAATCCCGCACACGAGATCTTTCAGGCGTTGGCCGAGGCGGAGATCGACAATGTCAACGTCATTGGCCGCACGACCGGCACGTCGCAACGCCTACCGCTCAACTGCTGCGACGCCATCTTGCTACGCGGCGTCTATCACGACTTCCCCGATCGCGAGACGATCGCCGGCGGCCTGGTCGAAAACCTCAGGCCGGGCGGCCGGATGGCGGTGATTGATTTCGCCGAGGGCACGCCCGAGCAACTGAGCGGCCACGGGCTGGCGCAGGAAACCCTGATCGCCGAGATGAAGACCGCCGGGTTCGCCGTCGAACAGGTGATCGACGACTGGTTCGGCAATGCCTACTGCATCCTGTTCCGACGGCCGGTCGAGCCGTAGATCGCGCCGTCGGGCCACTCGCGCCTCCCACGAGGAGTTCCTCATGCATCGAGTCTCGACCTTCGTCATCGTCATCGCCATCGCCATCCTCGTCCTCTCCGGCGGGTGCGCGGCACCCGCGCCAGAGCCCGTCGTCCCCGAGGCCGCCGGCGGCGAAGCCGACGTCACTGCCATCGATCAGTGGTCCTATGACCTCGGTGTCATCGGGGCGTTCTCGGAAGTTGTCGAACTCGGGGCGAAGCGCCTCGCATTGAGTGCGGCCGTCGACCCCGAGTACATGGCTCGGCTCCGCCCGGAAGCCGAGCGCATCGCCGAGCGCCACAACGTGTTCCTCTACCACGAGACGGACTTCCTCGTGACCGACCTCTTCCCCGCGGCGTTGACCGAGGGTAAGGAGGTCCTGTTGATCTACCGCGATCCCGTGAAGGCCGAGTACGACGCGATCAAGGCTGACCGTGACGCGCTCATCGCCGACGGGCGCTACGCGGACGATCCGCGGGCCGACATTGCGCGCCGCTTCGGCCGGCTGCTGAGCTACAGCGAAGAGGAAATCGAGCGGCTGATCGCGCCTTGACCTCGAACCCGCGCAGACGAAGGGATCCTGATGACGACTCCACAGACCGCTCGACCTGACGATGCCGACGCCGCGCCTGATGGCCACCTGAGCCGACGGATGTTTCTCGGCCTCGGTGCCGCGGCGGCCGTACCGTTGACCGCGGAGGGCCGGGTCCGGCCGGTCGAGGGCGCGCCGAGTACGAGTGGGACCCTGACGGCCCAGCCTGCGGGGGGCGAGCGGCTGCGGGGTGTTTCCGCGACGCTGCTGTGCGACGCGCTAACGCGCCTCGGCCATGACCGCGCGCGGTTCACGCTCGCCCACGACATCCGCGCCACGGTGGCCACCGAGGGAACGATGATCGGGCCGGCGGTGACGACGCAGTACGCGCCGGGTAGAGGCGGGTCCGCGGACGACATCCGCCGCTTCGTCTTCGACCCGGTCGACGCCGCCCCGGCCGGGTCGGTCTGGGTGATCGAGAGCGGGACGACCGAGCGGGTGAGCATGCTCGGTGAGTTGATCGTGGTCGCCTGCCGCCAGCGTGGCCTGGCGGGAATCGTCACCGACAGCGGGTGCCGCGACATCGAAGCGATCGGCCGCCTGGACTTGCCGCTCTTCTCGACGGGAACGGTCCTGTACGGCCCCGGCGCGGCCATCCATCCGGTGGCCGCCAACGTGCCGGTCACGTGCGGTGGGGCCGTCATCCGGCCGGGCGATCTGGTGGCCGCCGATGTGGACGGCGCCCTGGTCGTCCCGGTCGAGGCGATCGACGAGGTCGCGCGGCTCGTCGAGGAACTGCAGGGCAAGGAAGACGCGACGCGCGCGGCCCTCGCGCGCGGTGCCTCGCTGCGCGATGCGTATCAGTTCTAACGCCTACCAGAACACCACGTAGAGACCGATCGTCGCGGCCACCACCACCGCGCCGACACCGCGCGCGATCGGATCGGGGGTCGTGTCGACCACGCCGCCATCAGCGTCCCCGATCGCCTGAAGCCGCCACGGCGTCGAGCGGGGCGTGACCGACGTCACCACCGCCATGACGAGCGTCAACAGCGCGGCCGTGATCGCCATATGATTCAGGAAGGCGACCTCGGGCAGCGCCCAGAGCAGCCCGCCGTAGGTCGGCACCCCGAGCAGCAGCGCCGCCGTCGCCGCCACGGCGGGCACGCGCGGGGCCAGCAGCCCAACCAGGAAGACGGTCACGACGCCCGGCGAGATGAAACCCCAGACCAGCTGGACGTACTGGAACACGCCTTCGAATCGGCCGGGCAGCGGCGCCAGCAAGCACGCTAGTACAACCAGGACCGCCGTCGTCACGCGGCCGGTCCGCACCAGCTCGCCCGGCGATGCGTCGGGTCGCCACCAGCGCTTCACCACGTCCATTGTGTAGATCGTCGACGCTGAATTGAGCATCGAATCGAGGCTGCTCATGACGGCGCCGAACAGCGCCGCGAACAGCACTCCGCGCAACCCGGCCGGCAGCAAGCGGCTGATCAGGATTGGATAGGCCTGATCGCCGTTCGCGATTTCGGCGCCGTACAGCTGAAACGCGATGATGCCCGGAAAGACGATGATGAAGGGGATCACCAGCTTCAGCGCCGCGGCCAGGACGATACCGCGCTGCCCCTGCGCGAGGGTCCGCGCGGCGAGGGTCCGCTGTGTGATGAACTGATTGAATCCCCAGTAGAAGAGATTCGGAATCCAGATCCCGATCAGCAGCGCGGTCCAGGGCAGCTCCGGATGGTCTGCCGGCAGCACCATGTGCAGCTTCGCCTCGTTCGCGGCCAGGAAGGCCGACAGGCCGCCCACCCGCTCGAGCGCGACGACCGTGACGATGCCGCCGCCCACGAGCAGTGCGGCGCCCTGCAGCAGATCCGACCAGACCACCGCCTTCAGGCCCCCGTAGATCGTGTAGGCCCCGGCCAGCCCGCCGATCAGCCAGATGCCGGTGGTCAGGTCGAGCCCGAAAATGGCCTGCAGTCCGATAGCGCCCGAGTACAGCACGGCGGCCATCGCGACACCGACGTAGGCCACCAGCATGTAGACCGCCATGACCGTGCGCGCGGCTGGACCATACCGATGCTCGAGGAATTCGGGCATCGTGTAGATCCCCAGCTTGAGAAAGCGCGGCAGCAACACCAGAGCCACGAACACGAGGGTAGCGGCGGCGACCCATTCGTAACTCGCCACGGCGAGCCCCGCCTGGCCGAAACCCGATCCGGCCATGCCGACGAACTGCTCGGTCGATATATTCGACGCGATCAGCGAGAAGCCGATCAGGGGCCAGGTGAGTCCCCGGCCGGCCAGGAAGTAGTCCTCTTCCGTTCGCTCGTGTCGTGATGCGTAGAGCGACACCCCGACGACCGCTCCGAGAAAGAGCACGAACGACACGGCGTCCCACCACGTCAAGACCATCAGATCCTCACATTCACTCGGCGGCGGACGCCTCGCCGGCGGCCCCGGCCGGCGCCGTCGCCTGCCAGCATGGCCGTACCAGCCACACCGTGCTCAGCAGGCGACCACTGACCAGCGCGACTGCCGCCATCATCACACCGACCGCGTCGAAGATGTGAATGCCGATCCAGAGCATGCCCGCAATCACCACGATCTCCGCGATCGACGCCCAGGTGATCGACGTCGTGCGCCGCGTGGCCACGAGGATCGACCGCTGCAGCGACAGCACGACCGAGAGCGCCGGCAGCGGCACCATGAATCGCAACGGGAGAATCGCGAAGTCGGTCAGCGCCAGCGAGAGCCCGGAGATGCCACCGAACCAGACGGCGGCCAGCGGCCCGAACGCGATCATCGCGAGGCCGAACGACGTCGCCACCGCCAGCAGCAGGCCGAACTCTCGGATCGGGCGGATATGCTCCAACCGTGGTCCCAGCAGCGTGATGCCGACTTCCTGGAACGACAACCCCAGGCAGCGGAAGATGAACGTCAAGCCGTTGATGACGGGCAGCACGGCGAGTGACTCGACAGCCATCCGACTCTGCCCCATGAAGAACGTCACCAACGGCTGGATGCCCATCGTCAGCATCGCGGTCATCGCCAGCGGCAGGTAGAACGCCGCCGTCTGCCCCATCGTCAGGTGCTGGTCCGAGCCGACCGGGAGCTGCTCGAGCGAGCGCACCGCGCGCCTCGCCATCCGGCCGACGACCAACGCCTCGACCACGACGCCCGCCGACAGCGCGAGGGTCCCAACGTAGGCGCCCGGCACCGAGGTCAGCCGGCCGACGGCCAGCGCGGTGCCCGCCATCGCGGCGAGACGCAGCATCGTGCCGTACGCGACCCGGCCGGTCATTCCATGCCGGATCAGGAGGCCCTGCTTGAAGCGCCGGTAGCCGATCGCGGCCGGCCACGGTAACAGCAAGACGAGGGCTCCGTGCGCAAGGCGGCGGACCTCGTCCGGCAGGCCGAGTAGCCGCCCCGCGAGGGTCTCGAAGACCGGTGGCAGGACGACGACGCAGATCGCGGCCGTCAGCGCCACACAGAGGCCGTACCCGAACCGTCGGAGCGTCAGATAGCTGTCCCGGTCCGTCGCCAGTGCCGTCGCCGCACTCAGCAGCATGACGACCGGTGACTCCAGGATGAGCCCGAACGCGAATGCCACGCCGTAGGCCGCGAGATTCTCCCTCGCGTCCGGCAAACGGGCGATGATTGCCGCGATGAGAGGCCCCTCGATCGCCATCATCAGCCAGGTGCCCGCCAGCGGCGCCCAGAAGCGGAGGATCGTGCGAGGGGTCAGGGGTCCAGTGAACATGAATGATGAACAGGGCCTGCTAGAATCGGGACGTGGCCACGAAACTGATTCCGCTGTACTCGATCGCCGACCTGGACGCGGCCCTCGCCGAGTCGAGCGCGCACCCGCTGCTACTCTTCAAGCACTCGGCCGACTGCGGCGCCAGCCTCATGGCACTCGACGAACTGCAACGGCACCTCGAGGACGCTCCGGATTCGGTGCGGTATCGGTTAATCACGGTCCAGACCGGGCGCGACGTCTCCAACGAAACCGCCGCACGGCTCGGGGTGCCGCACCGGAGCCCCCAGGCTATTCTCGTCCTCGGGGGCGAGGCTGTCTGGAACGGATCGCACCGCCAGATCACGGCCGAGACGCTCCAGCGCGTGATCGCCCCCCACGCCGCGCCGGCCGATCCGCACTCAGCTCTCGCGTGAGCTGAGTCGCAGCATATCGGTCGGCGTCACGATCCCGAGCAGCTTGCGATCCCACCGGTCGACGACCACGACGTGCGGATCCGGCTCGTCACCGATCCGCCTGAGCGCGGTCATGACGGTTTCGTCCGGATGGGCGACGATGGGCGCTGCCTGGACGAGATCGGCGACCCGGCCCTCAGACCCGTCGCGCTTGATTGACCGCGCCAGCTCCGCCGGTCGCACGACCCCGGCCAGCACGCCCTTCCCGCCGATGGCCGGATACACGTGGTGTCCCTGCCGCTCGGTCACCTCGTGCGCCTGGGCGAGCGTCATGTCCACGTGGAGCACCTCCACATCGTCGTTCATGACATTCTTGATCGGCGTCACCGACAAGACGTTGATCCCGAGATCGTTCGCGAACGCCAGCCCCTTGCGCTTCAGCTTCACTGAATAGATCGTCGTGTCTTTCAAGATCGCCACCGCGACCTGATCGGCGATCACGCAGACGAACATCAGGGGCAGGATGATCGAGTAGTCCAAGGTCATCTCGAAGAGGATGACGATCGCCGTGAAGGTTGCCCGGCTCGTCGCCGCGAAGACGGCCGCCATGCCGACTAGGGCGTAGGCACCGTATCCCGCCGACATCGCCGGAAACCAGTCGTTGACGATCCAGCCGTAGGCTCCGCCGAGCATAGCCCCGATGAAGAGGCTGGGCGCGAAGACGCCACCCGAGCCGCCCGCCGACAACGTCAGGCTCGTGGCGAAGATCTTCAGGAAGATCAGGAGCAGAATCGTCGTGAACTCCGCATTCTGCTGCAGCACCGCCGAGACCGTCTCGTACCCCACGCCGTAGACCTCGGGCATGAAGTAGCCGATCGCCCCCAGGCTCAGCCCACCGATGATCGGCTTGAGCGCGAACGGCAGCGGCGCGACCTCGAACAGGTGCTCCATCCGATAGAGCGACCAGATCGTCAGGCAGCCCACGACCCCGGCCAGCAGACCCAGCCCCAGGTAGAACACCAGTTCGCCGGGGTGGACCAGGACGTGTTCGGGCACGATGAAGGCCGCTCGTTGCCCAGATGCCACCGCGACACGACCGTGGCGAAGACCGACGAGATCACGAGCGGAATGAACGAACGGGGATTCAACTCGAGCACGATCAATTCGATCGCGAAGACCACCCCGGCGATCGGCGTGTTGAAGGTCGCGGCCACGGCGCCGGCGGCGCCGCAGCCCACCAGCGTCTTCAGATTCTTGCCGCGCACCTGAAACCACTGGCCGAGCGTGGAGCCGGCGGCCGAACCGATCTGCACGATCGGGCCCTCCCGACCGACCGACCCGCCGGCCGCGATGGTGAGGCTCGACGCCAGCGCCTTGATCGAGACGACCCGCTTGCGCATCCGGCCACCGCGGGTCATGACTGCCTCGATCACCTCGGGCACGCCGTGGCCCCGCGCCTCGCGGGCGAAGGTGCGCACCAGGTAGGCGACGACCAGGAACCCCACCGCGGGGATCCCGATCATCCACGGACCGCGCGTCTGCTCGATCGGCGACACGAGTTCGAAGCCGAGCCGTCCGTGGAGGATGGAGTTCTGGAAGAAGCCGATGAGGAACCGGAACCCGATGGCGCCGTAGCCGGCGACAAGGCCGGTCAGTATCGCCAGGAGGTTCACGGCCGTTGTGGTGCGAAGCTGCCGCGCATCGAACCGTCCAGCGATCCCGAGATCAGTCGGAACGGGTCCCGACGCTGGGGACCTCGATCCGTCGACGGGGGGTAACCGCATGAAAGCTCGATACTCTGGAGATCGTTTCGGGACGCGCTGAACACACCATTCTAGTCGATCCGCGGGGAGATCGACGGCGCGCGCGCTGGAATGGAGCGTGGAGGGAGCGGGCGATGACCGCGGCAGGAGTCAGTCCGCGCAGGCGAACTGCTTCACGTCGATCTCACCGGCATGCAACGCCGCGGCGGGCGCGGGCGGGAGGGGAATCTGATTGCCGCCCAACGGATCGGCTTCGGCGAGCCGCTGCCAGTACTGCTCGGGTGCCGGCCGGTACAGGCGGCCGAGCGCGTTCTTCGCCACGGCCCGCTGCACCTCGTCGCGGATTGTCTCGAACAGATCCGCGACCACACGGTCCCGCGAGCACCCGGTCGTCATGAAGTCCATCTCGAGGCAGTGCGCGACGGGCTGGTTGTCCTTGGTGTAGACGAGCACGGTGAGCGACGGGACTGCGGCCACGGTTCATCTCCCGATGGGAACGCCGATTCCAGTCCGACCGAGGGTTCTACAATCTGCTATCGGCTGCCCGCTCCCCGGCTGTAGGGCCGCGGTCGGCGATGATAGACTCCGGTCGCCCGGGACACCCATGCCGCCTGACTTTCGCCACTTCACCATCGCCGCCATCGTCTGTCTGCTGGGCACCGCCGGCTGCAGTCCAGCAACGCCCGAGGAGACCGGCCCCGCCGACCCGCTGCCGGCGGCCGAGGACCGGGCGGCCCTGGACGCCCAGTTTCTGGAGATGTTCGCGCGCGCCTACTATCCGGGCCGCAGCGGTAGGGTGCTCGACGAAGCCGTCGCGGGCCTGGCCACGCCCCCGCGAGTGGTGCTCCTGGCCGTGCTCGACGGCGCCCGGCGCGACTTCTTCGAACACCACGCCGCCGACCTGCCGACGTTCGCTCGACTCCGCACCGCCGGCGCCTGGTTCGAGCAGGCGGCCATCGACTATCTGCCCTCGCTCACCAGCGTGGGCCACGCGTCGATCGCCACGGGGGCCGAGCCGCGCCTCCACGGCATCGTGGCCAACACGATGTTCGACCGGCGCACCGGCCGACCGAGCGGCCCGTTTCCCGGAACCGCACCGGCGAACCTGGCGGCTCTGACGATCGCCGATCTCTGGAACCTGCGGACGCGCGGTGAGGCCGTCATCATCGCGCAAGGAACAACGCCGCGCGCGACGGTTCCGATGGCGGGGCACGGTGGCTGCCTCATCAGCGCCGAACCGGTCGTCATGGCGATGTTCGACGCTGGCAGCGGCGCCTGGGTGACGAACGACACCTGCTATCGCCTCCCCGCCTACGTCGCGAGCGACACGGCGGACCGCGTCTGGCGCGACGGAGAGACCTGGCTCGGCCACGAGGTCAGCGACGGCCGCACCCTCCTGCGGACCGGCTGGTTCGCCACGTTTCAGACAGACGCGTTGATCGCGATGATCGACGCCCGACCTGGTGCTCGTGAACTTCAAGACGCTCGATTACGTCGGCCATCGCTGGGGACCGGACTCCGAGGAACTCGGCAGCGCGCTGCGCGCGTTGGATGCGGAGCTCGGCCGGATCGTCCGGGCGCTCGAGACGGCGGCCGGACCCGAGGAGATCGTGGTCGTCATCGTCTCCGACCACGGCACGCCGGCGGAGCCTGACCCACCGGCGACCGACCGTCGCTACATCACGGAGATCGTCGACGGGGTGCACGACCGATTCGATCCCGACGAGCGGCGCGTGGTCTTCTTCTATGGCGACGCGGCCGACAATCAGATCTTCATCGATCGCGATCGCTTGAGCGACTTGGGCTTCGACCTGGGCGCCGTCGCGGCCCACATCGAGGCACTCCCCTACATTTTTTCCGCCTACACCGAAGACGAGGTCGCCGCGGCCAGCGGCCGCTGAGCCCGCCAGGTCACCGCCAGCGGAAGACGGAGCGCTTTGCCTGGCCGCATCGGCCCGGGTACACTGGCTCAATGGGCGCCTTGGCGGCGATTCTCGTCTCGTCCGCGCAACACGCGGCGGCACTGACGACACGCGCCGGGATCAACGGTTCGGTGCTGAACTTCTCCGACGGCGAGGCGCTGCAAGCGATCGCCGCGGTCACGCAGCATCGACCACCGCTCATCGTCCTCGAACGATTCTTCGCGGTCACGCCGCGCGGCGCCGCCCTCATCAACCGGATCAAGGCCGACGCGTCACTGGCCAATATCGAGATCCGCGTTCTGGAGCACGACAGCGACTACTCCCGCGTCATCCCGCGGCGACGGCCCGTCGCCGTACCCGCCGCGGTGTCTGCCGCCGTGCCAGAGGCCGCACTCGACACGCCGGACGCTGCGCCGCCAACAAACGAAGCCCCGCCCGACCTAGGCGAAGCCGCGCTGGACGCGGAGGGCACGCGCATCGCGCCCCGCCTCCCGATCCAGGCGGTGCCGAGCTGAAGCTGGACGGTAGTACGGTGACGCTGGTGGACCTCTCGCAGACCGGCGCTCAGGTAATCTCGCAGCAGGCGCTCAAGCCGAACCACCAGTACCAGGCGGATCTGACGAGCGACACCGAAACTCTGCAGTTCGAGGCGCGCGTCGTCTGGGCCAACTTCGAATCCCCGGAAGGTACCGCGCAGTATCGGGCGGGCCTGGCGTTCGGGCGCGCCGACCCGGCGAGTATCGACCGCTTCTGCGCCGCGCTCCAACAAGCCTAGCGACTAGCGGCTCGGCCCGATCCACTTCTCGAGTATCGAGTGATCCCGACGGATCGTGTCGACACGATCCGAGCCCGTCGACAGGATCACGGCCGGCGCGCCCGCGAGTTCCTCGAGCTTCGCTACGTAGGCACGCGCTTCCAACGGCAGGTCCTTCTCCGACTGCGCACCCTGAGTCGGCGACGACCAGCCGGGCAGCGTCTCGTAGACCGGCTCGCATGACGCGAGTACGCCAGAGTCCGAGGGAAAGTCGTGCAGCAACCTGCCCTCGCGTCGATACGCCGTGCAGACGGAGATCTCATCGAGATCGTCGAGGACGTCCAGTTTCGTGATGGCCAGCGCGTCGAGGCCGTTCAGGCGGACGGCGTAGCGCATCGCCACCGCGTCGAACCACCCGCAGCGCCGCGGCCGTCCCGTGGACGCCCCGTACTCCTGTCCCGATTCTCGGAGCCGCTCGCCGGCTTCACCGGTCAGTTCGGTCGGCAGCGGCCCTTCCCCAACGCGCGTGGTGTAGGCCTTGACGACGCCGAGCACACCGTCGATCGCCCGCGGCGGGACACCGAGCCCGGTGCACACGCCGCCAATCGTGGCGTTCGACGAGGTCACGTAGGGGAAGGTCCCGTGGTCGATGTCCAGCAGCGCGCCCTGCGCCCCCTCGAACAGGATCGCCTGCCCCGCCTCCCGCGCCTCGGCCAGCGCCAGCGACACGTCGGTCACCCAGAGTTTGAGCCGGTCCCAGGACGCCGCCATGTGGCCCAGGACCGCCTGCCAGTCCATCTCCGCCCCTGAAATCAGGCGATTCCTGGCCGCCACGTTCTCCTTGACGACCCCGGCCAGCGGGCCCGCGAGCGAGCAATCCTCCAGATCGCCAATCCGAATACCGCGTCGGCCGATCTTGTCCTCGTAGGCCGGGCCGATCCCGCGCGAGGTCGTCCCGATCTTTCGCTCACCGCGGCGCGCCTCGGCCAGCAGCTCGAGGTCGCGGTGATACGGCATGATCACGTGCGCCTTGTCGCTGATGCGCAGTCGCTGCCCGACCTCGATCTCGAGCGACGCCAACATCTCGATCTCGGTCATCAGCGCGTCCGGATCGATCACGACGCCATTACCGATCATGCAGGTCGTGCCGCTGTGGAGGATGCCCGACGGAATCAGATGCAACACAAACTTCTTGCCGGACACGTAGACCGTATGGCCGGCGTTGTGCCCACCCTGATATCGCGCGACGACGCCAAATCGCGGAGCCAGGAGATCGACAATCTTCCCCTTGCCTTCATCGCCCCACTGCGCGCCGAGCACCGCAAGATTCATCGTTGGCACCCCTCCGAAGAGTGATCCGCCTGCCGCAGCCCGCGATCGTAACAAAAGACGGCGGCGAACGACAATGTAAGACGCGCCAACGCCTGTCGCAACCGATGATTAGCCCAAGGTTTCCGCACAACCGGGTCGAGATCACGCTTTAGACAGAAGTCAAGCACGAAATTCTTGATCATAGATTCTCGATTGGCATTGACAACATTCGACACGTTTCCATAAGTTCTATTCGTCCGGCGGGCGGCTCGTTGAATATGACGCACGTCGCGTCATCGGACGGCCCGAGATCATGACGACCGTCACGTGTCATCACCATTCGACTCTTCGACTCGTGACGACCAACACCCACGCTCCCCACCACGGCAGACGAGGCCTCGTATGATGGTCGAACGCTCGGCCGTGGAGCGGCGCGTCCTGTCGGCACTCGAAGCAGACCCGGTCCGCCTTCCGTTCGTCCTCGGCGCGTGCGGCACGGGTCGCACGGTGCTCCTGTTGCGCCTCAGACAGATCCTCGGCTCGGATCGGTGCCAGTACATCGATATCGAGCAGGCCACCACGACGCCCGAGGGCTTCCTGCGCGCCATCACTGTCGATTCGCCGTTCTCGAGCGCCGCGCATCCGCGTCCCCTCGAAGATGGCGTGTCGGCACGGGACGCGTTTCAGGCGGCGCTGGCGTTCCTCGATTCGGCCCGGACCCCGGACGGACATCCGGCGGTGTTCCTGCTGGATGAAGTCCTCGAACTCAAGACGTTCGACAGCTTTCCGGGGCTGCGGATGGTGCTGCGCGACCTCATCCAGGCCCTGCGAGGCAGCCGCAATCGCTTCGTCCTGAGCACACGCTACATGAGCCGGGCCCATCGGCTGCTGCGCGACGCCTCACCCGAGTACGAGGTCATCCATGTGCCGCCGCTCTCACCGGCCGAAGTCGCCGAGGTGCTCTCGGACGATTACGCCCCGCGGGACACGCTCGGCCGGGCCGAACTGGCGCGCGCCGTGCGCGCACTGACCGACGGGCGACCGTCCTACGTGCAACTGCTCGACGACGCGATGCGCGGAATGGACGGATCGGTGGGCGACGATCCCGTAGCTGCGCTCGCCGGCCAGATGGCGCGTGGCGCCCTTCTCTGGGAACGCTGCCGCTTCTGCTACGAACTGCGTCTGCATCGCGCTCGGGGCTACGGTGCGCTCAAGGCGATCCTGCAGGTGCTGGCCGAGCAGGAGCCGCTCACGCTCACCGAGATCGCGCAGCGTCTGCGCCGAACGCCTGGCTCGACCAAGGACTACCTCTCCTGGCTGGAAGATGTCGATCTGATTTCGGCGGGACAGAAGCGGTACGGTTTCGTGGACCCGCTGCTGCGCCTCTGGGTCCGGCTGCACTGCCGTCCCGAACCGCTCGACGAAGAACAGCTGGCCCGGGAGGTGCAGCGGTTCGCCCACGGCGTCCTGCCGGAGGTGGAACCCGCGCTGGCGGCGGCCAGCGACCCGGTCGCCGACCGCAGCTGGAGCGTGGTCGAGATCGACTGAACCGCGATCCCCGGCGGCGCTCAGGCCCCGGCCACCCGCAGTGTCTCGAGCGCGAGGGCTGCGGCCCGCTGCTCCGCCTCCTTCTTGCTCCGACCCTCCGCGCGCGCGGCCTCGGCATCCCCGAGGCGAACCGCCACCACGAAGACCTTCTGGTGGTCTGGTCCCGTTTCGCCAACCACGCCATAGGCCGGCAAGGACCGGCCGTGCGCCTGGGCCCACTCCTGCAGCGCCGACTTGTGGTCGACGCTCAACCCCTCGGGCCGGCGGCCCCGCCGAAACTCGTCGATCATGCCGGCGAGTTGCCGTTCGATGAACGCTCGCGCCGGGTCGATGCCGCCGTCCAGGTAAATGGCGGCGATCAGCGCTTCATACGCATCGGCCAGCAATGCCTGCTTCGCGCGGCCTCCGGACTTCGCCTCGCCCTTCCCCAGCAGCAGAAAGTCGCCGAGCCCAAGCGCCCCGCCCCGTTCGGCCAGCGTCGCGGCCGACACGAGCGATGCCTTCATCTTCGACTTCCCGCCTTCATCGTGCTCGGGAAATTCACGGAACAGCAGATCCGCGACGACGAAACCGAGCACGGCGTCACCCAGAAACTCGAGCGACTCGTTGTCGGCCACCCCGCCGCTCGGATCCTCGTGCACGCGCGAACGGTGCGTCAGTGCGTGCTCGAGCAGACCGCGGTCGCGAAAGCGGTAGTCCAGCGCCCTCTCGAGGCCGGCATCGTCGCGCGCACCGCCCTCATCGCTCGCGCCGCGGGACGCCTCGATGATCCGCCGCGCCTCGGCGACGTGTGCCTCGGCGACGCTGACGCGCACCGTCGGCCGATCGTCGCCGCGCAGCGTCACCAAGGCGCCGAGCTTGTCGGACGTAATGATCGCGGGTACTCCGTGGCTCCCGAGCAGGGCCTGCACGACGCTGGCCTCGGCGTCCGAGAACGTGGCCAGCACGGTGGCCAGATCGTCGCGCGATGGGTCTGGCGGTGCCGTCACGAGCGCGCCATCGCCACCGGCCCAACCTCGACCGATGCCTCGGCCGTCGAGCCGACCTTGACCAGAATCATCGTCATGTCGTCGTGCTGCTCCGCGCCGGCGACGAACGATTCCACCTCATTCAGCACCTGGTGCTTGAGGTCTTCAGACGACATGTGGCCATGCTGTTCGATCACCTGGCTCAGCCGGGATTCCCCGAAGAAGTCGGACTCCGGATTCATCGCCTCGCTGACCCCGTCGGTGTACAGGGCTATGACGTCACCCGGCGCGACCGGTAGGGTATGTTCCTCGAGCAATTGCTCGAATTTCTCGGCAATTCCGTCGAAACGCAGGCCCAGCACCAGTCCGTCCGGTGCCAGCACCTGCGCCCTGGGCGTCGGCTCCCCGCCCGGCAGGTAGATGAGCGGCGTGTGCCCGGCGCGCGCGTGGGTCAGATCGCCGGCGGCCATGTCGAGCACGGCGTAGGTCATCGTGATGAAACTGCGCGTGTCGAGGTTGTCGGAGATGAGCCGATTGACCTCGATCAGGAGCTGTTTCGGCGAGTCGTAGACCTGGCTGAGCGAGAGCACGAGGCCCTTGAGTTCGGCCATGTAGAACGCCGCGGACGTGCCCTTGCCCGACACATCGGCAATCAGGATCCCCAACCGGTCCGGTCCGAGCCGGAAGAAGTCGTAGTAGTCTCCACCGACCTCTCGCGCCGGAACGCACATGGCCGTGAGGTTCACCCCCGGCATATCCACCGAGCCCGACGGCAGCAGCGACATCTGAATGTCGCGGGCGATTCGAAGTTCCTCCTCGAGCCGCTTCTTCTCGGCCGCCTGCTTCAGGAGTTGCTCGATGCTGCCCGCCATCGAATTGAACGACTCGGCCAGCTGACCCAGCTGGTCCCGCGTTCGCACCTGAATGCGATGCTTCAGATCGCCCGCACGCACCCGTTCGGTGCCGGTGAACAGCTCGTGGACCGACCCGGTGATCGATTTCGCCAGCGCAAGCCCCATCACGAACGCGGTGCCCTCGATGATCAGGAAGAGCGCGCCGATGACCGTCAGCACGAGGACGAAGATCGACCCGAGGTTGACGGTGCCCAGGCTGGCCTGGGCGCCGGTGATGCGTCGATAGAAGTCGCCAAGCCCGACCTCGATCGCCGTCGTGACCTGGCCGCTCCGGCCGCTCGCCCAGTCGGTGTAGTCGACGAAGGTGACCCAGTCGAGCGTATAGCCTTCGAGGACCGCCGGGGCCTCCGTCGATGACCCGGCCGCTGCGTCGCCCACCACCTCGGGTCCCGGCGGTTCGACCGGAGCGCTCCCTCGGCCCACCGGCGCCACGACCTCGCCTTCGTTGGTGACGAGCGCCGCGCGCCCCAGGACGATGCCCGTCGCCGCGCCGATCCGTTCGCGCGTGAGTCCGGTGATCGGAATGTCCACGACCACCGCATAGTCGGCATCCTCCGGTTGAAAGCTGACCGCCCGCGCCACGAGTTCGGTGCTGGCTTCGTCAGGCGTCGAGTAGGCCACGAGACCGCCGAACCCATTCGGGTCGATCCACGCCGGCAACTGACGCGGCGGCTGCAGGTGACGCCACGGGCCAGTCATCGCCGTCTGCGCTCCACCGGCGCGCGTGACAATGGCCAGGGACAGGTCCGGGTGCCGCGCGAGCATCGCCGCCCGCTTGCCGGCCAGCACCGACGGCGCGTCCGACACGCCCGCACCACGGACCAGCTCGCCCGCCGAGGAATCGGCCAGCAGCGCCGCCTCCTCGACGAGATCATCGAACCCGGTGCGGACGAGGAACGAACTGACGTTGAGGAACATCAGCACGCCGGCCAGGACGAAGAACGCCATCACCAGCAGCACCGGGACGAATCCGATGAAGAGGTACGAGACGATCAGCTTCCGGCGGACTCGCCAGAGAAAGCGTCGCCGCACTTCGGCCAGCAACCTGGCCAGGCCGACCAGCCCCGCGACCAGCAGGACGAGTGTCGCGACCAGGTCGGCGAGCCCGAGGAGCGGGACCGTCGGCGCGACGACCAGGACGAAGACCTTGATGAGAATGGCGACGGAGACGGCGCGTCCGGACCAGGACCGCGCGAACCAGGCCGACATCCTGTCCGCCATTGCATGGAGCGAAGGGCGGGGCAAGCCGTCGCGCGGCGCGTCTCCATGCGGTTGGGCGACCATGGCGGTTTGAAAACGAAATATATCAGATGTATCGTAGCTGCCGCCGCCTGGCGCGACCGCCGCGGCTGATGACATCGGACGGCCGCGAGGATTTCACGTGACGAACCGCCCCACTTCCCGTTTCAAGACGCTGTGCGTGCACGCCGGGCAGCACCCCGACCCCACGACGGGCGCGATCGTCACGCCGATCTACCAGACCTCGACCTACGTGCAGGACGCCCTCGGGCAGCACAAGGGCTACGAGTACTCACGCACCCAGAACCCGACGCGGGAAGCGGTCGAAGCTAACATCGCGGCGCTGGAAGGCGGCAAGGCCGGCATTGCGTTTGCCTCGGGGATGGCGGCCATCGATGCGGTGTCGACCCTGCTGCGCGCCGGCGACCACGTCGTCGTGACCGAGAACACCTACGGCGGCACCTATCGACTCTTCGAACAGGTCGGCCGGCGGTACCAGCTCGACTTCTCGTACGTCGACACGAGCGACCTAACTCGGACCGTCGCCGCCATGACCCCGGCCACGAAGATGCTGTTCGTCGAGACGCCTGCGAACCCCGTGCTGGACCTGACCGACCTGGCGGCCGCGGCGGAAATCACACGCGCGCGCGATGTCGCATTCGTCGTGGACAACACGTTCGCCAGCCCGTATGTGCAACGGCCACTCGAGCACGGCGCCGACCTCGTCGTGCACAGCACCACGAAGTATCTAAACGGGCACGCCGACAGCGTCGGGGGCATGGTCGTGGCCGCTCGCGACGACCATATCGAGTGGCTGCGGTTCGTCCAGAATGCCGCCGGCGCCATCCTCAGCCCGTTCGACTCGTGGCTCTTGCTTCGAGGCACGAAGACCCTGGCTCTCAGGATGGCGCAGCACAACGCCAGCGGCCTCGCCCTGGCGCAGTGCCTCGCGGACCACCCGAAGGTTGGGCGCGTCTTCTACCCCGGCCTTCCGGATCATCGACAGCACGAGCTGGCGCGACGCCAGATGAACGGTTTCGGCGGCATGGTCGCCTTCGAGCTGGGATCGCTCGAGGCGGCGCGCCGGGTGCTCGAGAGCGTCGGCGTCTTCTCGCTCGCCGAGAGCCTCGGCGGAGTCGAAAGTCTGATCAGTCACCCGGCGACGATGACCCACGCCTCGGTCCCCGCGGACGCGCGCCGGGCCCGCGGCATTACCGACGGCCTCGTGCGCCTCTCGGTCGGCATCGAGGACTTCGCCGATCTGGAAGCCGACCTCCGCCAGGCGCTGGACGCCTAGGGGCTCTCCGCCGTCCGATGGCTCCCACGCTCGCTGTCCTCAACGCACCACGCCGATGGCTCCGAGGCATGTACGACTGGACGATGCACTGGGCGGACACACCCGTCAGCCTCGCGGCGCTGTTCGCCATCGCCGTCGCTGAAAGCTCGGTCTTCCCGATCCCGCCCGACGTCCTGTTGATCGCCATCGTCGCCGCGAATCCGAAGCGCTGGCTGCAGGCCGCCGGGCTCTGCGCCGCCGGCTCGGTGGCCGGCGCCGCCATCGGCTACCTGATCGGCGCTGTGTTCATGGCCACCGCCGGACAGCCGATCGTCGACTTCTACGGCGCCCAGGCGCGCTGGGAGCAGGTCGTGGGGATCTACACCGGGGTCTGGGGCGTCTGGTTCCTGGCCGGTGCCGCCTTCACCCCGATTCCGTTCAAGGTCGCGACGATCGCCGCGGGCGCCACGGGGATGGCGTTCTGGCCGTTCCTGCTCGTCAGCTTCGTCGGCCGATCCGGCCGGTTCTTCCTGGTCTCGACGATTCTCCGGATCTGGGGGCCGCGCGTCCGGCACTCCATCGAGCGTCACTTCGACCTGGCGGCGCTCCTGTTTCTCGCCCTGCTCGTCGGCGGCTTCCTGGTCATTCGGCTGCTCTAGAGCCCACTCGCGGCCACCCGTCGTTCAGCCCACCGACTCCGTCACCCACTTTAGGTAGGCCGCGCCGCCGCCACTCGCCTGGATGTCGAGGATCTCGGCCACGGCGTACGGATGCAGCGCCTCCACCCTGGCGTGCAGCGCCCCGACCTTCCCGGGTGTCGTCTTCATGACGATCTGGTGTTCGGTGCCCCGCTCGATCTGCCCGTCCCAGCGGTAGACCGACCGCATCTCGGGGAGGATGTTCACGCACGCGGCCAGCCGCTCCTCGACCAGCGTCGTCGCGAGGCGATCCGCCGCGTCCGCCGTCGGCATCGTCGTCAGGACGATGACACATCTGTCTGCGCTCACGCTGCCCTCCGTCCGGCCGGCCTTCGCGGGTCTGAAGACCCGCACCGCCGACCGAGCCCGCACCCTATTCGCCCCGGAGCCTGCGGCCGAAACACCAGGAGTACGACCGTTTGCGCCATGCCGAAGATTGAACTGCCTCGCGCCCCTCGCCGCAACGCCCGACGCAAGCCGCCTCCCCCCCGCAGCCGACGGACGCTCCAGCTCTTGCTGGTGTTCGTGACGAGCATCCTGCTGGCGGATGCGATTATCGGCGAGCGCGGCTTACTGGAAACCTTGCGGGCGCGCCGTCGGGATGCCGCCCTCCAGGCCGAGATCGCCCAGCAGCGTCAGGAGAACGCCCGACTGCGAGAGGAGGCCAGGCGCTTGCGCGAGGATCCCAGGGCGATCGAGGCGATCGCGCGGCGCGACCTCGGCTTGCTCAGTCCGGGCGAGATCCTGTTCATCATCAAAGACGTCGAGCCGGCGTCCCGCCGGCTCGAGTAGCCAGACGGCGCGCCGATCGCGCGCCGCGTCGTTGACCCTCTCGAACGGCGCATGTTACCATCGGGATTCGCCTGTCCTTGCCAGACACGACGGTAGCGGGCGTATAATCTCTGACGCGGGGTGGAGCAGTCCGGTAGCTCGTTGGGCTCATAACCCAAAGGTCGCGGGTTCAAATCCCGCCCCCGCAACCAACTTCCGAAAGGGGTCGAGGCGAACAAGCTTCGACCCCTTTCCTGTTTCTGAGGCCGCGCACGGCATGTCCGACGGCTGGTCATTTCTCGTCGCCGGCGCGCTGGTCGGGCTCGCTGGCGGCTTCGCTCCTGGCCCGGTCACGATGCTCGTCATCGTCCAGAGCCTCCGCTACGGCCTGGGTGAAGGCCTGAAGGTCGCGATCGCGCCGCTCCTGACCGACGCGCCGATCGCCCTGGCCGCCCTGCTCTTCATCGGCCGGCTCGACGACACGGGCCTGGCCCTCGGGGTGATCGCGCTCACGGGCGCGGCCTTCCTCAGCTACCTCGCCTACCAGAGCCTGGTCTTCAAGGCGCCGGTGGCGAGCCTGAACGCCCAGGCACCCGGTTCGCTGCGGAAGGGGATGCTCACCAACCTTGCGAACCCCAACCCGTATCTGTTCTGGTTCACCGTCGGCGCGCCGACAATCTTCGTCGCGCATCGGGCCGGTTGGTCGTTCGTCGCCCTTTTCCTGGTCGGTCTGTACGTCTGCCTGGTCGGAGCCAAGATCACGTTCGCCGTCGTGGCATCCCGCGGCCGATCGTTTCTGGAGGGCGCGGCCTACCGCTACACGCTCCGCGGACTCGGCGTGGGGCTCTTCGTCTACGCGTTGAAGTTCGCGCGCGACGGACTCGGGTACCTGGGTGTCATCTGACGCCGCTCGCTACCGGCCGAGAGGCCGCCAGCGACGGCCGTCCCGGGCGAGCAATTCGTCGGCGGCCGACGGCCCAGCGTCGCCCGCGGCGTAGTTCGCAAAGTCGCGCGCCGGGAGTGCGCCCCAGACATCGAGAATCGGCGAGACGGTCCGCCATCCCGCCTCGGCGTTGTCCGCCCGCTGGAACAGCGTGGGGTCGCCCTTCATCGCGTCGTACAGCAGCGTCTCGTAGCCGGTCGACCGCATCCGGCCGAAGTAGTCGGTATACGAGAAGTCCATGTCGACACCGCCGATCTGCAACGCGGCTGACGGCATCTTCGCGCCGAAGTGGAGTGAGATCCCTTCGTCGGGCTGAATCCGCATCACCAGCGTGTTCGGTGCCAACTGTTCCACCGCCGTCTCGCGGAACATCATGAACGGCGCGCGCTTGAACTGGATGGCGATCTCTGTCAACCGGGCCGGCATCCGCTTCCCGGTGCGGAGATAGAACGGCACGCCGGCCCACCGCCAGTTGTCGACCAGCAGCTTCAACGCGACGAAGGTCTCGGTATCGGACCCGGGCTCGACGCTCGGCTCGGCACGATACCCGGGCACGTCACCGCCGTCGGCGCCGGTCCCCGGCCCGTACTGCCCCCGGACGGCCCGCGGCGGGTCCAGCGCCTCGACGAGGCTATCGAGCGACACGGCCCCTTTCGCGCCATCGGCCGCCATCCGTTCGACCGCTTTCGCGTCGAGGTCGAACACGACGCACCGATGACCGCCCGCCATGAGGCGCCGCACCATGTTCGCGCCCATCCGTCCGAGACCCACCATTCCCAGTTGCATCTGCCTCCTCGTCTAGCGCCAGGTCAGGCCAGGGCGTCCAGCACCGCCCGCTCCAGCGACGCCAGGCCGGCGGTCACGTCCGCACCGAGGTGCACGCGCAGCAGGCGGCGCTTCCGCTCCGCGAGGACGTCGAAGTCACCCCTGGCCTGTGCCGCCTTCACGACGCCGAATGAGTATGCCCGGCCCGGAATCGGCAGGTCGACCGCATCCTCCGCGGTGATTTGAAGGAACACGCCGCTGTTCGGGCCACCCTTGTAGGCCTGGCCGCTCGAGTGGAGATAGCGCGGGCCGAACCCGACACAGGTCGCGGCCCGCGTCCGGTCGCGGACACTCTGGCGCATCCGACCGAGCGCCGCCTCGTGCGCCGGTTGCATCTCCAAGTAGGCGAGCAAGGCAAAGTAGTCGCCCGCGCCGAGTCGGCCGAGGTGGGCCCGCAGCACAGCGGCGGGCGAGGTGGCCCCCGCCACGCTCAGCGCTTCGCGATTCAAGTCGTCGGCGAACAGGGTGAAGTCGTCATCCGCGGCGAACGCCGTCTCCGAAGGCAGGCGCCCCGACGTCTCGTACGCGTCGGTCAGCGCCCGGGTAGCGACCTTGCCGGCCTCGACGTCGGGTTGATCGAACGGATTGATTGCGAGCACCGCGCCGGCAACGGCCGTCGCGATCTCCCACCGGAAGAACTCTCCCGCCAGGTCGTACCGGTCGCCAAGCGTGATCCGGACGACCGGGTGCCCGGTCGCCTCCAGCGCGTCGATCGCAGCAGCATGTTCGGCCTCTGCGTCGTCGCTCTCGCCGCCCTCAGCTGTCAACCGGATCGACACGAACACCCGGTCGGCACCGTAGACCTCCGGCGAGCCGGCGGGCTCGCCATCGACCGGGATGAGCCCGAGGCCGCGCTTGCCGGTCGACTCGGCCAGTAACTGCTCCAGCCAGGCACCCAGCGGGAGCAGACCGTTCGACAGGGCGAAGGTGACCTTGTCACGCCCGGCGCGTGCGGCGAGGCCGAGTGCCAGGCCGAGTTGCACGCCCGGATTGCTCGCAACCGGCCGGTCGACGCCGCACGCGCTCGCCATCTCCGCCGCGCACGCCAGGAGGCGTTCGACGTCGAGGCCCATGACGGCGGCCGGCACCAGGCCGAAGTCGGACAGCGCCGAGTAGCGTCCACCGATGCTCCTGACGCCCGGGGCGACTGAATGGAATCGCCGCCGCTTTGCCAACACCTCGAGCCGCGAGCCTGGATCGGTCACGGCGAGGAAGTGCTCTCCCGCGCGATCGCCCAGCCGCGCCTCCACCAGCCCGTAGAAGTAGTCCCCGAAGAGACTCGGCTCGAGCGTCGTCCCGGACTTGCTGGCGACGATGAACAGACAGCGTTCGAGGTCGACCGCGGCCTCAACCGATGCAACCTGGGCCGGGTCGGTCGAATCGAGGACCCGCAGTCGGGGCGCACCGTCGACGGGACCGAGGCTGCGACTGAGGACGTCGGCACAGAGACTGGAGCCGCCCATGCCGAGCACGACCGCGTCGGTGAACCCCCCTCGCGCGGCATGACTCGACAGCGCCCTGAAGTGGGAACCGCGCGCCTGCTGGGCCGGCACGATGTCGAGCCAGCCCAGCCAGTCGGCCTCGTCGCCACCGGTCCAGAGCGTGGCGTCCTTCGCCCAGAGCCGGGCGACGCGCGCGCGCGTCTCCCAGTCGGCCGAGGCGTCGCGCAGTGCGCCCGTGAACGCCACATCGCCCGATATCGCCTGCCGCTCGACCGCGAGATCGCTCATCTGGTCACCCGGCAAGCCGGACGGCCAGGTCCGAACAGCATCCACGGTGAGGCGGTCAATCGCTTCCCCTTCGCCATTTCGCTATTATGTCGTGTTCGAACGCGATGACGGGAACCTGCCGACGAGAGGGCGACACCCGATGCCCACCCGACGATCACCGAACTGATTCCGACGATGCTCGGCGCGCTGAAGCCCCTGGAGTAGCAGCCGTGGCATTGCTCGCCGCTCTCGTCGCACCGCTCGCCGAGCTGCTGTCGGCCGCGACCCGGGTCACCGTCCTCACCGGCGCCGGCGTCTCGGCCGCCAGTGGCGTCCCGACCTTCCGCGGGGCCGGCGGCCTCTGGAAGCAGCACCGACCGGAATCCCTGACGACCGCGGAGGCGTTCGCACGCGACCCCGCTCTGGCCTGGGAGTGGTATGCCTGGCGACGATCGACGATCGCGGCGTGCCGGCCGAATCGGGCGCACGAGGTCATTTCCGGCTGGAGCCGGCACTACGCCGACTTCACCCTCATCACCCAGAACGTCGACGGCCTGCACGAGGCCGCCGGCACTCGCCGCGTCGTCAGGATGCACGGGTCACTCTGGGAACTCCAGTGCTCGGATCGCTGCGCGGCCGCGCCGGCGCGCTGGGAAGACCGCCGGGCCGATTTCGTCGAGCTCCCGCCGCGATGCCCGCACTGCGACGGCCTCGTCCGCCCCGGCGTCGTCTGGTTCGGCGAGTCGCTCGACACCGAGGTAATGAAACAGTGTGAGGCCGCCCTCGACTGCGATCTCTTCTTGACGATCGGCACGTCGTCGGTCGTGTACCCGGCAGCTTCCCTGGCACCCGAGGCGAAGCGGCGGGGCGCCTATACCGTCGAGATCAACCCGGAAGCCCCCCCCGCCTCGGCCACGCTCGACCTCGCGATCCAGGCGCCGGCGGAGGTCGCCCTCGATGCCCTCGACCGGTCGGCGCGGGCATCATGACGACGAGCGATGCTGAGCGCGACGCAGCCGCGATTGATCCGGGTCCAGCGGATTCGCGCGACCGAACCGTCGTCGCCGTGAGCGGCCCCGCGCCTACGGCCGCGTCCCGCGGATCGACGCGTCGACAATCTCGATCGGGTGGACGAGGCGCATCGGCCGGCCCGCGGCCCGCCCGGCCGCGGCCAACTGCAGCAGGCAGCCGGCGTTCCCGGTGGCCACGAGATCGGTGTCGAGTTCCGTGATCGCGGCGATCTTCCGGGCCCCCAGCGCGGCCGCCGCCTCGGGCTGCACGAGGTTGTAGATGCCGGCGCTGCCGCAGCACAACTCACCTTCGGCCGGGGTCACGACACTCAGACCCGGAATCGCCTCGAGCAATCGTCGCGGTTGCGCGCGCACGCCCTGGCCGTGCGCGAGGTGGCACGGGTCGTGGTACGCGACCCGGGCGTCGATCGGGTGGCGCGTGGCGCGCACCGGCCCGACCTCGTCCAGCACCTCCGAGACGTCGCCGACGCGGGCGGCGAACGCCGCGGCGCGCGCCGCCCATTCGGGGTCGTCGGCGAAGAGCCGACCGTACTCCTTCATCGCGGCGCCGCACCCGGCGACGTTGACCGCGATCCGATCGACGCCACTTCGCTCGAACACGGCGATCAACCGACGCGCGAATCCCCTGGCCTCATCCTCGCGCCCCGCGTGCAACGCCAGCGCTCCGCAGCACCCTTGATCGCCCGGCACGACCACATCGCATCCCTCGGCGGCAAGGACGCGCGCGGTGGCCCAGTTGACATCGCCGAAGAAGACGCGCTGGACGCATCCGGTAAGCAGGCCGACCGTGGCCCGTCGCGTTCCGAGGGCCGGCGTCCGCGCCGGCAACGACCCACCCGCCGCCACCGACCGGGGCGCCAGCCGGACGAGGGCGCAGAGCCTCGCCGGGAGCCAGTCGAGCCAGCCACGTCGGTCGAGCCAGTCGCCGATCGCAGCCACGGCAGCCATCGGCGCGGCGACCCACCTTAGTCGGCTGGGATACGGCAGGGCCTGAAACAGGAGGGTCCTGAACAGGCGGTCGCCGAGTGGACGCCGGAACTCCGCTTCAATGCCCGCGCGGGCCTGTTCGATAAGCGGACCGTACTCGACGCCCGACGGACAGGCCGTCGTGCACGCCAGGCATCCGAGACAGGCATCCATCCGCCCGACAAGCGCCTCGGCGATCGGCACGCGGCCGTCGGCTTCGGCCTTCATCAGATGCAGCCGGCCGCGCGGCGAGTCCATCTCCTGACGCCACAGGACGTAGGTCGGACAGGTCGGCAGACAGAATCCGCAGTGGACGCATGCCGCGAGGTCGGCGCGGCGGTCGGACGCGACGCTCATGCCCGGGCCTCCGCCTCCGGCCATCGCCCGGCGCTCAGGATGCCCTGGGGATCGAACTGCCGCTTAACCGCATCCATGACACCGGTGGCGTCACCCATCGCCCCCCACGGCTCGATCTGCGCCCGCAGGGCCGGCGAGCCCCGCAGCAGGGCGACATGGCCGCCGCGAGGCTCGACCCGAGCTCGCAGCCGATCGATGATCGCCCGCGATGCCGCGGCATCGGTCCCTATCCGGGCGTGAAGCGCGCCGGTCTCGACCCGGCCGGCCAGCTGCCCTTCGATCTCGTGGCGCTGCAGCAGGCCGACGAACTCCTCCAGAAGGCCGGGCAACTGGTCGGGCAAGAGCCCGATCCGGCAGATATCGTCCTCACGGCCCCAGACCGCGTCGTGGTGGGCCGTCCAGCGCTCGGTCTCGGCCGCACCGGTCAAGACCCCGGTGTCGGCCG
Organism: Acidobacteriota bacterium; assembly: GCA_002730525.1. Taxonomy (GTDB): domain Bacteria; phylum Acidobacteriota; class Vicinamibacteria; order Vicinamibacterales; family UBA823; genus UBA2161. Next base: position 147,519 of record PCAK01000032.1, on the reverse strand, counting down.
CACCGCACCCGCGCCAGAGCGCGGCCACTTCCTCAGCCTGGCGCTCAGAGGCCTCCTGCACCGTCTCGAAGCGCGCCAGGAGGGAGAACGGGGGGCCCTGCACCTCCAGGGCACTCGGCGCCAGCTGGCTCGCCATGACGGCGCTGGTCGCGCCATCGATCGTCCCGGGGTCGAGGCCGGCGGCGACGACCGTTCGCGAGGTTGGCGGCAACGGCGACAGCTTGAAGGTCGCGTCGACGACGACCCCGAGCGCGCCGAACGAGCCGGTCAGCAGCCTCGAGAGGTCGTAACCGGCCACGTTCTTCACGACGATCCCGCCTGCGCTCGCTATCGCGCCGTCGGCCCGCACGAACGTGACGCCGAGAATGAGCTCCCGCGGCGCGCCGTGTCGATGGCGGCGCGGGCCAGCGTCGTTGGTCGCGACTATGCCGCCGATCGTAGCGCGCTCGCCGTGCGCGGGGTCGAGCGGCAACCACTGGCCGTGGCGTCGCAGCAGCTCATTCACCCGACCTAGGGAGGCGCCGGCCTGCACGGTTGCGGTCAGGTCGCCGTGGCGATGCGCCACGACGGCATCGAGGCGGCCGAGCGACAGCAGGAGATCGATCCGTGGCGGGACGCCGCCCCACTCGAGCTTGGTGCCGGCGCCGGTGGGGACGACCGCCAGACGCCGCCCGTGCGCCCAGCGCAGCGTTTCCGATAGGGCCGCGACGCTCTTGGGTGCAACCACGATCCCCGGCACGACGCCGCAGACGGCCGTCGCGCCGACACGGACGGCGCCCTCCCCCGCCACGCGCGCTGCGACCGCCGCAAGTTCGTTGACCGCGGCCATCAGAACCGCTCGGCCAATCCGGCGCGCACGACCGGGTGCGCCCGGTAGGGACGCGGCACTTCCCCGCACAGCCGTGGCGTCGGAAAGATCTTCTGCGGGTTGCAGAGGCCAGAAGGGTCGAACGCGCACCGCAGCCGGTGCATCGTCTCGAGGTCGACCTCGCTGAACATCTTCGCCATGTGCGCCGCCTTGTCGGCGCCAACGCCGTGCTCACCCGTGATCGACCCACCCGCCTCCACGCAGTACTGAAGAATCTCACCGCCCACGGCGGCGGCGAGTTCGGCCTGCCCCTCCACGGCGCCGTCGTAGCAGATGAGCGGGTGCAAGTTGCCGTCGCCCGCATGAAACACGTTGCCGATCCGCAGTCCGGAACGCTCCGCCAGCGCGCGGATCCGCCGCAAGACTTCCGACAGCTTCGTGCGGGGGATCACGCCGTCCTGAACGTAGTAGTCCGGCGAAACCCGACCCATCGCCGCGAACGCCGCCTTTCGCCCCGCCCAGAAACGCGCACGCTCGTCGGCATCAGCCGCCACGCGCACCTCGCTCGCCCCAGCCTCGCGGCAGACCGACTCGACGCGACGGAACAGCGCGCCGACTTCGGCACGCGGGCCGTCGAGTTCGACGATCAGCACGGCCTCGGCCTGCGGGAAGTTGGGGTGCACCGCCGCCTCGGCCGCCTTGATCGTCAGCCGATCCATCATCTCCACCGCCGCCGGAACGATCCCGGCCGCGATGATGCCGGACACCGCCGCGCCCGCGGCGTCGGTGGACGAGAACGCCGCCAGGAGCGTTCTGACATCCTCGGGCAGCCGTAGCAGTCGCAGGACGACCTCGGTCACGACCCCCAGCGTCCCCTCGGATCCGACCAGGGCGCCGACCAGGTCGAACCCCGGCCGGTCCGGCACCGGACCGCCCAGCTTGACTAGCGCACCATCGGGCATGACCACATCGAGGCCGAGCACGTGATGCACCGTGAAGCCGTACTTCAGGCAGTGGGCGCCGCCCGAGTTCTCGGCGACGTTGCCGCCGATCGAACAGATCTGCTGCGACGACGGATCGGGCGCGTAGTACAGACCGAACGGCGCCGCGCGCCGGCTGACCTCGAGATTCGTCACTCCCGGCTGGACGGTCATCCGGCGGTTGGGCGCGTCGATGTCGAGGATCCGATCGAGCCGCGTCAGCACGACGAGAACGCCGTCCTCGACCGGCAAGGCGCCGCCCGACAGCCCGGTACCGTGACCCCGCGCCACGAACGGCACGCCGGCACTGTGACAGAGCCGGACCACCTCTTGCACTTGCTGCACACTCGCGGGCAGGACGACGACGCCTGGCATGGCGCGCAGATGGGTCAGCGCATCGCATTCGTAGGTCAGCCGATCGGCCGCGTCGCCGACCAGACCGGACTCGCCCACGATGTCGCGGAGCGCGCGCAGGAAGCGCTCATCTAGGTTCATCGTTCATCAATGCGTGGAGACCATGCCCGTTCGATCCCACTCAGAGGTCTCGGCACAGCCCTCACCGTGTCATCGCTGCCTTCGACAGCGCCCGCAGCGCGTCGCTCACCTCGACCTGGTAGCCGAGCGGGTTCTCGAGGCGCCGCACACCAGCCGGGAGCCCCGCTACCGCCGCCTGGCAGGCCGCTCGCCGGTCGGCGAGCGCGGGTGCGTCCCCGACCCTCGTGCCGTCGCGCATCACGCAGCGCAGCAAACCGTGCCCACCCGCGGGTGCGCGCTCGTCACGCAGCCCCACCCGGTCCCGCCCATCGGCGGGCATCCGCCACACCTGCTTCCGGCCGGCCCAGGTCGCCTTGCCCGGGCTCGACTTGGCCGTTGCCATCCAGGACCCCGCCCGCTCGACCTCCGCCAGCTTGTAGACGACACCGAGCGCCGGCGCGTCGTTGGAGGTGCTCAACGCCGTGCCGACGCCGAAGCCGTCCACCGGCGCACCGCTGGCGACGAGTGACGCGATCCGATATTCGTCGAGGTCGCCGCTGACGAGGATGCGCGTGCCGCGCAGCCCTCCGCCGTCGAGGATGCCGCGGACGTCGCGGCTCAGCGCCCCAAGGTCGCCGCTGTCGAGCCTGACGGCCGCCGGCGTCAACCCACTCGACACGACGCGGCGCGCCGCCTCGCACGTGTCGTAGGTATCCAGCAGCAGGACCGCCTGATCGCCGAAGAGATCGGCGTAGCGGCGGAACGCCTCCTCCTCGCCGTCATGCGCCATGACCCATGAATGCGCCATCGTTCCCGACACCGGAATGTCGAACGCCCGCCCGGCCGCGAGGTTCGACGTGGCTTCACAGCCACCGAGAAACGCCGCCCTCGCGGCCCACATCGCCGCCTCGGTCCCGTGAGCCCGCCGCCCGCCGAACTCGATGGCGGGCCGCCCGGCCGCGGCCGCCGCCACCCGCACCGCCTTGGACGCGATCGACGTCTGGAATCCGACGATGGCGAGCACCGCGGTCTCGACGAGCTGGGCCTCGGCCAGCGGCGCGGTGATCGAAAGGATCGGTTCGTTGGCGAAGACCGGGGTCCCCTCGTCCATCGCCCAGACCTCACCGGTGAACCTGAATCGGGCGAGATAGTCGTCGAAGAACGCCGCGGGCAGCTCCGCGAGCGCGGGCACCGTACGGAGATACGCCACCTCGGCCGCCGTGAACCGCACGGTTTCCAGGTACGCGAGCCCCTGCTCGAGACCGGCCGCGACGAGAAACGACCGCGTCTCCGGCAGCGTCCTGACATAGAGGTCGAACGTGCCGCGGCCGTGGTCCCCCTCCACGAACCCCGCCGCCATCGTCACCTCGTACAGGTCGGTCGAGAGCGCGCTCGGCATCGCTATTTGCTATCTTAGCGTCCATGGAGCCGGCCGCACTGCTGGTGGTCGACGTGCAGAAGGATTTCTGCGCCGGCGGCACCCTGGCCGTCCCGCATGCCGACCGCGCCGTCGCCGTCCTAAACCGGATCGTCGGCGCGTTCGACCGCCGAGGCGTGCCCGTCCTCGCCTCGCGCGACTGGCATCCTGCCGAATCGGCCCACTTTCGCGACGCTGGCGGCGCCTGGCCGCCACACTGCGTCGCCGGCTCCACCGGCGCAGCGTTCCACGACGATCTCCACCTGCCGGACGGGACCGTCGTGGTCAGCAAGGGGATCGGACCGACCGAGGACGGGTACTCCGCCTTCGACGGTCGAACCGACTCCGGGCAGCCATTGCTCGAGGCGCTGCGGCACCGAGAGGTCACCCGGCTGTACGTCGGCGGCCTCGCGACCGACTACTGCGTGAAGCACTCTATTTTGGATGCCCTCGGGCACGGCTTCGACGTCAGTGTCCCGACCGACGCGATCGCGGCTGTCGACCTGCATCCCGGCGACGGTGCCGCCGCCCTCGAGGCCATGGCAGCCGCCGGCGCCACGCTCACTCGAAGCGACAGTATCCTCAAGTAGATGGGTGCCTTGCCTTGATCTCTTATCGCACCGGCCACGGCTCGGCCCGGCAGCCCTGAAGGACTGCCCTACGCAGGTCCCGAGTCTGTCGTTCGGCTCTCGGAAGGCCGTACAGACGACGGGCGCGGCCGGAGCCGCGCCCGTCTTGAAACACCCAGCCTTCCCGCGAAACGACCGCTACGGCTAGTCGCCAACGTTCACGACCGGCTCCGCCGGCCGCGGCCCACCGCTGAAGGTCAGCATGTGGTCCCGGATCGACCGGATCTGCTCTTCGGCGTTCTGATCGAACTGCTGGTAGAACGTCTCCGGGTAGTTCGGCCAGAACGCCGGCATCCGGGTCCCGGGCTGAATCGTCTGGGGTATCCGGATCCAGTCGATGACCCAGTCGGCCTGCAGCCGCTCGGGCGTCATCCTGAGGTCGGGCGCCAGATTCTCGGTCGGCTGATCCGGCGGAATCTCGTCGAGGACGTGGCACTGCTGGCACCGGAGCAGGTCGAACAGTTCCTCGCCGGTTGCCATGAACTCACCCCGCGCCGACGCCACGGTGTGCGCCCGGAACGGGCCGATCGACTCGGATACGGCGGCGAAGTAGCCGAGCAACTCGTTCCACTGCTCGTCCTCCAGGTCGAACGTCGGCATCCGGACGTCGAGCCACGGTCGGATCGCGATCGGATCCTTGAAGAAGGCGTAGTTCCAGTCGGGCTTCACCTTGGCGCCCTGCGGCGTCAGGAGCGGCGGCGCTAGTGACGGGTCGTCGACCAGCGTCACGTAGTCGCCGCCGTCGTTCTCGATCTCGTGGCACGCAACACAGTTGCGCCGTCGCGTCAGCGTCCGTCCGGCCCTGAGCGCTTCCTGCCGCGCCGAGCCCGGCACGAGCGCCGCGGTCGGCTGGACCTCGCGCTGGAAGCTCATGATCGCGGTGACCAGGAGGTGGGTCTCTTCCTCGCTGAACCCGTAGTCGGGCATGCGGAGCTTCTCGAGCGGCTGCAGCACCCGGTTCTCGTCGTAGATCCGCGGATCGAGCAGCTTGTTCTCGAACCAGTCGATCTTCGTATGCGGAATCTCGACGTGCGCGAAGTCGAGCTGCGAGATCAGCTTCGTGCCTTCCTCGGACAGCTCCGTCCCGATCGGCTGCGTCTCCTCAAAGCCGGGGATGTCGTGGCAGCTGAAACAGCCATACCGGCCGATGACCCGCTCGCCCAGCTCGATCGTCCGCTCCTCCGCCGACAAGCCCGCCACCGTCGCCTCCGCCTCGGCGGTCGGCACGATCGCCTTCAGGTAATCCAGCAGCACCTCGTCGGCGTAGACCTGGTCGTAGGTCGCTTCGGCCGCCCGCGGCGTGCCGCCCGTCAGCGACATCAGGTAGGTCGCCACGTCGGCCGCCTCGTCGTCGGTGAGGCGCAGGTCTGGCATGTAGGTGCTCTCGCTGTAGTGCTGCGGATCGCGCACCCAGTCGAACACCCACTCGTAGGTCGTCTTGCTGCCGATGTTCTGCAGCGCCTGGCCGAACGTCCGCCGTGGCCCCGCCTCGAGACGCCCCTCGTCGCCGGCTACGTGGCACGCCAGGCACCCGACCGATTCGACGAGACGCTGGCCCTCAGCGGCGTCGCCGCGCCGAGGGACCTGCACGGCGAATTCGAAGTCACTCGAGGAAGCGAACAAGTAGGCGACCGCGGCGTCGATCTCGACCTCGTTGCGGCGTGCATCCTCGGGCGTCGACGTGTTCGTGCCGTACCAGACCCTCGGCATCCAGGTCGTCTGCTTGATCGCGCGTGGATCGCGAATCCAGCCGGCGACCCACTCAGGCGTCAGCTTGGCTCCTACCCGCCGCAGACTCGGGCCCGGCTCGCGCAGTTCCTCGAAACCGGCCGTCTTGTGACAGGTGTAACAGCCGGCTCGCTCGTAGAGTCCATAGGCGAGGTTGAGCACGCCGGCCTCTGGCACGTGCACCTCCTCGACGTGGCACTTCGCGCACGACGCCTCCGCCATTCCGCTCGGCAGCATCGGATAGTCCCAGAGGTGCGGCTCTTCCCAGCCGTAGGCCTCCACCCACTCGTGCTCCTGGTCGAGGTTGGTCGGCGTGTGTGCAGCGTCGCGGAAGCTGATCGACTGCGGCATCCCCTCGTGACAGACGGTGCAGCCGGTCGTCTCGAGCGCGTGCGGCGAACCGCTGCTGACGTAGGTGTCGAGATTCGGATGTGTGGCGAACGGCTGCGGATACTCCTCGTAGCCCTCGCGATCGATCGCCAGATGGCAGGTCATGCACCGGTCCATCTTCGGCACACGGATGAAGTTCAGATCGTCCAGAATGTTCGGCAGGATGACCTGGCGCACCGTGATCGAAGGCGCCATGAAGTCGATGAGCGGCGCGTTGAGCAGGTAGTCGTTGATCAGGCTCGGGGCCAGGTCGGCCAGCCGTTCCTCCAGGCGCGTCGTCTCCGAGGTCAATCCCCGAATCTGGTCGTCGAGATCGGTCACTCCCTGGCGGATCTCGCCGATCTGTCCCCGAAGGCCGTCACTTTCGGCCGTTAGCCGCTCGACCTCTAGGCCAAGGGCCAGCCACTCGTCGTACTTCGCCTCGACCTCCGCTTCGCGCTCGGCGAATGCGCCCTCCTCGGCGCCTTCGCGATCGACTTCCAGCGCGTACTTGTCGACGTCGTAGTCGGCCTTGGTGAACTGGTGAATCTGGCTGGCCACCGTCAACTGGATCGCAACCTCGGCCTCCTGCTCTTCGAGGGCCGTGAGTTGTTCCTCTTGCCCGGCCAGCGCTGCCTCGGCCGCCGCGCGGTCGGCCCCGAATTGCTCGAGCACGGCCGGATCGATCTCGGCGTTGGCCGCTTCGAGGGCCACGCGCGTCACTTCCGTCTCCAACTGCACGAAGCGGCGCTGGTAGTTCTTCCACTCGCGGTCGTAGTCGTCCCAAACCATCCAGAGGGTGGAGATGAAGAGCAAGATGCTCGACGCCGCGAAGATGACGTTCAGGAAATCGATGTTGTAGGCGTGTCCGACAGCCTTCTTGTCAGCCATATGGGTGATCGGTCAGATGTTGAAGAAGAGCTCCCCAATCGCGACGACGTACTTCAGGTTGAACAGCCACCGTGCGAGCATCTTCACCGGCAGCGAGAGCATCGACAGGAAGAGGAACGCCGTCACGTAGAATCGCGTCGGCCCAAGCTTCTCGTAGTACCGCTTGAACACCGTGCGCGCGAACACGACCGGCAGTCCGAAAACGTAGAACAGCACGATGAGGATCCCCGGCAACTCGCGGATCAGCCAGTGCGAGGGCATGCCGACACCCAAACCTCGGAGCCAGATGTACTCCGACAGGTTGACGTTCGTCAGCGCCTCGAGCTTGTGGATGTCCCAGTACTCGAACGGCCCGAAAAAGTTCCAGTTCGGCCCGCGCAGGAACGTGCCGAGCACGATCAGCGACGACCAGAGCACCACGAAGCCGAAAAGGAAGATGGTGATCTCGGCCTTCCGCTCCTTGAACGTGTAGTAGCCGTTCCCCTTCGGGTTCGTGTCGATATACGGGATCGCCATCAACCCGACGATTATCAGGCTGGGCAACACGACACCGGCCAGCCAGGGGTCGAAGTAGACGAGCATCTCCTGCAGGCCGAGGAAGTACCACGGTGCCTTCGACGGGTTCGGCGTCGCCGCGGCGTTGGCGGGCTGCTCCAGCGGTGCCTTCAGGACGATCGACCAGACGATCAGGGCCACGGAGCAGAGCACCAGGCAGATCAACTCGACGTACACGAGATCCGGCCAGACCCAGACGCGGTCCTCCTCCACCTTCTCCTCGACCGGCTCGCCTTTGGCGATCCGCTGGTCGTTCAGGACCGCCTGGCGCATCGAGTACCAGGTGAAGAACAGCAGCAGGAAGATCAGGCCGACGATCGGCACGTTGTCCGGCTTGCCGATGATCAGCCTGAAGTTCTCGTCGAGCAGGCCGAGCCCGAAGAACAACGCGAGAAAGATCTGCAAACCGTAGCCGACGCTCGGCTTCACGAAGAGATCCCGCCGCCACACCGCGAACACGAACGCGCCCGTCGTCAGCAGGAAGAAGACGCGGGGGTCGGCGAAGAAGTTGAAGAATTCCTTAATCGCATTCATAGGTTCAAACTCGAGCTGTCCTCAGGCTCTAGAGCGGACCGGAGATACCGCCGTCCTTGCGCACGCGCCAGAAATGCACCGCCATCAGCACCGCGATCGCGAGCGGCAGCCCGACACAGTGCAGGACGTAGAACCGGAGCAGCGCGCCCTCCCCGACGAACGTGCCCCCGAGCAGCGCGAACCGCGCATCGTCGGCCGCGTGAATGAGCTGCACGTCGCCCAGCGCCAGCAGCGAGGCGCCGGGTCCCTCATAGCCGAGGAACGGTGTGGCCCTCGCCATGTTCGACCCGACGGTGATCGCCCAGATGGCCAGCTGATCCCAGGGCAGCAGGTAGCCCGTGAACGACAGTAGCAGCGTCAGCACCAGCATGATGACGCCGACATTCCAGTTAAACTCGCGCGGTGGCTTGTACGACCCGGTCATGAAGACGCGGAACATATGCAGCCAGACCGTGATGACCATCGCGTGGGCGCCCCAGCGGTGCATCTCGCGCATGATCCCGAGCGGCACGTGCTCGCGGAGCCCGACGATATCGGTGTAGGCGTACTCCAGCGTCGGCCGGTAGTAGAACATCAGCAGCACACCGGTGAATGTCAGGGTCAGAAAGAGGAAGAAGCTCAATCCCCCCATGCACCAGGTGTAGCGCAGCCGCACGCCCGACTTCCTCAACCGCACCGGATGCAGATGCAGGAAGACGTTCGACAACACGACCAGCACGCGGTTGCGGTCGGTGATAGGCGCATTGTGGCGAAAGACCGATTTCCAGATCTGCGTCTCGGTCAGCCAGTTCCACGAGCGCTCGAGGGCGCCCTCCTTGGGAGCGACGGTCTTTGTATCAGCCATGAAAACTCGAAACTCTGCCTACGACACTCGCGTCGGTCATCACACGCGCAGGAACGATTCAGGGTCGGCCCACTGTCCGAGCTCGAACTGGAACTTCTGCGCCTTGTCCACCAGGATCTGACCGTCCTCGGCCAGGACGATGCGCGCCCGCTCGAGCGGCCGCGGGGCGGGCCCTTCGAAGTTGACCCCGGTCGGCCGGAAACCGCTGCCGTGGCAGGGACACTTGAACTTGTCCTCCGCCGACAGCCAGTTGGGGGTGCACCCCAGGTGGGTGCAGGTCACGAGGAGCGCGTAGAAGCCTGCGGCCTCCTGGACGACGTCGCTCGGCGTCCGCACGATCCAAACGCCGAATCGATCCTTCCATCGCTCGTCGACACCCGGCGCGTACTCGTCCGGGAACCCGATCCTGAACTGCTGTGGCGGCTCGTTCAGGACGTTCGGAAACATGAAGCGCCCGGTGGCCGCCAGGGCTGCCGCCGAGGCCGCTGTGAACGAACCCCAGGCAAGTCCGAGCCAGCCGCGGCGCGACAGCAGCGGCGACGTGTCGTCCTCGACCTTCTTCTTCGCCGCCGCTCGCCGCGGCGCAGCCGCCGCCGAGGTCGTCTTGCCGGCCAGACTCGCGGGCACGGTCGGCGGGGCCGGCTTCGGAGCCGGAGTGCCGGACGCCGGTGCGTTGGGTTCGTCTGCCATGGAATCTACTCTCTTGCGCTCGCGAAGTTATGAATGGACGTTCGTCCGAGGAATCAGCGTCGTGCCTGCCCTTCCGGTTCGGCGGCCGGTGCGTCGAGTACGGCCAGCGCCTCGATGGCCGCCTGCCGGACACGCAGGCTTTCGTCTTCCTGGCTCAACTGGACCACCGACTCGCGAAACCCCTCGGCATCGAGGGCGGCCACGGCGTTCAGGCCGCTGATCATCACATCGCCGACCCGATCGCTCTCGTCGATTCCGACGCCGGCGGCCGGCTCCGCAATGCGCTCGACGTAGGCGCGGTCCAGCATCCGGCCGAGCACGGTCACGCCCTCCGCGTTGCCGTGGCGTGCCAGGGCCACCGCGGCGTTCCACTGCACGTCCGGCGCCGTATCGTTCAGCGCCGTGCGCAACGTGTCGATCTGCGCGTCGCCCGAGAGCGCCCCCAGCGCGTATACCGTCATCTTCCTCACGCCGGCATCGTCGGACGCGTACATCTTCGCGAGTTCCGGCACCACGCTGGCATCGCCGAGCGATCCGAGCGCCCAGATGACGCTGATCCGGGTCTCGCTCTCCGAATCGTCAAGCGCGCCGACGAGGCTCGCCCCCGCGTCGGCCGGCGGCGTCAGCAACTGGCCCACCGCCATCGCCAGATACCGCCGCACCCGCGGGTCGTCCCCTTCTGACTCGACGAAGGCCCTGACGAGCGCGGGACCAAGCGTCGGCTCGGCCGCCTGCACCTCGGGATCGGCCATCAGCCGCGACAGCTCGAACGCGGCCGGCCAGCGGCGTTCCCTGCCGCCGGCGCGAATATCGTTCAGATACTCCTGCGGGGTCCTGACGTCATCGAGCAGCCAGCGGAACCCCCCATACACGGTAACAACGGCCGCGACCACGACCAGCGGGATGACGAAGAACTGCACGGCGAGCGCCGGCACGGACCGTGCCTCGCCATCCTGCGTGTCATCACGCTCGTCGAGTTTCTCCATGTCTGACAGGTCGGGCTGGGGCCTCGCGCGAGGCCCAAACCCTCGTGAATTTTAGCGCAAGCTCATGAGCCGGTCAAAACCGGCCAGTCTTCTCCGATGTCCCCGACTAGATCTTCGGGAGCGTCACCTCTTGCTGCGTCTGATACTTGCCCTTCTTGTCGGCGTACGATGTCTGACACGCCTCGTCGCTTTGGAAGAACAGCACCTGCGCGATGCCCTCGTTCGCGTAGATCTTGGCCGGCAACGGCGTCGTGTTGGAAATCTCCAGCGTCGCCGTACCTTCCCATTCCGGCTCGAACGGCGTGACGTTGACGATGATGCCGCAGCGCGCGTAGGTCGACTTGCCGAGGCACACTGTCAACACGTCGCGCGGAATCCGAAAGTACTCCACCGTGCGCGCGAGCGCGAACGAATTGGGCGGCACGATGCACTCAGACGCCCGCAGATCGATGAACGAACGGGGATCGAACGACTTCGGGTCGATCACCGTGCTGTTGATGTTGGTGAAGATCTTGAACTCGTCGGCCACGCGGATGTCGTATCCGTACGACGACAGCCCGTACGAAATCACGCCGCTCCGGACCTGGGTGTCGACGAACGGCTCGATCATCTTGTGCTCGTTCGCCATCCGGGCAATCCAACGGTCTGATTTGATTGTCATCTCGGAGGTCAGGCTCCCGCGGGCTCCCACCCAGTCCTAGGTTCCGGCGAGTTCCACGCCGGCGAAGAAATAGGCCAGTTCGAACGCCGCCGTCTCGGGCGCGTCGGAGCCATGTGTGGCGTTGTGCTCGATGGAGCCGCCGAAGTCGCGCCGGATGGTGCCGGCGTCGGCCTTGGCCGGGTCGGTGGCTCCCATGAGCTCCCGCCACTTTCGAATGGCTTCGGGCGCCTCGAGCGCGAGCGCCACCGCCGGCCCCGAAGACATGAAGGCCGTCAGGCTACCGAAGAACGGCCGTTCGCGGTGCACGGCGTAGAACCCCTCGGCGTCGGCCCGCGACAGCCGCACCAGACGCATCGCTCGGATCTCGAATCCCGCGCCCTCGATGCGCTGGAGGATGGCGCCCACGTGTTGAGCCGCCACCGCATCGGGCTTGATGATCGCCAACGTCCGCTCCATGGTGGCCGATTATACCTTTCCGCCTCGCTCCCTTCGGGAGCCGTGACACAAAAAAAGCCGCGCGTGGGCGCGGCCTGAGAACCTTTCCGCGAGAACGACCGCCGCCACACCAGGTGCTAGCGGAGCTCCTCCATGATCTCGTCGAGCACGGCCTTCGGCGGTCGCACGCGCTCGAGCGGCAGAGTGGCCAGCGGCTCATCCACGAGATTCAGCAACTCGATGAAATCTTCCTTGTCGGGCTCGACGTAGATCACACCGGTGGCGAACTCGCCCCGGCGGCTCGTCTCGTGAAGAATGCGCATCGCCTCGAGACGGTCGGTCGGATCGTACTCGGCCTCGAGCTTCTTGAGCAGTAATTGCGAGCCGTCGTGCATCTTGACGAGATGCGAGGACCCGGCCTCGTACTCGACGTCGATGTCCTGGAAGTACGGGATGAAGTCGATCTCACCCAGCGGCTCGTCGTGGTCCCGCGCGTAGGCGTAGCTCTTCGTCGATCCGACGTGGTCGTTGAAGGTCACGCACGGCGAAATCACGTCGAGCATCGCCGTGCCGCGATGGCTGAGCGCGGCCTTGAGGACCGCCGTGAGCTGCTTCTTGTCACCCGAGAAGGAGCGCGCCACGAACGACGCGCCCAGCTCGATGGCGAGCGCGCAGGTGTCGATCGGCGGCAGATCGTTCACGACACCGGTCTTGAGCTTCGAACCGACGTCGGCCGTCGGCGAGAACTGGCCCTTGGTCAAGCCGTAGCAACCGTTGTCCTCGATGATGTAGATGATCGGCAGATTGCGCCGCATCAGATGCACGAACTGGCCGATGCCGATCGCACCGGTGTCTCCGTCGCCCGAGGTCCCGACGGCGATCATCTGCTGATTCGCGATGACGGCGCCGGTCCCGATCGACGGCATCCGGCCGTGGACCCCGTTGAAGCCGTGTGATCCCCCGAGGAAGTACGCCGGGCTCTTACTCGAACAGCCGATACCCGAGAGCTTGATGACGCGGCTTGGCTCGATCCCCATCTCGTAGAACGCGTGAATGACCCGCTCCGAGATGGCATTGTGGCCGCACCCGGCGCACAGCGTGGTCTTGCTGCCCCGGTAGGGCTGCAACTCGAGCCCGATCCTATTGACTTTCTTGCCTGACGAAGAAGCTGTGGTGGCCATCGACTCCGGTACCTGCCTCACTCTACCTATCGGTCTCGAACGCTATGTCTTCAAGTCGCCGTTCGCCGGCGCCAGGGCATGCCCTTCGCCGGCCAGGATGGCGTCGGTGATACTGCGTGCATCGATCGGCAGCCCGCCGTAATGCAGGACGCTCCGCAGTTTGGCAATCCGCTCCGGCGACATCTCCATCCGCATCAGGGACAGCATCTGCGCATCGCGGTTCTGCTCAACGACGTAGACCCGGTCGCACCGGTCGATGAAGGCGGTCAGTTCGTCCGTAAACGGGAACGCCCGCAGCCGGAGATAGCGCGGCGCCAGGGCGGCCTCGCGCGCCAACTGGTCGCAACTCTCGACCACCGCCCAATGCGTGCTTCCGTAGGCCAGCACGCCGACCTTCCCGTCGCCCTCGCGCTCGGTCACCGGGCCCGGCACGACCGATCGCGCTGTCTCGAACTTTCTCGCGAGCCGATTCAGGTTGTTCTCGTAGTCATCGGCCCGCTCACTGTAGCCGGCGTCACCGTCGTGCCCCGACCCCCGGCAGAAATACGCCGGCATCCCATCGCCCGGCAGTGACCGGTAGGCGATACCGTCACCGTCGACATCCCGGTACCGGCCCCACTCGCCGAGACGTTTCAGCGTCTCGGCGTCGAGCAACTTTCCACGGTCGGGCGGCTCAGTCGGGCACTCGAACGGCTCCGACACCCAGGCGTTCATCCCCAGGTCGAGGTCGCTCATGACAAACACGGGCGTCTGGAACCGCTCGGCGAGATCGAACGCCTCGATCGCCATCGAATAGCACTCGGCCATCGACGACGGCAGGAGCAGCAGATGCTTCGTGTCGCCGTGCGACAGCAGCGCAGTCGACAGGATGTCGCCCTGGGCCGTCCGCGTCGGCAGCCCGGTCGACGGACCGACGCGCTGCACGTCGAAGATGACCGCCGGCACCTCGGCGTAGTAGCCCAGGCCGGTGAACTCGGCCATCAGGGAGATCCCAGGACCCGACGTCGAGGTCATCGCCCGCGCGCCGGCCCAGCCTGCGCCGAGCGTCATGCCGATGGCCGCCACCTCGTCCTCGGCCTGCACGACCGCGAAGGTCGCCTTGCCGGTCTCCTTGTCGATTCGGTACTTGCGCAGGTAGTCGATGAGCGTTTCGCACAGGGACGACGACGGCGTGATCGGGTACCACGCCACGACGGTCACGCCGGCCATCAACGAGCCCAGCGCCCCGGCGGCGTTCCCGTCGATCAGAATCTTGTCGCCGGAGCCCCCCATCGACTCGAGCACGAACGGATCCTGCTTGGTCAGGTGCTCGGTCGCGTAGTCGTAGCCGCCCTTCATCGCCGCCTGGTTGAGCGCGAGCGCCTTCACCTTCCGGCCCAGCTGCTTGTTGAGCGCCGTCTCGACCTGTGCCATGTCGATGTCGAACAACCTCGCCAGCACGCCGTCGTAGATCATGTTGCGGACGAGCCGGCGCAGCTTCGCGTCGGGACAGACCTGGGCGACGATCTTGTCGAACGGCACCGGATAGAAAATGAGGTCGTCACGGAGCGCGGCGAGCTGCATCGGCTCGTCGTAGACGACCGTGGCGCCCGGCTCGAGGCCCATCACGTCGTCGCGCGCCGTCTCGTTATTCATGGCGACGAGCACGTCGATCTCACGCTTCCGCGCGACGTAGCCGTCCTTGCTCGTCCGAATCGTGTACCAGGTCGGCAACCCCGCAATATTCGACGGGAACAGGTTCTTGCCCGAGACCGGGATGCCCATCTGGAAGATGGACCGGAAGAGCACCATGTTCGCGGTCTGGCTCCCAGACCCGTTCACGGTGGCGACTTGAATATTGAAATCGTTGACGATCTGGCGGGCGGGCTGGCTGGCTGCGGCATCCTGGACCGCAACACCTGTGGGCGACATTCGACCGTGTCCTTGCCGAGCCTCGGGCCCGACACGCGGGTAACCTCTACTCCCCGACCGCCGGGTGTACTAGGCGGGTGCTGTATGACTCGATGGCCGGAGACAACCTCGACCGACGTAACAATGAATCATAGCACGAAACAGGCGTGAAATTAGGGGTTTTTGGAAGTTTTTCGCCGGAAATCCCGGCCGGAGCGACCGCGCCGGCGGACGAACGCCGCCGACGATTCAATAGTTCGGTTGAACGGGTCGGCGCGTCTCGCGCACTCGGCTATCCCAGCGCCCCGACCATCGCCTGCCCGAGATCGGCTGGACTCTGCACGACGTGGACGCCGGCCGCCGTCAACGCAGCCATCTTCTCCCCAGCCGTCCCCTTGCCGCCCGCGATGATGGCGCCGGCGTGTCCCATCCGCCGCCCTGGCGGCGCCGTCTGGCCTGCGATGAAGCCGACCACGGGCTTCGAGAAGCCCTCGCGAATGAACGCGGCCGCTTCCTCCTCCGCGGTGCCGCCGATCTCGCCGATCATGACGACCGCGTCGGTCTCGTCGTCACCCTCGAACAACCGGAGCGCGTCGACGAACGAGGTGCCGATCAGCGGATCACCGCCGATGCCGATGCAGGTGCTCTGCCCCAGCCCCAGGCCGGTCAACTGGTGAATCGCTTCGTAGGTGAGCGTCCCGCTTCGGGAAACGATCCCCACCCGGCCCTCGCGGCAGATGTGGCCTGGGATGATCCCGACCTTGCTGCGCCCGGGCGAGATGACGCCCGGGCAGTTCGGGCCGATCAGTCGGGTGGACGGGTCGACGAGCGCCAGCGTGCGCGCCATGTCGAGGGTCGGGATCCCTTCCGTCACGCAGACGACCAGCGCCACGCCGGCGCTCGCCGCTTCCAGTACGGCATCGGCGGCAAAGGCCGGCGGCACAAAAATGAGCGAGGTGTTTCCACCGGTCGCTTCGACCGCCCCGACGACCGTGTCGAAGATCGGCCATCCCTCGTGCGTCGTGCCGCCCTTGCCGGGCGTCACGCCGCCGACGACCGTCGTGCCGTAGGCCGCCGCCTGCTTCGCGTGGAAGGTGCCCTCTCGTCCGGTCAGCCCCTGCACCAGCAGACGGGTCGTCGTATCAATCAGGATCGCCATCGCTCGCTCGCCCGCTCGCCGTCAGGCCACGGCGGCCAGCCGGACGACCTCGTTTGCCGCCTCGGCCATCGTCGCCGCGGTCGTGAAGTTCAGACCGCTCGCGTCCAGCATCTGCCGCCCCTGCTCGACGTTCGTGCCCTCCATCCGGATCACGACCGGCACCTGCACGTCCAGCTCGGTCACCGCCGCGATGACGCCCTCGGCGAGGACGTCGCAGCGCAGGATGCCGCCGAAGATGTTGATGAAGACCGCCTTGACACACGGATCGGACATCAGAATCCGGAACGCATTGCGAATCTGCGTGGCGTTGGCGCCCCCGCCCACGTCGAGAAAATTCGCCGGCTCCCCGCCGGACAGCTTGATGATGTCCATCGTGGCCATCGCCAGCCCGGCGCCGTTGACCATGCAGCCGATCTTCCCATCGAGCTTGATGTAGTTCAGGGCGTCCTTCGACGCCTCGACCTCGAGCGGCTCTTCCTCGGTCAGGTCACGCAGTTCGCCGAGAGCCTTGTGTCTGAAGAGCGCGTTGTCATCGAGCGTGATCTTCGCGTCGAGCGCGAGGAGCCGCCCGTCGCGGGTCACCACGAGCGGGTTGATCTCGATGAGGGTCGCATCGATCGCGCGGAACGCGGCGTCGAGACTGCGCATCAGCTTGACCGCCGGGCCCACCTGGGTCGCGTCGAGGCCGAGACCGAACGCCAGCGCGCGGGCCTGATACGGTGAGAGCCCGGCCGTCGGGTGCGAGAGCTCGCGCAAGATCCGCTCGGGGGTCGCCGCGGCCACCTCTTCGATGTCCACGCCGCCCGCCGCACTCGCCATGACGACCGGACAGCCAGCCGCGCGGTCGAGCACCAGCCCGAGGTACAGTTCCCTCTCGATGTCGAGCCCCTGCTCGACGAGCAGCCGGCCGACCCGACGCCCCGCGGGGCCGGTCTGATGGGTCACCAGCTGCATCCCGAGCAATTCGCCGGCGATCCGTTCGGCCTCGGCCGGCCCCTTCGCCAGCTTGACGCCGCCACCCTTGCCGCGGCCGCCGGCGTGGATCTGCGCCTTCACCACGACGACCTCGGTCCCCAGCCGCTCTGCGACCGACCGCGCCTCGGCCGCCGTGAAGGCAACCTCGCCGTCGGGGATCGGCACGCCGTGCTGGCTCAAGATCGCCTTGGCCTGGTACTCGTGGACTTTCATGAATCTACAATTTCAAGATCTCGACCAGTTCGGCGACGGCATCGGCCGACTTCTGAAGCGCGGCCTGCTCGTCCGGCGTCAGCGTGATCTGGATGATCTCCTCCATGCCGCGGGCGCCCAGTTTCACCGGCACGCCGACGAACAGGTCGGAGATGCCGTACTCGCCCTGGAGGAACGCCGCGCACGGCAGGATCTTCTTCTTGTCCTTCAGGATCGCGTCGACCATTTCCACGACGGCCGATCCCGGCGCGTAGTAGGCGCTGCCGCTGCCGAGCAGCTTGACGACCTCGCCGCCGCCGCCCGCGGTCCGCTTCACGATCGCCTCGACCGTCGCGGCATCCATGAGTTCGGTGATCGGAATGCCCGCCACCGTCGAGTACCGCGGCAGCGGCACCATCGTGTCGCCGTGGCCACCCAGCACGAATGCGTGGGTGTTCTCGACCGACACGCCGAGTTCCATGGCGATGAACGCCCGCATCCGGGCGGAATCCAGAATCCCGGCCATGCCCACGACCCGCTCGCGTGGAAAGCCGCTGACCTTGTAGACCACCTGACACATCGCGTCCAGTGGATTGGTCACCGGAATGATGATGCACTCCGGCGAGTGCGCGACGACGTTCTCGGTCACGCTCTTGATGATGGTCTTGTTCTTGGCGAGCAGGTCGTCCCGGCTCATGCCTGGCTTTCGGGCGAGACCCGCCGTGATCACGACGATGTCGGACCCGGCCGTATCGGCGTAGTCGTTCGTGCCGAGGACACGCGCGTCCGACCCCTCCACCGGGTTCGCTTCCAGCATGTCCAGGCCCTTGCCCTGCGGCACCCCCTCGAGGATGTCGAGCAGGACGACGTCGGCCAGTTCCTTCGTGGCGATCCGGCGCGCGGCCGTGGCCCCTACGTGGCCGGAGCCCACAACGGTGACTTTGCGATTCATGAATCTATCTCCCTCGGCGACCGCGCCGCGCGGTCGGTCACATGTTCGAGATGATGGCGTCGGCGTATTCGGAGGTGCGCAGCTTGGTGGCGCCGTCCATTTGCCTGGCCAGATCGTAGGTCACTTTCTTTTGCTGGATCGTCCGCTCCACGGCGGTCTCGATCCGGTCGGCGGCGTCACCCCAGCCGAGGTGCCGGAACATCATCGTGCCCGACAGGATGACCGAACTCGGGTTGATGACGTCCTTGTCGGCGTACTTCGGCGCGGTGCCGTGCGTCGCCTCGAAGAAGCCGATCTCGTCGCCGATGTTCGCGCCCGGCGCCATCCCCAGGCCGCCGACCTGCGCGGCGCACGCGTCCGACAGGTAGTCGCCGTTGAGGTTCGGCGTGGCGAACATGTCGTAGTCCGCGGTCCGGGTCAGCACCTGCTGGAAGACGCTGTCGGCGATCCGGTCGTTCACGAGGATCTTCCCGTCGGCGCTCGCCCCGTCCCAGGTCTCGGCTTCCGTAACCACGGCGTCTCGGAACTCCTCGGTCGCCACCTCATAGCCCCAATCCCGGAATGCGCCCTCGGTGAACTTCATGATGTTCCCCTTGTGAACCAGGGTCAGGGCCTTCCGACTGTTCGCCTGGGCGTAGCGCAGCGCCATGCGAACCAGCCGCTTGCTGCCGGTGATCGAGATCGGCTTGATGCCGATGCCCGAGTCGGGCCTGATGGTGCGGCCCATTTCCCGCTCCAGGAACTCGATGACCTTCCTAGCCTCGTCGGTGCCCTGGGCCCACTCGATCCCCGCGTAGACGTCCTCGGTGTTCTCGCGAAAGATCACGACGTTCATCCGCTCCGGATGCCTGACCGGCGCCGGGGTGCCATCGAAGTACCGCACCGGTCGGATGCAGGCATACAGGTCAAGGATCTGCCGCAACGTGACGTTCAGGCTCCGGATGCCCCCGCCGACCGGCGTGGTCAGCGGCCCCTTGATCGCCACCTTGTAGGTCCGGACCGCGTCGATCGACGCCTCGGGCAGCCACTCGTCGGTCTTGGCCTTGGCCTTCTCGCCGGCCAGGATCTCGAGCCACGCCACGCGTCGGGCGCCATCGAACGCTTTGGCCACCGCCGCGTCGAACACGCGCACGCTCGCGCGCCAGATGTCGGGGCCGGTCCCGTCGCCTTCGATGAACGGCACGATTGGATTGTCGGGAACGACGAGGCGGTCACCGTCGCGGGTGATCGGCGCGCCGTCAGCGGGTGGTGTCACTTTTGATGTATCAGGCATGAGTTACGAATGATGAATGTCAAATCCGTCGTTATGAACAGTCTGTCGTGAAGACGTGACCGAACGTTTTAGGTCAGAGCCCCCGACTTTCACGCAGGATGTTCACAGATTCTGTGGAAAACCTTGTGGAAAACATCTGCCCGCGCGCCGCTACGCCGCTTCAACTGGGGGGTTCGAGCGATTTGCACCATCGTGGTGCGACAGGCGCTATCGACTAGCCCGCGTGCCGGCGTGCGGACCACATTATACTGTATGCGTACAGCGTTGGGCCCCGACGCGCGGGGATCATCCACTCACCATTTCGTCGCTCGAGGTTCCATGACATCCGTCCGCGTGCCGCACTCGGCACGGCGTCTCATCGTCGCGTGCATCACCTGCGCCGCCTGTATTTGGATGACAGCCGTCGGCCTCACCGACGAGGTCTGGGACCTCGGCGCGGGCGACGGCAATCTGTTTCGCGTCATTCGGAACGGCACCCGCTCCGGCATGCGCGGCTTCGAGCGGACGCTGAGCGCCACGGAGATGTGGCACGTCGTAAACTACCCGCGCACACTGACAGTCGCCCCGTAATGTCCACACCCACGAAAATAGTCATCGCCGACGAACTGCCCGCCGCGGCGGCCGATCTGCTCCGCCAGGAGGGCTGGCAGGTCGATGCCCGCGCTGGACGGCCGCACGACCAGTTGCTGGCCGACCTCGCGGATGCCGAAGGACTGGTCGTCAGGAGCGCGACGCAGGTGGACGCGGCGCTGCTCGCCGCCGCGCCCCGGCTCAAGGTGGTCGCCCGGGCCGGCTCGGGCGTCGACAACGTCGATCTGGCGGCGGCCAGCGAGCGTGGGATCCTGGTCCTCAACGCCCCCGGCGCAAACAGTGTAAGCGTCGCCGAGCACGTCTGCGCGCTGATGCTGTCGCTCGGCCGGTCGATCGCCCGCGCGGATGCGGCGATGAAGGACGGCCGCTGGACGAAGCGCGAACACCTCGGCACCGAGCTACGTGGCAAGACCCTCGGCCTGGTCGGCCTCGGGCGGGTCGGGCAGGAGGTGGCCTCCCGCGCACGAGCGTTCGGCATGCAGGTCATAGCCCATGACCCGTTCATCGCCGAGCAAATCGCCGGCGATCTCGACGTCGCCCTCGTCACACTCGACGACCTGAGCGCCCGAGCGGACTTCATCAGCCTTCACGTGCCCGCCACCGCGGCAACGCGTCGGCTCTTTGATGCCGAGCGCCTGGCGGCCTGCAAGCGGGGCGTCCGGCTCATCAACACGGCCCGGGGCGACCTCATCGACGAGCAGGCCCTGGTGGACGCCATCGAGGCCGGCCAGGTCGCGGGCGCCGGCCTGGACGTGTTCGAACAGGAGCCGCCGGTCCAGTCCCGACTGACCGCCCTGCCCCAGGTCGTCGCCACACCGCACATCGCCGGCTCAACCACCGAGGCCCAACACCTCGTGGGCACCGAGACTGCCGCCAGTGTCCGCGACTACATCCGCTTCGGGATCGTGCGCAACGCGGTCAATTTTCCGTCGATCCCGCCCGAGGAGCTCAAGCGGCTGCAGCCGTTCATCGGGCTGGCGGAGCAACTCGCCGCCTTCGCCGCTCAGCTCGTCACCGGCCGGACCCGCCGCGTGAAGATCCGGTACTACGGTGGACTCGCGACGGGCACGACCGAGCCACTCGTGGGCGCCGTGCTCACCGGGTTGTTCCGCACGATGCTCTCCTCGACCGTCACCGTCATCAATGCGCGCGCCGTGGCCGAGGGGCGCGGTGTCGAGGTGATCGAGTCGCGAAGTTCGCGGCCGCGAGATTTCACGAGCCTCATGTCGCTCAAGATCGAGACATCGGATGGCGTCCTGTGGGTCGAAGGCGCGCGGTTCGAGCATGGCGGCGCGCGCCTGGTCCTGCTCGACGGCGTGGAGATCGAGGCCGGACTCGACGGCACGCACATCGTCGTCCGCAATCGCGACGAGCCGGGCGTCATCGGCGCGATCGGCACGATTCTCGGCACGCACGGGATCAACGTCGCCAGCTTCGCGCTCGGCCGCGGACCGTCCGGTGCCATCGCCGTCGTGAACGTGGATGAACCGACCACATCGGAAGGCCCGGCCCTGGACGACCGCCTGCTGGACGCGCTGTGCGCCGTGCCGGCGGTCTGGAGCGCCGATCTCGTACGGGTGTAGATAGGGACAGAGCGCGCACGGCGCGCTCCGCGGCGTGCGGAGTGGGGCACTCGGGGTCCCCGCGGAGCACGCCGCGGGGGTCGGGGCGAAGCCCCGACTTAAGGAAGAGTCAGGCGGCGCGGCACGCCAGTGCCGTCGTCGAGCATGACGGTCGCCGCGTCGATATCCGCGACCCGCGTGCCGGGCAGCACGCCCTCGCCGACCGCGAGGAACCGCATCAGACCGTCCACCGACACGATCGCCGTGTAGACGGGCGACCCGTCCGCCGCGCGCTCGGTGGCAATCCCGATCAGGTCGATGGCCGGCGGCGAGACGACCGGAGGCTCCGGTGCCACCGCGGACCCGGAGGGTGCCGACTCGCCGGGCGACGACATCGCCGGCGCTTCTCGCCCGCCGAATGTAAAGGGATTGCGCGCCGGGCGATGGGGCGCCGGCGGCGCCGACATGAAGGTCCGCAACCGATCGGCCTCGGTGGCAAAGCCGGGCACCGTCACGGCCGCGCGCGCCGCGGGACTGAGCACCACCGATCGTTCGGGCACCTGGGGGTCGGAGGGCGTCGCCGCCGCCATCCAGGCCACCACCAGCGCGCCGCCAATCGACCACCCGACGAGCCGTTTCGTGCGCATTGTCGGTCCGTCCATCGTAGCACCAGCGCGCGCGTCGTTCCCAGCCCCGAACGCGGCAGCGTGCGGCGGCGTGCAATTGTGTTAATATTCGCCGTGCACCCTGCGACGGCTTCGGGCAAGCATCCCACCCTTACAGATTCCTCGGCCATCGCTGTCATCCCCGCTCGCTACGCGTCGACCCGACTTCCCGGCAAAGTACTGATCGACATCGCCGGCCGGCCGATGGTCGAGCACGTCTACCGTCGGGCGCAGGCGGCCTCTACACTCGACGCCGTGATGGTCGCGACCGACGACGACCGGATCGCCGACGCCGTCGCCGGCTTCGGCGGTCTCGTCGAACGAACCCGCGACACGCACCGGTCGGGAACCGAGCGGGTGGCCGAGGTCGCGGGCCGGCTCCCGTGCGGCATCGTCGTCAACGTCCAGGGCGACGAACCGTTCATCGAGCCATCAATGATTGAAGCCGCGCTGGCGCCCCTGGTCGACGACCCGGCAATCGTGATGTCAACGCTGCGCGGGCGGATCGACGACCCGGCGGAACTGGCCGATCCCCACGTGGTCAAGGTCGTGGTCGACCAACAGGGAGACGCCCTGTACTTCTCGCGCCAGACGATCCCGCATGCGCCCCCCGGCGTCACGCCGACCGTCTACAAGCACATCGGCCTCTACGTCTACCGCCGAGCGTTCTTGCTCGAGCTGGCCAGCCTGCCCCCGATGCCGCTCGAGACCGCCGAGTCGCTGGAGCAGCTGCGGGCGCTCGAGCACGGCTTCGCCATCAGGACCGTCGAAACGACGGGCAATTCGCTGGGCGTGGACACGCCCGAGGACGTCGAACGGGCCCGCCGGGCCCTGACCGCCGGAGCTCGCGCGTGACGGAGCTGCCGCTAGGGAGGAACGGTCGACCGATGAAATACATCTTCGTGACGGGTGGAGTGGTGTCGTCGTTGGGCAAGGGGCTGGCCGCAGCGTCGCTCGGGTGCCTGCTGGAAGGCCACGGCTACAGGGTGACGATGCTCAAGTTCGACCCCTACGTGAACGTCGATCCCGGCACGATGAGCCCGTACCAGCACGGCGAGGTGTACGTCACGGACGACGGCGCCGAGACCGACCTCGACCTGGGCCACTACGAGCGGTTCACCAGCACGGTCACGACGCGCAACCACAACTGGACCACAGGAAAGATCTTTCTCTCGGTGATCGAAAAGGAGCGCCACGGCGACTATCTCGGTCGTACCGTCCAGGTCATCCCGCACATCACCGACGAGATCAAGGCCAGCATCCGTGCGGTATCCGACAAGGCCGACATCGTGCTCGTCGAGATCGGCGGCACGGTGGGCGACATCGAGAGCCAGCCGTTCCTCGAAGCGATCCGCCAGTTCCGGCAGGACGTGGGCCGGGAGAACACGCTCTACGTCCACCTCACGCTGGTCCCGTTCATCGGCACGGCAGGCGAGCTCAAGACCAAGCCGACGCAGCACAGCGTCCGCGATCTGCGCGCCATCGGCATCCAGCCGGACATCCTGCTGTGCCGCACCGACCGGCAACTCGACCCGGCGATCAAGCAGAAGATCGCCCTGTTCTGCGACGTCGACGAGGAGGCGGTGATCACCGCGAGGGACGTGACCAACATCTACGAGGTGCCGCTGGCGCTCGCCGGCGAGGGCCTCGACCCGATCGTCCTCAAGCATCTCAATCTGTCCGCCGAGCGGCGGGACATGAGCGCCTGGGAGGCGCTGGTCGAACGGATCCGACATCCGAAGGACGAACTCACCATTCACGTCGTCGGCAAGTACGTCGGCTACGAGGATTCCTACAAGAGCCTGAACGAGGCGGTCTACCACGCCGGCTTCAAGCATGGCCTGAAGATCGCGATCAAGTGGATCGAATCCGAGGCGCTCGAGGCGCCCGACGGCGAGCGTCTCCTCGACGGCGCGGACGGCATCCTCGTGCCGGGCGGGTTCGGCGACCGCGGCAGCCGCGGGATGATGTGCGCCGCGCGGGTCGCTCGCGAGCGCCAGATCCCCTACTTCGGTATCTGCTACGGGTTCCAGTGGGCGGCCGTCGAGTTCGCCCGGAACGTCTGCGGCCTCGAGGGCGCCGACTCGACCGAGTGCACCCCGGATGCCGTGCACAAGGTGATCTACAAGCTCCGCGACCTGCTCGGCGTCGACGACCTCGGCGGCACGATGCGGCTCGGTGGGTATGCCTGTGAACTGGCGCCCGACTCGAAGGCCCTCGACGCCTACGGCCAGCGCGAGATTCGGGAGCGCCACCGGCATCGCTACGAGTTCAATCGCGACTACGAGAAGCTGCTGGCGGAGCACGGCCTGCGAATCGTCGGACAGTCCCCGGACGGGAAGTTCGTCGAGGTGCTCGAACTTCCGGAGCATCCCTGGTACGTGGCGGTCCAGTTCCACCCCGAGTTCAGGTCGAAGCCGCTCCACCCGCATCCGCTGTTCGACCACTTCGTGGCGGCCAGCTACGAGCACAAGCAGGCCGCGTCGCCACGGCCCCAGCCCGCGGCCTCGCTGGCCGGCTAGCAGTCCTTCTGCCCACGGCCGCCGGCCGTGGGGCGGTCTATAATGGGCTGGTGAATCCGGTCACGATCGGCGGCGTCGGGTTCGGCACCGGCCGGCCGCTGGCGCTCATCGGCGGCCCGTGCGTCATCGAGAGCGAGGCGCACGTCCTGTCGCTCGCCGAGCGCATCAAGGCCGTCACGACCGAGCGCGGCATTCCGTTCGTCTTCAAGGCGTCGTTCGACAAGGCCAACCGCACGTCGTTGGTGTCGTTCCGGGGACCGGGACTCGACGAGGGCCTGCGCATTCTCGAACGCGTCAAGCGCGACCTCGGTTTGCCGATTCTCACGGACGTGCACGAGGCCGCCCAGGCCGCGGTGGTCGGCGAGGTGGCCGACGCCCTGCAGATCCCCGCGTTTCTGTCGCGGCAAACCGACCTGCTCGTCGCCGCCGCGCGCACCGGCCGCACCGTCAACGTGAAGAAGGGCCAGTTCCTGTCACCACTCGACATGCGGCATGTCATCGCCAAGCTCGCGGATAGCGGCAACAGCCAGGTCCTGGTCACCGAACGCGGCGTGACGTTCGGCTACAACAACCTCGTCGTCGACATGCGCGCGTTTCCGCAACTCCGTCAGCTGGGCGTGCCGGTCATCTTCGACGTGACCCACAGCCTCCAACTCCCCGGCGGCGCCGACGGCGCCTCGGACGGTCAGGCGGAGTTCATCGTGCCGCTCGCCTCCGCCGGGGTCGCCGCGGGCATCGACGGGGTCTTTCTCGAGATCCACGATCGCCCGGCCGAGGCGAAGAGCGACGGCCCGAACGCGTGCCCGCTCGAGTCCCTCTCGCCGCTGCTGGAGCGGCTCACCCGGATCGACGACGCGGTGCGGGAGGCCGCGGCGCGCGCATGACCATGACCAAGACCGACCGCCCGGGCAGTTCGGCCACCCTGAGCGCGGACCTGACCCTCGCGCGCCAAGTGCTCGAGACCGAGGCCGCCGCGATTCTGGCGCTGCTGGACCGGATCGACGGCGCGTTCGAGCGGGCGGTCGACGTGCTGCAGCACTGCGCCGGCCGCGTCATCGTGACCGGCATGGGCAAGTCGGGCATCATCTGCCGGAAGATCGCCGCCACACTCTCCAGTACTGGCACGCCGGCGTTCTTCCTGCACCCGGCCGAGGCGATTCACGGCGACCTTGGCGTCATCCAGCGTGGCGACGCCGTCCTCGCGCTCTCCTACAGCGGCGAGACCGACGAACTGCTGCGCCTGCTGGAGACGATCCGGCGGCAGGACGCTCGACTCGTCGCCGTCACAGGCGCGCCGACCTCGACTCTGGGGCAGGCCGCGGACGTCACGTTGAACTGCCGCGTGAACGAGGAGGCCTGCCCGCTGAACCTCGTGCCGACGGCGAGCACCACCGCGGCGCTCGCGCTCGGCGACGCGCTGGCCATGGCGCTCCTGGTCCGCAAGGGCTTCAAACAGGAAGACTTCGCCAACCTGCATCCCGGCGGCAAGCTGGGCAAGCGACTGATGCGGGTCGAACACCTGATGCACAGCGGCGACCAGCTGCCCTGCGTCGAACCCGCGACGCCGATGCGCGACGTCATCTACGAGATGTCGAGCAAGGGGCTCGGGATGACCTGTGTGGCGGGCGCCGACCGGCGCCTGGCGGGTATCATCACCGACGGCGACCTTCGACGCCACATGGACGGCTCGACCGATGTGCTGACACGCGCCGCCAAGGACGTCATGACCGCCGCACCGGTGACGATCGCCGGCAGCACCCTCGCCGTGGAAGCGCTGAACGCCATGGAGGCGAAACGGATCACGTCGCTCGTCGTCGTGGACGACGGGCAGGCCATCCGCGGCGTGCTCCAGATCCACGACCTCTGGCGAACCGAGTTGTTCTAGAGATTTCTAGAGGTTCCGCGTGTCGCTCGAAACCGCTGCTACCCGCATCCGCCTGCTGCTCTTCGACGTCGACGGGGTCCTGACCGACGGCCGGGTGGAGGTGCACGCCGACGGGTCCGAGTCGAAGCAGTTCCACATTCGCGACGGCGCCGCCATCGTCTGGGCGAATCGCGCGGGTCTGCTGACGGGTGTGCTCTCGGCTCGCACCTCGGCCGCGACGACGCTGCGGACCCGACAGCTCGAGATGCCGATCGTCGTGCAGGGTGTTGCGTCGAAACTCGAAGCCTACGAGCAGATCCTCGCCGGCCACGGCCTGGCCGACGCCGAGGTCGCCTACATGGGCGACGACCTGCTCGATCTCCTGGTGCTCGGGCGCGTCGGGCTCTCGGCCGCGCCGGCAGACGCCGCCGCCGACGTCCGGCAGCGCGTCGACTGGGTGAGCACCGCACGCGGCGGCGAGGGCGCCGTGCGCGAACTGATCGAACTGGTCCTGCAGGCGCGGGACCTCTGGCCGCCGATCGCGGAGCTGCCCGAGACCACGGCCGACCGCTCCCATGGATAACGCCGCCTCCGCCGCGTTCGTCGCCGTGCTCGTGGCGCTCCTCGTCGGCCTGGCGGTCGGCAAGGCCTGGGAGCGCTACAAGCTGCGCGGCGGCCGCTGGATCGACCGCCGCAAGGCCCGGCAGTCGCCCCACTACATTCTCGGGCTGAACTTCCTCGTCTCGAACCAGATCGACCTGGCGATCGAGGAGTTGAGCAACGCGGCCGGCCTCGACGCCGACGCCCTCGAAGTGCACATGATTCTCGGCAACCTGTACCGTGAGAAAGGCCAGGTCGGCCGGGCGATCCAGGTGCACCAGGCCTTGTTGCAGCGTTCGGGCCTCTCCACCATCGAGCATGCCTACGTGCTGCTCTGCCTCGGCCTCGACTTCAAGCGCGGCGGGTTCGTGGATCGCGCGCTCGAGGCGTTCAACGAAGTGCTCCGCCTCGACCCGAACAACCGCTACGCCCTCCTTAACCTGGAAAAGCTCCACGAGGAGCAGCACCAGTGGGCCGAGGCCTACGCCATCCGGCAGCGCGCCATGACGCTGGCCGAGCCCGACGCGCAGGACGCGCATCGGGCGATCCTGGCGTTCCTCGAAACCGAGATCGGCCGTGAAGCGCAGCGGAACGCCGACCCGACGGAAGCCATCTCACGGTTCGAGGCAGCCATCCAGCTGAAAGACGGCACGGTGCCCGCCTACCTCTATCTGGGCGACGTGCGCCTGGCCTGCGGCGACGTGCAGGGCGCGATCACCTCTTGGGAACGCGTCGTCGACATGGCGCCCGAGCGCGCCTACCTGGCGTTCGACCGGCTCGCAGCCGCCTACCCCAAGGCCGGCGCACCCGGAAAGTTCCAGGAGTTGTGCCGCGGGCTGATCGCGGCCAACCCGGTCGAATGGCGTGCCCGCCTGGCACTCGCCCGTCACTCGGCCGAACGCGGCGCGCTACGCGAGGCCCTCGAACTGCTCTTCGAAGCCTTGGTGCACAACCCACACGCCCTGTCGATCCACCAGACGATCTGGCAGACGCTGAGCAAGCTGGGCTTCGACACCTCGTTGGTCCAGCAGTACATCGATTTGACGCGCGGCGCGGTCTTCTACCTCGACCCGCACGTTTGCACGCACTGCCGGTACCGCAGCACCGAGCTGCTCTGGCAGTGTCCGCAGTGCCACGAGTGGAGTACCTTCCTCGAGGAACGGATTGCGCCGGCGAAGGATCCGACCGACGCGCCTCGTGAACGCAACTGACGGGCACGCCGCCATCATGCGATGCTGAGGATTGCGCTCACCGGCGGCCTCGCCACCGGCAAGAGTCACGTGCGGGCCCGGATGGCCGCACTGGGCCTCCCGACCATCGACGCGGACGTGATCGCCCGGCATGCGGTCCGCGCCGGCCAACCGGCGTGGCAGGAGATCCGCGATCGTTTCGGCGAGGGCGTCTGCACGGCCGACGGCACCCTCGATCGCCCGGCGCTCGCCGGCATCGTCTTCGCCGACGCCGACGCCAGGCGCGACCTCGAACAGATCCTCCACCCGCGCGTCTACGCGACGATCGCGGCCTGGCTCGACCGGCTGGCCGCCGCGAACACCGATGCCGCCGCGGTCGCCGACATCCCGCTGCTCTACGAAACCGGGCACGCGGGGGACTTCGACCTGGTCGTCGTCACCGAGTGCGATCCGGAGACCCAGGTCCAGCGGATCATGGCCCGCAACGGGCTGGACGAGGCCGAGGCGCGGCGGCGGATCGCTGCCCAGCTCCCGACGGCCGAGAAGGCCGCCCAGGCCGACGTCGTCATCTCCACGGCGGGCACCCTGGACGAGACCGACACCCAGGTCGACCGCTTCGTGATCGGCCTCGGCAGCCGATAGCCGGGGGCTGGATTCAGTCCTCCGCGCCCAGCCGGATCTCGGCCGCGCGCACGGTATTCACCATCAACATCGCCACCGTCATCGGGCCGACACCGCCAGGCACAGGCGTCAGAGCGCCGGCCGTGTCGGAGACCGCCGGGTGCACGTCGCCGACGAGCAGCGAGCCTCGGCGTGCGAAGCTCGCCAGTCGCGGCGAGTCGGCGGGCAGCAGGTCGCGAATCGTCGCCTCGTCGGCCACACGGTTGATCCCGACATCGACGACGGTCGCCCCGGGCCTGACGTACTCCGGCGTCACGAACGCCGGCCGGCCGATCGCCGCCACGAGAATGTCGGCCTCGCGCGCCACGGCAGGCAGATCGCGTGTTCGCGAGTGGCAGACGGTCACGGTGGCATGGCGGTGCAGCAGCAGCAGCGCCATCGGCTTGCCGACAATCTGGCTGCGCCCGATCACGACCGCGCGGCTCCCGGCCAGTTCGATGCCGCTGCGGTCGAACAACTCGAGGATGCCGGCGGGCGTGCACGGTGCGAACCGCGGACGCCCCTGGACGAGGCGACCGACATTGGCGGGATGGAAGCCGTCGACATCCTTCAGCGGGTCGATCGCATCGAACAGCGCCCGCTCGGCGTCCGGACCATGCGCGGCCGGGAGCGGGGCTTGAACCAGGATGCCGTCGTGGTCGTCACTGGCATTGAACCGCTCCACGACCTGGCGGGCTGCCTCGAGCGTGGCGGTCGACGGCAGCGTGACGACCTCGACCGCCAGGCCCAGGGCGTCGCCCACCTTCGACTTGGTGCCCACGTAGACCTGGGAGGCCGGGTCGTCTCCCACGAGCAGGATCCCCAGCGCGGGAGGCCGGCCCAGCCGCTCTGTACAGGCAGCGATCCGCGGCGACAGCCCGGATCGGATCTCGGCCGCCGTGCGCTTGCCGTCGAGAAGCCGTGCACTCATCCTGCGGCATTCTAGCAGTCCGGCAGCGACAGTTTCGGCTTGGGATGACCTGTAAAGTCCAGTAGAATGCCGCCGCTCTTCAATACTTCAATGCACAGCATCAGACGGACGGAAAGGCGATGGCGATGAGTGATCGCGGGATGTGGGGATCCAGGTTCGGCTTCGTCCTGGCCGCCGCGGGGTCGGCCGTCGGCCTCGGCAACATCTGGGGGTTTCCGACCCAGGTCGGTCAGGGGGGCGGCGCGGCCTTCGTGCTGCTCTATCTCGCCTGCATCGCCTTCATCTGTTTTCCGATCCTGATCGCCGAGCTGGCCCTGGGCCGCCGGACGCAAACCGACCCGGTGGGTGCCTTTCGCGCGGTGCGGCCGAATTCCAAGTGGTGGCTCGCCGGCGCGATGTTCGTCGCCGCCGGCGTCGGGATCCTCTCGTTCTACGCCGTCATCGCCGGCTGGACACTCGCCTACATCTGGTTCGCGGGCACCGGCGCGGCCGGGTCCAGCGCCGAGGAGATCGGCGCGTTCTTCACCGAGTTCACGGCCAGCGGGCCGGTCAACCTGTTCCTGACGTTCGTCATCATGGCCGTGACCGGGAGCGTCCTGCTGGGCGGCGTCCGGTCCGGCATCGAGCGGATGACGAAGCTGATGATGCCGCTGCTCATCGGCCTACTGCTGCTCCTCGCCGCGCGCGCACTGACCTTGCCCGGCGCCGCCGAGGGACTCACCTACTACCTCCGGCCGGACTTCAGCAGGATCTTCGACATCCGCGTCATAAACGCCGCCCTGGGCCAGGCCTTCTTCTCGCTCAGCCTCGGCATGGGCACGATGCTGGTCTACGGCAGCTACCTGACCCGCCGTGAGGGCATCGCCCAGGCGGCGTTGATGGTCGTGGCGCTGGACACCGCGATCGCGCTCCTCGCCGGCTTCATCATCTTCCCGTCGGGCTTCTCGATCCCGGGATTCGATCCCTCGGCGAGCGGCCCCGGCCTGATCTTCGTGGTGCTCCCGCGGCTGTTCGCGACCTTGCCCGGCGGCAACCTCTTCGGCGCGGCATTCTTCATCCTGCTCACGATGGCCGCGCTGACCTCGGCGGTCTCCCTCCTCGAGGTGCCGGTCGCCCACTTCATCGACGCACACGGATGGCCGCGTCGAAAGGCGGTCGTCGTCGTGACGCTCGGCACGTTCTGTCTCGCCGCCCCCTCGGCGCTGGCCAACGGCGCCTCCGGCTTCTTCAGTCAACTGCCCGTCATCGGCATCGACTTCCAGACGCTGATGATCACGATGTGGAACAACTTCGCCCTGCCGATCGGTGGATTCCTGACGGCGATCTTCGTCGGCTACGTCTGGCGGATCGACAACGCGCTCGAGGAACTTCGGGCCGAGCAGGCGTGGTTTCCGGACAGCCGGCTCTGGGGCAACCTGATTCGCTACGCCTGCCCAGTCGCCATTTTTCTCATTCTCTTCGTCACCGTGCAGTCGATGATCGGCTGAGACCCGCGCGCGCCGACCGCCCGCGACCAAGGAGCCCCGGATGGAAGACCTGACGAACCAAATCCTGGCCGTCAACGACTTCGTGTACCAGCCGATGCTGATGCCTGCGGTGCTCCTGCTCGTCGGGGCGCTCATCTCGGTCAAGACCGGCCTGGTGCAGATTCGGCGCTTCCCGGTCGCCGTCCGGACGGTCTTCGCCGGCGCCTTCCAGAAGGGCGGGGGAACGGACGGGACGATTACACCGTTTCAGGCGCTGTCGACGGCGCTCGCGTCGACGGTCGGCAACGGCAACATCGGCGGCGTCGCCACGGCCATCCTCATCGGTGGGCCGGGCGCCATCTTCTGGATGTGGGTCTGCGCCGCCGTCGGCATGGCGACCAAGTACGCCGAGGCGATCCTCGGCGTTCACTATCGCGTCACGCGTGAGAACGGCGAACTGGCGGCGGGGCCGATGTACTACATCACCGGCGGCATCAAGAATCAGACGTTGGCCAAGCCGCTGGCCTATGCGTTCGCCTTCTTCGGCGCGGTGACGGCGCTCGTGGGCACCGGCAACATGGCCCAATCGAACACCGTCGCCCGCACGTTCGTGGAGGCGGCCAGCACGATCTTCGGCCTCGAGGTCGCGCTGTGGGTCCCGGGGCTGCTGATCACCGTGTGCGTCGGCCTCGTCCTGCTCGGCGGCATCCAGCGGATCGCCGCCGTGGCCGAGACGCTCGTGCCGTCGATGATCGTCCTCTACGTCGCGACGGCCACGATCTACATCCTGATGAACCTGACCCAGCTCCCGGCCGTGTTCGGTCTGATCCTTTCCCGGGCCTTCTCACCATCGGCGGCGGCGGGCGGCTTCATCGGCGCGTCGGTCGCCCAGGCCGTCGCCGCGGGCATCAGCCGGGGCGTCCTCTCGAACGAAGCCGGCCTCGGCAGCGCACCGATCGCCCACGGCATCGCCAAGGTGAACCACCCGGCCGAGCAGGGCGTCGTCGGGCTGTTCGAGGTCTTCGTCGATACGATCCTCGTCTGCTCGATGACCGCGTTCATCATCCTCTCGTCGGGCCTCTGGACCGACCCGGCGTATCAGGCGTCGAGCGGCGACCTGACGGCCGCCGCGCTCAGCACCAACATCCCGTTCGCCTCGCTGATCGTGGCGCTGTGCTCGTTCCTGTTCGGCTTCTCGACGCTGATCGGCTGGTACTACTATGGCGAGAAGTGCTTCGAGTTCATGTTCGGCTCGAAGATGATCATGCCGTATCGGATGCTGTTCACCGCGCTCGTCATGGTCGGCGCCGTCATCTCCGTACCGGTGGTCTGGGCGATCGGCACCCTGCTGAACGGGTTCATGGCGTTTCCGAATCTGATCGGCCTAGTGTTCCTGGTCGGGACGGTGAAGAAGCTGACGACGGAGTACTTCCAGGGCGGGGCGAACGCCTAGGCGCAGGGTTGAGAGGAGTGGGCAATCCTGGCGGATTGCTCACTTGCGGGGCTGAAGCCCCGCGCCACCGGGGGAGCGACGGAAGCCCCGCGCCACCGAGACTAGCTGGAGCCCCGCGCCACCGAGACTAGCTGGAGGCCGCGCGCGCCTGGCAGGATGCGTAGGGCGGTCCTTCAGGGCCGCCTGGCCGAGCGAAGCGAAGGCCAACGTGGGCGTCGCCCTGCCCTATGCATTCTCAAGTGCTTCCAGGAACTCGGCGGTCCGGCGCTCCGGGTCGCCGCCCACGAGCAGGTCGGAGATCACCGCGACCGAGGTGGCTCCCGCCCCGATGACCCCGGAGGCACGCTCGAGGGTAATGCCGCCGATCGCGACGAGCGCGATGCCCGGCATCCCGCTCGCCAACTCGGCCGCCTGTTCGACCAGTGCCAAGCCGACCACGGCATCGGCCTCGGCCTTCGTGGCGGTCCCGTAGACCGGCCCGACGGCCGCATAGGAAATCGGCTCGCCGAGCGCCGCCTCGAACTGCGTCAGGGTGTGCGTCGAGAGCCCCACCAGAGCCTCGGACCCGACGATCTGCCGCGCCGCCGACGCCGGCAGGTCGTCCTGCCCGACGTGCACGCCGCCAGCGCCCGACAGCCGCGCCAGATCCGCCCGGTCGTTCACCACGACCGTCGCACCGTACCGCCTTCCGAGCGCCACCACCACCTCGGCCCACGCCAGCACTGCGGCGCTCGGCGCCGACTTCGCTCGCAGCTGTATCAGCCCAGCCCCGCCCCGCATCATCGCCTCCGCCACCTCGGGGACGTTCCAGCCCTCGGCCGCCGACAGTTCGGCGTCGACGATGGCGTAGAGCCGCGGTAGCGGGGTCACCGGCGTGGGGCGGGAGGACATGCGGAACTGCGCGCAACGCGCGCGCCCAGTGGCGGAGCGCGGCGCTAGACGGCCTTCGCCAAGCGCTTCCGCTCGCGCTCGGCCTGGAAGTACTCCATGAAGGTGGTGTCGAACTCGCCGGCGACGAACGCCGGGTCGGCCAGCAGGACCCGATGCAGCGGGATCGTCGTCTTGATCCCCTCGATGACAGACATGTCGAGCGTCCGGCGCAGCCGCGCGATCGCCTCGGCGCGGTCGCGGCCGTGGGCGATCACCTTGGCCACCATCGAGTCGTAGAACGGCGACACCGTGCAGCCGGCGTGCGCGTAGGTATCCAGCCGGACACCCGGCCCACCCAGGACGCTGAAGGTCTCGATGACGCCCGGCGACGGCACGAACGTGTCAGGGTCCTCCGCGTTGACGCGGCACTCGATCGCGTGGCCGCGCAGCTTGACGTTGCTCTGCTTGAACCCGAGCCGCTCACCCGCCGCGATGTTGATCTGCGCCTTGACGATATCGATCCCGGTGATCATCTCCGTCACCGGATGCTCGACCTGAAGCCGCGTGTTGGCTTCCATGAAGTAGAAGTTCTTCTCGCCGTCCATGAGGAACTCGAACGTACCGGCGTTGTGGTACTCCACCGCCTTCGCGGCATCCACCACGGTGTTCCCCAGCTTCTTGCGCATCCGGTCGGTCAGGGCGACCGAGGGTGCCTCTTCCAGGAGCTTCTGGTGGCGACGCTGGATGGAGCACTCGCGTTCGCCCAGATGCACCACGGCGCCGTGCTCGTCGGCCAGCACCTGCACCTCGATGTGGCGCGGCGCCTCGACGAACTTCTCGATGTAGACGTCGCGAATGCCGAACGCCGCCTCGGCTTCGTGCTGGGCGGTCTGGAACGCGCCTTCGAGCTCGTGCGCCGAGCGCACCACCCGCAGGCCGCGCCCGCCGCCACCGGCGGTCGCCTTGATGATGATCGGAAACCCGAGTTCCTTCGCCAGCGCCTCCGCCGTCTCGAGATCGTCGACGGGGCCCTCGCTGCCGGGCAGCACGGGCACACCGGCCCGCTTCATCGCCCGGCGCGCCCGGGCTTTGTCGCCCATCAGCCGGATCACCGTCGGGTCGGGCCCGATGAACTTAATCTGGCAGGCTTCGCAGACCTCGGCGAAGTAGGCGCTCTCGGACAGGAAGCCGTAGCCGGGATGCACCGCGTCGGCGCCGGTGATCTCCGCCGCACTGATCACCGCCGGCACGTTCAGATAGCTGTCGGCGCTGCGCTCCGGGCCGATGCAGACCGCCGCGTCGGCGAAGCTGACATGCAGCGCGTGCTCGTCGGCATCGGAGTACACCGCCACGGTGCTGATACCGAGCTCCCGGCAGGCCTGAATGACCCGCAGCGCGATCTCGCCACGGTTGGCGATCAGGATCTTCTTGAACATCGGTCTCGACGTCTAGCCCGCCTGTCGCGGCCGGATCGCGAAGAGCTGGTCGCCGTACTGCACCGGCTGGCCGTTCTCCACGAACACCTCGACGATCTCGCCGTCGACCTCGGAATCGATCTCGTTCATCAGCTTCATCGCTTCGATGATGCAGAGCACCTGGCCGCGCCTGACGGTGTCGCCGCTCTCGACGAACGGACGGGCGTTCGGATCGGGCGAGCGATAGAACGTGCCGACGATCGGCGACTTGACGACGGCGACTTCGATCACATCCTCCGCATCGGTGTCGGGCTGCACCTCGGTCGGCTCGGCCGCCGCCGCGATCACGCTGGCCGAACCGCGCCCGCCGTCGCGCTTGATCCGGAGCCGGATACCCTGCTGCTCGATCTCGAGCTCCGAGAGGCTGTGCTCCCGAGCCATCTCGAGGATCCGCTTGATTTCGTCGAGGTTCATCATCGCTCGTTCGTCGGACTGCTCCGCCGGCTTCCCCGCGGGGCTACGTCGCCGACCGGGGCTCACGACACCACCCAGAGATCCCGGCCGACGTCAGTGAGCATCTCGCAGCCGTCGTCGGTCACGACCACGTCGTCTTCGAGTCTGACACCGCCGACGCCAGGCTCGTAGGCCCCGGGTTCGATCGTGAAGACCATACCCGGCGCCAGGGGACCGTCCGCACCCGCAGCGACGGCCCGATCGCGGTCGGCGTCGCGGCGCCCGACTCGCGGTTCCTCGTGAATCTCCAGGCCGAGGCCATGCCCCGTGCCATGACTGAACGCCTCACCGAGGCCGCGCTCCTCGAGGACGCGGCGTGCCGCGCCGTCGACGTCGCTCGCCCAGGCGCCCGGCCGGACCGCCTCGATCGCGGCGGTCTGGGCCTCGGCCACCGCCGCGTGCAGCCGCTTGGCGTCCTCGCCCGGCGGGCCGATCGAGGCTACCCGGCTGACGTCAACGCAGTATCCGTCGTGCACCCCGCCGAAGTCCAGCAGGACGATGTCGTTGACGGCCAGCCGCCGCGTGCCGGGCTGGGCGTGCGGGAGCGCGCTGTTCGGTCCCGACGCGACGATCGTATCAAACGCCGATCGTTGGAAGCCGCCGCTCCGCAGCGTATGGTCCACCGTCGCGGCGACCTCGAGTTCACTCTGCCCAGGCGCGAGCGTCCGCTGGACTTCCGCGGCGACCGTCGAGAGCATCTGGCCGCCGCGGCGCAGCGTCGCCAGTTCGCCTGGGTCCTTGACCGCGCGGACCTGCTCCACGGTCCGCTCGGTCGGTACCAGCTCGGGAAACCGCCCGGCGCTCGGGCTCGCGCGTCGTAGGCCGTCGGTCCACTGCCGGTGCGTCTTCACGCTCGTGTGCGCCGCCTCGAAGCCGATGCGACGCCACCCGATGCCGGCCAGCAGGTCGCTGACGGTCGTCTCGTAGGCGCGCTCGACCGGGACGATGTCGGTGTCGGGCGGGCCGTTGGGAGACGCCAGCAGCGTGCGAATCGCCGTCAGGTAGCGGCCGTCGGTGACGAGGCGGCAGCTCGACGTCCCGACCAGGAGCGCGGCGGCGCTGCCGGTGAAGTTCGTGAGATAGCGGACGTTCGGGACATGGGTGATCAGTAGGCCGTCCAGACCCTCCGCGACGAATCGGTCCCTGACCGCTCCGAGGCGACGGCCGAGGTGGCACGCCCCGCCCTGCGCCGCCACTAGCGTCTCCGGGCTTTCGTCCGGCGACGCCGCACGGCCGAGAGGAACCGCTCGAGCGGTGCGAGGGTGGCGGTGCCGGGCCCTCCGCGGGAACCGGTGTCGTTCTCGAACGATGCCGGGCTCGGCGGGATCTCCCCCGAAGCAAGGTCGATGCTGAACTCGTCGGCCACCGCTCGCGCCGAGCGGACCTCGGCTTCGAGGTCGTCCAGATCAGCCAGACCTTGCAGCGCCGCGAGATTGTCCGGAGTGTCCGAGAGGACGGCTTTCAGCTCATCCCGCGCGCCGTCGAAGTCCTCGACGCCGGCCAGCGCCCGGCCCAGGGTGACACGGGCCGAGGTGTAGCCGGGATGGTGTTCGAGGCCGGCGCGGCAGACCGCTATCGCGTCATCGAAGCGGCCGGCGCGCCGGTACTGTTCGCCGAGATTGGCGAAGGTGACCGAGGCCGGGTCCGCCTTCACCCGGCGCTCGAACTCGTCGAGGAGGGTCGGATCCGCCATCGTTCAATCCCTTACGGTTCGACCGTCACCTCTTCGCTCGTCGTGCCGGTCCGGCCCTCGCTGTCAGTGACAGTCAAGGTCACGACGTAGGTCCCCCCACCAACGGTACCGAACGTCGCCGACTCGGCTCACGTCGAGTCATCGTTCACACTCGTCAGCTGACTGCATCACACTCATCTGATGATCCGCGGCGTGATGAAGATGAGCAGCTCCCGGTTTTCCGTCTGGTTCAGTTCACGCCGGAAGAGCCAGCCTAGCAGCGGAATCCGGCTCAGATACGGCACGCGGTCGCTAGATTCCAGTTCGGTCGCCAGGAAGATGCCGCCGATGACCGTCGTGTCGCCATTGTCGACCTGCACCTGAGTCGTGGCGAACTGCGTGTCGATCGGCGGAATGCCGTTGATCGACCGTGAGAAATCGGGTGACGCGTTTTCGAGGATGATCTGCATGATCACCGTGTCGGCTTGGGTGATCTGCGGTGTCACACGGAGGCTCAGGGCGGCATCCTTGAACGACACGGTTACGGTGTTGTTGGCCACCGTCTGGATCGGAATCTGGATGCCCTGCTTCACCTCGGCCTGAACGTTGTTCTGCGTCGTCACGCGCGGCGTCGACAGGATCCGGCCGTTGCCGCTCGACTCCAGCGCCGACAGCGCGACGTCGAGGTTGAACGCGCCGTTGATCGCACCGAGCGTGAGGCCGACGGCGCCGGTGGGCGCGTTCACCGGCAGGTTGACGGCGGTGCCGCTGTTCTCGGTGTCGATCGCCCGCGCGTCGAAGCCCACCGGGCCCTGCGTGCCGCCGGTCCGGCCGGTCAGGCCGGCGCGGTTCGGGAAACTCAGCCCCGTCGTGTTGCCCAGTTCCGGCGCCAGCCGGCCGTTCAGGCCCCACTGCACGCCGAGCTCCTTGGCAAAGTCGCTGGTCGTCTGGACAATCCGGGCTTCGATCTCGACCTGCGGCTCGGCCCGGTCGAGGGTGTTGATGAGGTCGGCGGCGTTGCCGACGTTTGCCGCCAGGTCGGTGATGATCAGCGTGTTCGTCCGCTCGTCGATCTGGACCTGGCCGCGCTGCGACAGCACCGACGTGGTGATGAGCTCCGCCAGGTCGGCCGCGCGCGCGTAGCTCAGGATGCGCGGCACGACGACGAGTTCACCCGAGAGCGCCAGCTCATCGGCGAGCGCTCGGCGCTGGGCCTCCTCGTCGAACAGCACCGTCAGCGGCGCGATGCGCACGATGGTGCCGTCGACGGTGTAGCCGAGGGCGTTGGCGCGCAGGATGATGTCGAATGCCTGGTCCCACGGCACGTCGCGCAGCGCCACATCGACGCTGCCCTGCACGTTCGGGTCGATCACGATGTTCAGGCTGCTGATCCCGGCAAACGCCCGGAGCACCGCGCGCAGGTCGGCGTTCTGGAAGTCGAGGGAGACCGGGTCGCCCGTGAACTCCGTCACCTGACCCGAGCCCAGCCCGCCGATGACCTGGGGAGCGGCGACCTGCGGGATGGGGGACGGCACGGGTGCCGGCGTCGCCGGTGGCAGCCGCGGCGCCACTGGCACCTGCTCGACCACGGTGATCGGCAGGTCGAAGAGTGAGAGCGGCGACAGATCGATCGCCTCGACGGGCACCTCGACCTGAGGCGCGACGTCAACCGTCTGCCCGGTATCGGCGGTCGGCAGACCCGCGAGGGGCCCGGCCTGTGCGACGGCCGCGGACGACGCGAGCGCCCGCGCGACGACCGGGTCGAGCGAGGCAGGGGTCGGGGCGGCGACGAGAACGGGCTCCCGAATCTCCTGAACCTCCGGTGCATCCGGTTCGGTGGCCGCCGGCGGTACCGAAGTGTCTTCAGGGGTCTCTTCAGGAATCTCTTCCGGCTGAGCCGGTTCGACGGGGAAGACGTCCAGAATCGGGTCGGCGATCCGCGCAACGGCCGTCTCGATCGGGAAGACGATCGTGAGATCTCGAGATTCGCCCGTCGCCTGCTCGACGCGGTAGCGGGTCGGGCGGCGCAGGTCGAAGACGATCCGAGTCACGAGCGGTTCGTGGCTGTGCGGTGCGACGCGGATCTGGCGGAGCGGACCGAGGTTGACGGTCGTCAGCGCCGGCACGTTCGCGCGCAGTTCGGGGAAGTCGAGGACGAGGCGGGGCGGCGGGTCGGCGGCTTCGGCGATCCGACCCGGGCTCAGCGCGCCGTTGGCGCTGATCGTCACACGCACCTCATCGGAACCCGCGGATGTGCGGATCGCCCGGATCGTCGTGGCCGGCGGCACGCTGGTCGGCGGCTTCGCCGCGTCGTCGGGCCGCGGGACCGTCGTAATCGGTGGCGCCGTCGGCACGGTCGATGGAGCCGGCGTTGCGGACGTCGCGGACACGGCGGACGCCGCCGATGCCGCCGCCGGGCGCTCGCGGTCGAGTTCGATCCAGATCACGCCTCGCGCGCTCTCGACATGGTGGGCGACCGGCGCCAGCAGGGAAACCTTGATGCGAACCAAGCCGCTACCGTCGGGGGC
This sequence comes from Acidobacteriota bacterium, assembly GCA_002730525.1. Taxonomy (GTDB): domain Bacteria; phylum Acidobacteriota; class Vicinamibacteria; order Vicinamibacterales; family UBA823; genus UBA2161. The sequence goes on along the minus strand of PCAK01000032.1, from coordinate 107,394 downwards.
GGACGCGGTCTCCACCTCGACACCGGCGACTGGGCTCGGACCACCGGCCTGCAACTCGTTCCGCAGGCCGTCGGCCGACGCATTGCGCAGGTCGACCAGAACGGTGAACGGATCGGGCCGGCTCGTGATGTAGGCGACGGGTTCGGAGGCGGCGATGACCACCGCCGTCCGCCCATTGGTCACGGCAGAGCGGATCTCCTCGATGCGTACGGGGGCATTGGTTCCGACCGACACGCCGCCCGCGGCGATGGCGCCGACGATGGCGCTCACGACGACCGTCCTCCAGACACGAGTCACCGTCCGTCCTCCGGAGTCCGCAGCGGCTTGCGCACCTCGCGTTCGGTCACGAGCGACAGCGGATCGTTGACGACCTGCATGAAGATGATGGCGTCCTCGGTGATCGTCCGGATCGTGCCGTCGAACACCCGGTCGCCCTCGCGCACCATGTACGTTCTATCGTTGGGTGACTGCACGATCGCCACGAAGGAGCCGCGACTGCGCACGATGCCGCGCAGCGCGACCTCGTTGATCGTCAGCCCCCCAAGGCCCTCCGGCCGGTCGCCAGTCGGCAACGCCTCGACCCCTCGCGCCATCAGGCTCACGAACGGGTCGCGCCGGCCCGCGGCGTCGTACGAGTAGGCTTCGCCAGCCAGTTCCGCGCCCGTCTCCACCTCGGTCCCGGCCTGCGTCGCCGGATAGGCCTCCGGGGCCGTCTGCGCTGCGGCCGGCGCATCGGGGGGCGGCCCGCCGGACTCATCGGCCTCGGCTCGAGCGTCCTCCATCGCCTCGGCAAGCTCCGGTGGGACCTCCGGCACTGGCGGCACCGGTTGCGCCGCGACCGGAGCCGCGCTCACCAGCACCATGCCGGCCAGCAGCCCAACTGCCGGCCAGAGCCCGACGCCGAGCCTTCGTCTCGTCACCGCCATCTCACGCTCCGGGCGCCGCCCCGGCCGGCGTTTCAAGAAGGGCGAAGGTCGTCGCCGTGCACTCCGCGGCGATCGTGTTGCCCGCGCCACCCTCTTCATTGGCGCGGATGTTGACGTTGCTCACGTTGATGATCCGAGAGAACTTGCTTATCCGGTCGAAGAACTCGCCGAGGTTGTGGTACGTCCCGCCCAGCTGCAGCGAGATCGGCCATTCGATGTGCATCGCCTGCGTGACGATCGGCTGCGGCGTGAAGGCCCGGATGGTGAGGTCCGACTGGGTGGCCAGGGTCTGGACGCGTCGCAGGAAGTCGCCGACATCCTGCTGCTCCGGCAGGACGGCCCGGAGGCTGTCGAGCCGGCCCTCGAGGTCGGTCACCTGCGCCTCGAACTCGGGCAACTGCCGGGCAATCGCCAGGCCGCGATTGATGTCGCCGCGCATCCGGTCGAGGTCCGTACGTTGCGTCGCCATCGCCTCTTGCTGCGGCCCGGCATAGTAGAAATAGAACGCCGCCAGACCCACCAGCGAGATCGCGACAAAGGCCCCGACTTGGGCGTACCACGGTAGTTTGTTCAGCGACAGTTCCATGACTCGCGTTCGACTCTGTCGGTCTCCGTTGCCGAGGCCTTTAGTGCATCCCCGCGATGCGCCCGGCCGCTCATTGAGTCGCCGGCGGCGTGGCCGGCACCGGGGCGGCCGGCGGGAGAAACTGCACCCGTATCGAAAAGTTCACGACCTCGCCCTGGGTCAACTCCTCTACCTGGCTGTCGAGCATCTCCACAGGCAACTGGAAGAAGCCCGAGCGCTCGAGGTTGCCGATGAGATCGGACAGCGCCGTGAGCGTCGTGGTGCGTCCCTGGATCGTCAACCCGGTCGCGTCCTGGATCATCTCGACCAGCCAGAGCCCCTCGGGGATGGCCCGGCTGACTTCATCCAGCATCCGCACCGGCTGCCCCTGGCCCTGCCGGAGCTGCTCGACCAACGCGACCCGCTGCTGCAACTGCTCCCGGCGCGTCTCGAAATCCCGCACCTGATCGAGCACGCCGCTTAATCGGTCCGTCTCGGTCTGCGCGAGCGCGATTTCCTGCACGAGGGCAGCCCGCTCCTGGCGCATCGTCCAGAACCACCAGCCGATGCCGAGCGCGGTCGCCAGCAGCACCACGCTGCACGCCGCTGCGGCTTTCTGCGCCGGTTCGAACCCGATCCGGCGCCTGGTGCGCGATCGCTCGACGGTCAGCAGGTTGATGCGAATCATCGGTCGCCCGCCTGACGCAAGGCCAGCCCCACCGCGACGGCGGCTGTGGAGGCGAGGTCCGCGACGTCGCCCGTCTTCTTGTTGTCGAGCTGCAACTGCCGGAACGGGTCGAACATCTCCACCTGCGTCCCGAAGCGATCGGCCATCGTGTCGGCCAGGCCGTCAATCTGCGCCGTGCCCCCGCTGAGGACGATCTGGTCGATTTGGTCGGAGGCCGCCGTGGCCTTGAAGAAGTCGAAGGTCTTCTGCACCTCGAGCATCACGTTGTCGGTCACGGCCGCCAGCGCGGGAATCGCCTCGTCGAAGGTCAGCCCCTCAATCGGCACGCCGCACTTCAGCATGTCCGCGTTCTCGAACGGCAGGCTGAGCTCCTTTTGCAACGCTTCGGTGTAGTCGTTGCCGCCGATCGAAATGTCGCGCGTGAACACCGACTGCTCGCCGTTCAGGATGTTCACGTTGATGGCGCTGGCGCCGGCGTTCATCAGGACCACGACCAACCCGGGCTCGATGCCGTAGTTCACCTCGTAGGCGTTCTGGAGCGCGAACGCATCGACGTCGACCACAACCGGGTTACGTCCGGCCTGCGCGATGACGCCGCTGTAGTCCGCGATCTTTTCCTTCTTGGCGGCGACCAGGAGCACATCCATCGTCCCCCGGGCCGCGCCCTCGGAATCGCCCTCGACGACCTGATAGTCGAGGGTCACGTCCTGGATGTCGAACGGGATGTACTGCTCGGCTTCCCAGTGGATCGACTCGCCCAGCTCGCTGTCGGTCATGAGCGGAAGCGTGATCTTCTTGACGATGACGGCGCTACCCGACAGCGAGGCGATGACGTCCTTCGTCTTCACGCGACCCGCCTCGAACAGCCGGCTGATGGCGTCGGCGACCGACGCGCCATCGAGGATTGCGCCGTCGACGATGGCATCGGGCGGCACGGGCTCGCTGCCCACCCAGGTCACCTGGCGGCTGCTGCGGGAGGACGTCACCTCGACCGCCTTGACGGCGCTCGAGCCGACGTCCAGGCCGATGCTGGACTTCGCTCTACCGAACATGTCCTTCAGTGCCACGAGGACCGCTAACCCCTTCTGTTATAGTCGTTTGGCTCCGTAGACCGGCAACGGCGTCACGCGGGTCTCCCCGCACGCACAGCAACAGTGCGCAATTGGCGTATCGGCGGCTGGGCGTGGACCGACTAGGGCGCGGTGGGGGTCGGCCCAGATCCGCTACCGTTCCCGGCAACCGCATGCAGTTCGGGCACCCGGCAGCGCCGCGCACGCCGTGGGCGAAGCGTCAGACTCGGAGCCAAGCCCGAGCGCCCCGAAGCCCCCCGAGAGGCCGCGGATTCAGGGTCGATTCCTTGACAGCGCCGCTAATCGCCCGTATGATTTGGGTTTGCGGCGACGGGAAGAGCGCCGAGAGGGAGCCGAGAGGGAGTTGACGAGAACGTTCGTTGCGACGCCGACGACGATTGAGCGCAAGTGGCACGTGATCGACGTCGAGGGCAAGGTCCTCGGCCGGATCGCCACGGCCGTCGCACGCCTGCTCCAAGGGAAGCATCGCCCGCAGTACACCCCGTTCCTCGACACGGGTGACCACGTCGTCATCGTCAACGCTGCGGCGATCAAGCTGACCGGCCAGAAGGAAGAGCAGAAACTCTACCGGCGACACAGTGGCTATGAGGGCGGACTGAGGGAAGAGCGCGCGAAGATCGTCCGCCAGCGCCAGCCGATCCGCATTGTTGAGGAGGCCGTTCGGGGCATGCTGCCCAAGACCAAACTGGGCGATGCGATGTACCGCAAGCTGAAGGTCTACCCCGGCCCCGAGCACCCCCACGCCGCCCAGAAACCCACCACGCTCGAGGTCGCGTAACTTGGCAGACACCGAATTCTACGGCACCGGACGCCGCAAGAAATCCATCGCCCGCATCTTCCTCCGCCCCGGCACTGGCAACATCCAGGTCAACAAGCGACCGCTCGCCGAGAGCTTTCCGACCGAAGTGCTCCAGATGCAGATCCGGCTCCCGCTGGAGTTGACCGAGACGCTGGCGAAGTACGACGTGCTGGCGACGGCGACCGGCGGCGGCATCTCGGGTCAGGCCGGCGCGATTCGACTCGGGATCGCGCGCGCCCTGGTCAGGTCCGACGGGGAACTGCGCCCCGATCTCAAGAAGGCGGGCCTGCTGAAGCGCGACGCGCGGATCAAGGAACGCAAGAAGTACGGCATGGCCGGCGCGCGCAAGCGCTTCCAGTTCAGCAAACGGTAGTCCCCAGGCCCCCGATGCCCCCGAAACAGATGCCACTCGGCGCAGGAGAGAACGCTTGAGCGCGATCGCGTTGAAGGAACTACTCGAAGCCGGAGTGCACTTCGGCCACCAGACGAGGCGCTGGAATCCGAAGATGAAGGAGTACATCTTCGGCGAGCGCAACGGCATCTACATCATCGATCTGAGCAAGACGGCCAAGCTCTTCGGCGAAGCGCAGCAGTTCGCGTCGTCTCTGGCGTCGGAAGGTCGCACCATCCTGTTCGTCGGCACGAAGCGCCAGGCGCAGGATGCGGTCATCGAAGAGGCGAAGCGCTGCGGCATGTTCTTCGTCAACCAGCGATGGCTGGGCGGCCTGCTCACGAACTTCACGACGATTCAGCGCAGCATCGCTCGTCTACGCGATCTCGAGGCCATGGTCGAGGACGGCCGCTACGAGACGCTGTCGAAGAAGGAAATCGCGCGGTTCGAGAAGGAGAAGCGGAAGCTTCACAAGAATCTCGATGGCATCCGCAAGATGTCGCGGTTGCCGGACGCGGTGTTCGTCGTCGATACGCGCAAGGAAAAGATCGCGGTCGATGAGGCACGCAAGCTGAAGATTCCGGTGATCGGCATCGTCGACACGAACTGCGACCCGGACGACGTGGACTACGTCATCCCGGGCAACGACGACGCGCTCCGGGCGATCCGGCTGTTCCTGGCCAAGACGGCCGATGCGGTCATTTCGGGCCGGACGCAGCGCGAGTCGGCCCAGGCAGAGCGCGCCAAGGCCGAGCTGGACGCTGCGGCAGCGAGAGCGCCGGCTCCGGCCGCCAGCCCCGCGCCCGCCACGACACCGGCTTCCGTCTAGGAACACGCGCCCCGAACTCGTTTGCGCCGGCTCGACCGTTCGCCGGCGTTTTTCTTGTACGACGCCCGCCTGGCGGGCGGCACCCCTGGAGAGATTCGATGAGCATCTCGGCTACCGACGTCAAGGCCCTGCGAGACAAGACCGGCGCAGGCTTCATGGAATGCAAGTCCGCCCTCGCCGAGGCCAACGGCGATACCGACGAGGCGATGACGATCCTGCGCACGCGCGGGGTCGCCAAGGCCGCCAAGCGGGCCGGTCGCTCGACGGATCAGGGACTGGTCGGCAGCTACATCCACACCGGCGGCAGGGTGGGCGTGCTCATCGAAGTGAACTGCGAGACCGACTTCGTCGCTCGCACCGATGACTTCCAGCAACTGGTCAAGGAACTGGCGATGCATGTGGCGGCGGCCAATCCGACCTACGTGCAGCGCGACGAGGTGCCGGCCGAAACGCTCGAGCACGAGAAGGGCATCTTTCGCGCGCAGCTCGAGGAGCAGAAGAAACCGGCCCACGTGATCGACAAGATCATCGAAGGCAAGATCGAAAGCTACTTCAAGGAGACCGTGCTCCTGGACCAGCCCTCGATCCGCGACCCCAAGACGCCGGTCAGCCAGCTCGTGGCCGCGGCGATCGCGAAAATGGGCGAGAACGTCACGATCTCGCGCTTCGCCCGGTTCAAGCTGGGAGAAGCCTAGCCGCCCTCGGCGCACGGACCGCGTCGCGCCTTCGCGCCACGCCGCCCCAGCGCGAACGCTGAGCTATAATCGGTCGGTCATGACCGCCCCCGCATACCAGCGCGTACTCCTGAAGGTCTCGGGCGAGGCACTCCTCGGCCCGGAATCGTTCGGCATCGATCCGGGCGTGACGATGCAGATCGCCGAGGAGATCGCCGAAATCCACCAGATGGGCGTGGAGATTGCCATCGTGATCGGCGGGGGCAACATCTTCCGCGGGATCGCCGCAAGCGCGCGCGGCATGGATCGCGCCACGGCCGACTACATGGGCATGCTGGCCACGGTCATCAACGCCCTGGCGCTGCAGGACGCGCTCGAGCAAATCGACACGAACACCCGCGTCGTGACCGCCGTGGAGATGCGGGCCGTGGCCGAGCCGTTCATTCGGCGCCGCGCCGTACGCCACCTGGAGAAGGGCCGCGTCGTCGTCTTCGCTGCCGGCACGGGCAACCCGTACTTCACGACCGATACCGCCGCGGCGCTGCGCGCCATGGAGATCCGGGCCGATGTCATCCTGAAGGGCACCAAGGTCGACGGCATCTACACGGCCGATCCCCTGAAGGACCCCGACGCGACCCGCTTCGACTCGATTTCGTACCTGCAGGTGCTCGAACAGGGCCTGAAAGTCATGGACGCTACGGCGATCTCGCTCTGCATGGACAACCAACTCCCGATCGTCGTCTTCAACCTGCAGCGACCCGGCAACCTGCGACGCGCCGTCCTCGGCGAAGCCGTCGGCTCGCTCGTTAAGGCCTGAGTTTTAACCGCGGAGGGGCGGGGTATGGACGCCAGCGATCTGAAGGGACTCTACGCCGCAATCGACAAGCGGATGAACGAGGCGATCGCGCATGCCAAGAAGGAACTGGCGGGCGTGCGGACCGGACGCGCCTCGGTGGCGCTCCTCGACGGCGTCCACGTCGACGCCTACGGCAGTTCGGTGCCGCTCAACCAGGTCGCGAGCCTGTCCGTGCCCGAGCCGACGCTCATCGCCGCGCAACCGTTCGATCCCGGCCTCATGGGCGCGATCGAGAAGGCGATCCAGGCGGCCAATCTCGGCCTGAATCCGAGCAACGACGGGAAGGTGATCCGGATCCCGCTCCCGGCGCTGACCGACGAGCGGCGCAAGGAACTCTCGCGGCTCGTTCACAAGCTCGCGGAAGAAAGCCGCAACGGCGTTCGCCAGGCCAGGCGCGATGCGAACGACAGGCTGAAGAAGCTGCTCAAGGACAAGGCGATCTCCGAAGACGAGGAACGCCATGCGCTCGACCGCACCCAGAAACTCACCGACGACCACGTGAAGATGCTCGACGAGCTCCAGAAGCACAAGGACGACGAGCTCCTGAACAGGTAGCGGCCTGTCGCCGCCACGCCGCCCTCCCCTCCCTTCGCCATGGCCTACGTTTCGCATCTCGAGTGTTCCGCCGGCTGCGGCGCGGGCCCGTTCGATCCGCGCGAACGGCACCATCTCTGCAGCTGCGGACTGCCGCTGCTCGTGCGCTACGACGTCGACCGCGTCGCCGCGGCCTGGGACAAGTCGTCGCTCGTCGACCGAGCGCCCACGATGTGGCGCTACGCCGAGATGATGCCGCTCCTGGATGAGGACCAGGTCGGGCCGGTCACCCTCGGCGAGGGCTTCACGCCCCTCCTCCATACCACCACCCTCGGCCGCAGCCTCGGGCTGTCGTCGCTCTACATCAAGGATGAGTCACTCAATCCGACCAATTCGTTCAAGGCCCGGGGCCTCTCGGCGGCGGTGACCCGGGCGCACGCGCTCAAGGCGAAGACGCTGTCGGTCCCGTCGGCGGGAAACGCCGCCAACGCGATGTCGGCCTACGCCGCCCAGGCCGGCATTCCGGCCAAGGTGTTCATGCCGAAGGACGTCAAGCAGCCATTCATCCGCGAATGCGAGCTGTACGGCGCGGAGGTCACGCTGGTCGATGGCCTGATCACCGATGCCGGCCGCGTGGCGGCGGAACGTGGCGGCCCGCTGGGCTGGTACGACGTCTCGACCCTGAAGGAGCCCTACCGGATCGAGGGCAAGAAGACGATGGCCTACGAGCTGGCCGAGCAGTTCGACTGGCAGTGGCCCGACTGGATCATCTATCCGACCGGCGGCGGCACCGGCATGGTCGGCATGTGGAAGGCGATGGCCGAACTCGAAGCCATCGGCTGGATGTCCGAAGGCCGCCGGCCGCGGATGGTGACGGCCCAGGCGACCGGCTGCGCCCCGATCGTCAGAGCCTTCGAGCAGGGATTGGACCGAGCCGAGCCGTGGGCCGACGCCCATACCGTGGCCGATGGGCTGCGCGTGCCGAAGGCAATCGGCGACTTCCTAATCCTCCGGGCCTTGCGCGAGAGCGGCGGTCGAGCGATCGCCGTCGACGACGCCGACATGGTACGCTACATGCGGGACCTGGGCCGCCACGAAGGAATCAGCGCCGCGCCCGAGGGCGGCGCGGCTCTGGGCGCGCTGCACGCGCTCATCGCCGACGGCCTGGTGAAGCCGGACGATACGGTCGTCCTGTTCAACACGGGCGGTGCCCTGAAGTACCTGGACGTCCTCGACCCGGCCTGACCGGTCGGTCAGTCCCCGAAGCTGATCCCGATCGCCCGCGCGGTGTTGACCAGGTCGAGGTCGAGCGGGACCTTCTTGGTCTTCCCCACCATCTCCGCCAACGGCACCGCGACCAGTTCGGGCGGCCGGTTGGCCACCATCATGCCAAAGATGCCATGGTTGACCAGTTCCATCGCCTTCCCGCCGAACCGCGTCGCCAGAACCCGGTCGAACGCGGTCGGCGTACCGCCGCGCTGGAGATGTCCGAGCACGACGCTCCGGCTCTCCTTGCCGGTCAGGCCCTCGAGCTGCTCCGCCACCTGACTCCCCACGCCACCCAGTCGTTCCAGACGGCCGGCCTGGGCCTGTTCGACCACCGACACCGTGCCACCGATCGGCGCCGCACCCTCCGCGACCACGACGATGCTGAACCGTGCGCCGAATCCCTCACGCTCCAGGACGCTGGCCGCCACGCGCTCCAGATCGTACGGAATCTCGGGAATGAGGATGGCGTCCGCCCCCCCAGCCAGGCCGGCATAGAGGGCGATCCAGCCCGCATAGCGGCCCATCACCTCGACGACCATCACGCGGCGGTGCGACTGGGCGGTCGTATGCAGGCGGTCGATCGCCTCGGTGGCGAACGCGACCGCCGTATCGAACCCGAAGCAGCTGTTCGTGCCGACGATGTCGTTGTCGATCGTCTTCGGCACGCCGACAATCGGCATGCCGAGCCGATGAAACCGCTCGGCAATCGTGAGCGTGCCGTCGCCCCCGATGACGACCAGGCCCTTGAGGCCGAGCTCGCGCACCGTCCGCATGCACCGTGCCGAGAGATCGTCGCCCTCGGCACCGTCCTGGCCGGGATACGCGAACGGATCGCCGCGGTTCGTCGTCCCGAGAATCGTCCCGCCGATGCGGATGATGCCCGCGACGTCGTCCCGCGTTAGCGTCCGCGAACGGCCAGGGTCGATCAGTCCATCGAAGCTGTCCTCGAAGCCGATGCACTCGTAGCCGTACCCGGCGGCCGACTTCACGACGGCACGGATGACCGCGTTCAGTCCCGGGGCGTCCCCGCCGCCGGTCATCACGCCGACGCGCTTCACGTCTGACATCGCTCGATTCGTCGTCGTCTCGTGTGGAAGGAATTCGACGCCTCGCTCGTGATCGGTGACACGACGGTCCCGTCGCGTTGCCCACGCCTACCCCGCATGGTACAATTCCGCGTTTGTCGTCGCGCGGCAAACCGCGACGGCAGCATCGCGTCGAGATGGGCGGCTAGCTCAGTTGGGAGAGCGCGGCGTTCGCAACGCCGAGGTCGAGGGTTCGAGCCCCTTGCCGTCCACCATTCACCGCACCTTCGACGTCGCAGCCTCTGACCGCAACGCGTCGTCATCACCGCCGACGCCCCACCAAACGCCGTCCACACTGCGAACAGCGGTAGGGTCGCATTCGGACCAGGCGGCTCACCCACCGCTCGAATATGGTGCGTCGTGAACGATGGGTTCGGTCCGCCCCGCAGGTGGGGCACGGCAGCGCCATGAGCCCGCAGCGTATCATCCTGCGTCGACTATCCGTCGCCTCTGCGCAGGCACCAGGTGGTCATCGCGCGTTGATCCTGGACGATCGTCGTCTTGATCGGGTCGAGCAGATCTCCGCCGAGCCGCTGGCCGCACGACAGCAGCAGCGACTCGTCCACGAGGAACCGCTCGACCCCGTCGGGTGACCGGCCACGCCGCGGCGCCACCGGCACAATCCGATCCTCGAGGCCGATCGTCGAGGCCATCCGGGCGAAGAACATGCCGCCCGGCCGGAGCACCCGCCACAGCTCATTGACGATCCGCTCGAAGTGCGCCTCGTCGTCCGCGAAGTGCAGCACCGCGTTGCAGATGACGACGTCGAACACGCCATCCTCGAACGACAGGGCGTCGAGTTCCTCGACCCTGAAGTGTCGAGCCGGCAGCTGGGGCGCCAGCCGCTCAGCCAACCGCCGGACCGACTCGACCGCCGACACCGAGCGATCGACCGCCGACACCTCCCAGCCACAACGAAGCCCATGGACAAGGTTGCGGCCCTCGCCACAGCCTGCGTCGAGCACCTGGTCTTCCGGCCGAATGCGTCCCTTGAGCAGTTGGTCGAAGAGATAGATGTCGATCTCGCCGAACCACTCATCCAGATCGAGTTGTGGTGCCATGATCGCCCGTTCGAGCCCTTGACAGTCCGTTTGACCGACGGCGACAATACCAGTAAATGTCGATCCCGCGAATTACCAAAGAAGAACTGAAGGAACGCCTCGACGGCAATGCGGCGGCCGCGCCCGTCCTGGTCGATGCGAGGCTCAAGTATCCGTACGAGCACAGCACCGTGATCCTGCCGGGGGCACTCCGCGACCCGGATCCGTCGTCCCTCCCGCGCGACCGTGAGATCGTCACCTACGATTCGGATCCTGAGGAGTTGGCTAGCGCCAAGCTGGCGGCGAATCTGATCCGAGCGGGCTTCCAGGCCCGCGCGCTGAAGGGCGGCATCGCCGATTGGGTGGCCGCGAAGTTCCCAACCGATACGAAGGACGCCCCAGCGCAGGCGCCTCCGAAGGCAGGGGCACTCAAAGGCTAGCCCAATCACGCACCCAAGCCACGGTGCCTCGGCCGACGTCCTCCTGCAGACGCTCCGGCGGCTCGCTGCGATCGCTGACATTCGCGGCGAGTCGATCGAGGCGGCCGCGCTGGCGACAGCTGCCGATACGCTCGGCGCGTGGCCCCCGGAGCGGACCGAAGAGGTGCTCGATCTCGCCCGCGCCGGCGACCTCGCCAAGGCTGCAAGCATCGAGCCGATCGCCGGGGACTACGCTCAGACGATCGTCACCGAGGGCCCACTCGCCCTCCTCCAGCCGGCGCTGACGCGGATTCCCGACGAACTGCACCGTCTGGTCGTGTCGGCGGGTCTGCCGCTCGAAACGGTCGCGACCCTGTACCGTCAGTTCGGCGTGACGACGCGCACCGAGCTTCAGGCCGTTCTGCGCGAGGGCCTCCTCGATGAACGTGTTCCGGCCAATGCGCGGATCGCGCGGGCGTTGCGAGGCGTGCTCGCGCCAGCCAGCGGGCCGAGTGCCGCGGATGCCGACGGCGTCCCCCTCGGCTGGGCGTGGCGCATCGTGCTGCCGGTGCTGGAGGCGCTCCGGAAGAACTCGACCGATGGCGAACAGGTCGAAGCCGTCGGCGCGCTTCGACGGGTCGATCCGCTGGTGGCCGATATCTCCCTGCTCGGATCGGCGGCCGATCCCCGGGCGATGCTCGCCGCCCTGGTGGATCTGCCAGGCGTCTCGGAGATCCTGCATCGGAGCCGGCACAAGGCAAGCGTGCTCATCGACGACAGTCAGGTGGATCTCAGGGTCGTGCCCAAGCCTGCCCGGGGACTCGCCCAGCTCTGGTCCACGGGTACTGAAGCGCACCTGGCGAAGCTCGTCGACCACGCCCGGGCCAAGGGCTTCACGCTCCGCTCGGCGGGTGTCTTCCGCGCAGGTGAGCCGCTCGCCAGGGCCTCTGAATCCGACGGCGAGATCTACGCCACGCTCGGGCTCTCCCAGATCGCACCGGAACTCAGGATCGGAGAGGACGAAATCGAGGCCGCCGCGGCCGGCGCGCTGCCCGACCTCGTGTCGGTCGGCGACATTCGCGGCGATCTGCACATGCACTCGGACTGGAGTGATGGGCAGGACCCCATCGAGGTCATGGCCGAGGCTGCGCAGGCCCTGGGGTACGAGTACATCGCCATCACCGATCACTCCCCTCACGCCGAGACTCGACGCGCCGTCGACCCTGCGCGGCTGCGGCGTCAGGCCGCTGAAATCGAACGGGTCCGGACGCGCCTGCCGCAGCTCACGATCCTGCACGGCGTCGAGGTCGACATCATGCCGGACGGGACGCTGGATCTGGACGACGCGACGCTCGAGCCGCTGGACCTGGTCATTGCGTCATTGCACGACCGCGCGGGGCATTCGGGCGAGGAACTGACCGCCCGCAGTCTCGCGGCGCTTCGCCATCCGCTGGTCAACATCCTGGCGCATCCAACGAACCGGATCGTCGGACACCGGCCCGGGTACGAACTCGACCTCGACGCCGTCTTCACGACCGCGAAGTCGACCGGGACGATCCTCGAGATCGACGGCGCGCCGATCCACTTGGACATGGACGGCGCGGTGGCCCGACACGCCGCCGCCGCCGGCGCCATGATCAGCGTGGACAGCGACTGCCACCGCGCGTCGCGCCTCGGCGCCCAGATGTGGTACGGCATCGGGACCGCGCGCCGCGGCTGGCTGCGAGCCGACCAGGTCGTCAACACCCAGCCCCTCAGCGCCATCCGCGAGATCATCGCGCGCAAACGCGCCAGCGCCTGAACCGCGTCGCCGGACGACCGCCTTCCCCCCCGGGACGGCGCCCGTAAGTCCTGTGCTATGATGGAGTTCTGGGTGTTTCGAATTTGCTCGTAACTGCACACCATGCGCACCGAATCGCCCCGCGAGACGGCACGATTGACCGGCGGTCTCCTGACCGTGCTGGCCCTGCTGGTGATGCCGAGCCTGCCGCTCGTCGCCCAGGAGCGCCCTGACCCCACGACGCTGGCCGCATTGCTGCAGCAGCGCTACGACGGCGTCCGCGACTTCTCCGCCGACTTCGAGCACGTCTACGAAGGCGGCGCGCTGCGGATGCAGGCCAGGGAGCGCGGCACGGTCCTCATCAAGAAGCCGGGGCAGATGCGCTGGCAGTACGACGCCCCCGAAGAAAAGCTCTTCATCTCGGATGGCCAGACCATGTACGCACACTTCCCTGCGGACGCTCAGGTGACGGTCAGCACCATGCCGCAGGAGGACGAGGCCAGCGCGGCCGTCCTGCTGCTCACCGGCAAGGGCGACCTCGTCCGGGATTTTCGCGCGGCCTACGCCGACCTCCCCGACCTGGCCCAGGGGAGCTACGCGTTGCGTCTCGAACCACGATCCTCGGCTCCCGAGTACGAGGCGTTGACGCTCGTCGTCGACCGCGACGGCCTGACGCTCCAGCAGCTGATCTCGAACGACCGCCAGGGAGGCACGTCGACCTTTCGCTTCAGTAATCTGCGGGAGAACATCGGGATTGCGGACGCGAGGTTCGAGTTCACGATTCCGGCAGACGTCGAGGTGATCAGACACGATGACGTCCCCAACTAGACGCCCCGGCAGACACGGTGACCCGTCGGCACACCGTCTGGCGATCGCCCTGCTCGTCGCCGTCGTGCCGCTCGCCGGATGCGCCACGACCCACGCGGGGATGACGGCCGGTACCGCCGCCGAACGTCAGGAAGACTACGACCGGGCGGTCCTCGAGTTTTCGAAGGTCGTACGGGAACGCCCGGATGATCTGGACGCGCGGCTCGCGCTGGAACGCGCCAGCCTCCGGGCGGCGCAGGCACACTACGAGCGGGGTCGACGGCTCGACGAACGGAGCCATTACGCCGGCGCCGTCGTGGAATACCAGATCGCCGCCGATCTGAACCCGACGAGCGGCGCCATCGCCGATGCGCTGCGTGCGACCCGACTCAAGGTGCGCGCCGGGTTGGCGGCCCGGCCGGAGGGTGTGACCGAACTGGAGTCCCTGATCGCCCGTTCGGCTGACTTCGCTCCTGAGGGTCTGGAGTTCCCGATCGGCGCGGCGCTGCCCGAGTCGATCGTTTTTCGCGACGCGAGCAGCCGTGACGTCTTCGCGGCGATCGGACAGTTTTCCGGCGTCTCGGTCCTGTTCGATCCGATGTTTCGGGCCACGCCCGTATCGATCGACTTGCGCAGCCCCTCACTCGAGGCCGCGCTGCAGGCGACCGCCGACGCCACCAACAACTTCGTCCGCGTCACCGCGGAGGACACGATCACCATCGTCCCCGATGCGCCGGGAAAGCGCGAAGAGTACGGGCGCGACGTCGTGCGGACATTCTACCTGAGCAACGCCGACATCGAGGAAGCGATCGATCTGCTGCGGATCGTGATGGATCTCCGGCGCATCGCGCCTATGAGCGCGACGAACGCCATTACCGTCATGGACACGCCCGAGCGCGTGACGGCCGCGGCGCGGGTGATCGACGCGATCGACAAGGCCCGACCCGAGGTCATCATCGAGGTGGAGTTGCTCGAGGTCGATCGCCAGCAACTGCGGGAGTACGGCCTGCAGTTCGCCTCGCCCGGATCGCCCGGCCTCGACGGTGCGTTCGATGCGAACGCCGAGGGCTTGACTCTGGAGGACGTCACCAACCTGACCCAGGGCGACATCTTCGTGACGAACCTGCCCGGCCTGTACTACCGGCTCCTGAAACGCGACGGCAACACGCGGACCCTGGCAAACCCGCATCTGCGCACGTCCGAAGGCCTGTCGGCCCAGGCCCGCTTCGGCGAGCGCGTGCCGGTCCCGGTCACGACGTTCGCGCCGATCGCCACCGGCGGCGTCGCCCAGCAGCCGATCACGTCGTTCAACTACGAGAACATCGGTGTCAACATCGACATCACGCCGCGGACCCATCACGACGGCGAGGTCTCGCTCGCGCTTCAGGTCGAAATTAGCAACATCTCGGGCACGGGCTTCGGCGACCTCCCGACGTTCGGCAACCGCTTCATCAACACGACGATCCGCCTGAAGGACGGCGAGACCAATCTGCTGGCCGGCCTGATTCGCGACGACGAGCGGACGGTCCTGGACGGCATCCCCGGACTCAGCGACATCCCCGTCGTCGGACGGCTGTTCGCGCGGAACAAGATCGAGCGCCAGACGACCGACATCGTCCTGACGCTCACGCCGCACATCGTGCGCGAGCTCGATCTGACGGAGACGGATCTGCGGCCGTTCATCGTCGAGCGCGACCCGGCCCTCGGCTTCGGCGACTTCGGCACACTGCCCTCGGACCTCCCCGACTTCGAGGAGGACGAGTTCTTCGACGTCAGCCCGATCCTGCCCCCGCCTGGCGACGACCCGACGCGTTGAGGCCCTACCCCTCTTCGACGTCGACCTCGGCGCCGAGCGCTCGCAACCGCTCGACGACGCGGGCATAGCCACGCTCGACGGTCTCGAGCGGGCGCACCCGGCTCGCGCCCTCGGCCGCCAGCGCCGCGGCGATCAGCGCCATGCCCGACCGGAGGTCCCGGCTGTCCAGGGTCCGGCCGCGCAGCCGGCGCGGCCCGGTGACGATGATCCGGTGCGGATCGCAGAGGAAGAGATCGGCGTTCATCCCGCTCAACTGCTCCAGGGCGAAGAGCCGCAACTCGTACATCCAGTCGTGGATCAGCGTCCGGCCGGCCGCCTGTGTCGCCAGGACCGTCGTCAGGCTGACCATGTCGCTGGGGAACCCCGGCCACGGCGCCGTGGTGATCCGTGCTGTGCCTGACAGCGTGGACGGCTCGACGCGCAGCCGGCCCGCGTCAAACGACCACCGCACCCCCAGCCGCCCGAGGACGGCGAGAATCGGCTCGAGATCCTCCGGGCGCGCGCCGCCAATCTCGACCTGCCCACCCGTCAGGGCGGCGACGACGGCCCAGGTGCCAGCCTCGATATAGTCACCGTCGAGTCGGCGGCTCGCACCGCGCGCCACCGATACACCCTCGACCCTGATCGTCGGCGTGCCCTCTCCGGCGATCTCGACTCCCATCGCGCGAAGAAACCGCGCCAGTTCGACGACGTGCGGCTCACACGCTGCATGGCGGATCTCGGTCGCACCACGCGCCGTGGCCGCGGCGAGCAGCGCCGTTTCCGTGCCTGTGACCGACGCTTCCTCCAGGTAGATCGATCCGCCCCGCAGGCCGTCCGGCGCGTCGAGTGCGTAGTCGGCGCCGTCGACGTTGCGGGCCCCCATGGCCGTCAGCGCCTGCACATGCGCCTGGATCGTCCGCCGCGCCGGAAAGTCGCCGCCTGGCGGGGCGAGCCGCGCCCGCCCGCGACGCGCCAGCAGCGGACCCAGCAGAAGGACCGAGCCACGCAGCGTGCCGACCAGCGCGCGGTCGGGTTCATCGGTCGTGAGCCTTGTGCATTGCACGCGCAACTCCGTCGTCCCGATGCCGTCGACCTCGGCGCCCAGGCTCACGAGCAATCGGCACATCGCCTCGACGTCCCGGATTCGCGGGACGTTCGACAGCACGCACGCCTCGTCCGTCAGCAGGCAGGCTGCCAGCAGCGGCAGCGCGGCATTCTTGTTGCCGTCAACCTCGATCCGACCCTCCAGGCGCCGCCCCCCCTCGATGTGCAGTGTCGCCATCGTGCTCCTGTCAGAATTCACCCAGATAGACGATTTCCGGTCGCAGCTCGACCCCGTAGCGCTCGGCGACCGCGCGTTGACAGATCGTCACGAGCGCACGGATGTCGGCGGCCGTCGCCTCCCCCGCGTTGACGATGAAGTTCCCGTGCGTCGTCGAGACCCGCGCGCCGCCCACCACGCGGTCCTTCAACCCCGCGGCATCGATCAGGGCCCCGGCCGAGGGCGCGATGCCAGGCGGCAACGTGTCGTGGGCGGGATCGGGATTCCGAAAGACACAGCCCGCACTCGCCGCCGCCAGGGGCTGCGTCTGCTTCCGGTACGCCAGCGACCGACGTGCCTCGGCCCGAAGCGCGCCGGCCTCGCCTGGCGCGACGACGAACTCCGCCCACAACAGCACCTCCGCGGTACGTTGCAGCCGTGATCGATCGTACCCGAACTCCATCGCGTCGGCCGGAATCTCGTGGAACGTGCCCGTCTCGTTGACGACCCCGACTGCCTCGATCAGATCGCCGATCAGTCGCCCGTCGAAGTGCGCGTTGCCGTACACCGCGCCCCCCACGGTACCCGGCGTGCCGGCCCAGCGCTCGAGCCCGGCCAGCGCACGCGAGATCGTCCAGCGCACCAACCCATTGACGGTCACGCCGCCATCGGCTCGGACCGTGCCGGGTCGCGTCTGATGCACCGCACCACCGTGAACCTGGACGACGAGGCCGCGCACACCACGGTCGCCGATCACCACATTGGATCCGCCGCCGAGGATCGTCAGCGGGACGCCGGTGACGTGGGCGGCACGCACCGCGCGCGCGACCTCGTCGCTCGTCCGCACCTCGATGAACCAATCCGCGGGTCCGCCGACACCAAACGTCGTCAACGGTGCCAGAGGCACCGACCGCCGCACCCGCCCCACTCCGAGGCCCGCCTCGAGACTCCGCAACGTTCGGTCGGTGTCAGCCATCGCGAGACCGTCGATCACGCGAGCAGAGCCTGCTCCTGCGCGATCAGCGCGCGCAGGGCCGCCGCGCGATCGCACACCGCGAACTCCATCCAGTCGCCCGGACCCAGCTGGCCGGCCACCGGAAGATCCGCACTGATGACCGTGGCCAGCTTCGGATAGCCGCCCGTCGTCTGCCCGTCCGCCATGAGCACGATCGGCTGGCCCGAGCCAGGTATCTGCACCGTGCCCGTCGGTGTCGCGTCGGATAACGGCTCGGCGGACGACGCCAGCGTCACGGCCGGACCACTCAGCCGGTAGCCCATCCGATCGGAGCGGTCGGTCACGGCGTATCGCGTCGTGCGGAACGTCTCGATCCCTTCCGGGGCGCACAGCGCCTCCTGTGGACCGAGCATCACCCGGATCCGCGCGCCGCCTTCGGGCAAGGCCAACACGGGTCCGCGCCGACGCACGGTGGGAACGGCCGCCGCCGCCGTCTCACGCGAGCCCAAGCAATCGCCGGCCACGAGCGCACGCCCGGCCAGCCCCCCGAGCCCGCTCGGCAGATGGGTGGCCCGGCTGCCGAGCCAGATGGGCACGTCGAACCCGCCCGGGACCGCGACGTAGGCCCTGGCGCCGCGGCGGCGGCGGCCGAACCGAAACCGGGAGCCGGCCGGGACATTCAGCGGCACACCCGTCGGGACGGTCGCGTCGTCGAGGAACAGGTCGAACTCGGCACCGGTCACCACCAGGTGGGTCCGCCGCTCGGCCGTCAACTCGGGCCCGATCAGCGTCACCTCCAGCGTGGCCGCCTCCGGTGGATTGCCCAGCAGCACGTTGGCCAGCCGGTGGGAGCAGCGGTCCATCGGCCCCGCCACCGGCACGCCCAGGTTCTGATATCCCCAGCGCCCGAGGTCCTGCACCGTGCTCAGCATCCCGGGCTTGTCGACGCGCAGTGCCATCATGCCCCGGGGGCCGTCCCCGCCTCATCCTCATCCAGCGACGCGAGCAGCGTGGCCTCATCGATCGGCAGGAAGCGCACGGTATCGCCCGGCGCGAACAGGAACGGCTCGTCACGGGCCGCGTCGAAGACCCGCAACGGCGTCCGACCGATGAGCTGCCATCCGCCAGGTGTCGGATAGGGATAGATGCCGGTCTGGCCGCCGGCGATGCCGACCGCGCCCGCCGGCACCCTCATGCGCGGCGTCCGGCGACGCGGCATGGCGATGCGATCGCCCACACGGCCCAGGTAGGCAAAGCCCGGGACGAAGCCGAGCAGGTAGACCCGGTACGACGTCTCCGAGTGCCGCCGAACCACCTCGTCCGCCGAGCAGCCCGCGAAGCCCGCCACCAGTTCGAGATCGGGTCCGTTCGCGCCGCCGTAGCAGACGGGCACCTCGTGCACCCGGGGCGGAGCATTCACGCTGGCGTCCGCCGACACGGCGTGTCGCGTCAGGGCTTCGGTCAACGCGTCGAGGTCGGTGCGCAGCGGGTCGTAGCAGACCGTCACCGCGGCGTAGCTCGAAATCACGTCGCGAACGCCGCGGATCCGCTCGTCGCGCAGTCCGGCCGCGCACGCGATGACCCTGGCGTTGAGCCCGGGATCCAGCTCGGTGCCGAGCTCGACGACGAGCGCCGAATCGCCGGCCGTGCGCACCTCGACCGACCCGGTCATGCGTCGCCCAACGCGGCGAGGAGCCTGGCGTGGATGTTCTCGAACGCGCCGTTCGACATGACGACGATCTGGTCGCCCTCCCCCGCCTCGCTGGCGACCACGCCTACGATCTCGTCGACGGTCGGAAGAAACCGGGCATGGACCCCCTGTGCCGAGAGCGCCGCGACGACGCGCTCGGGTGAGAGGCGCACCGCCTCGGGCACGCTGCTACGGAAGACCGCCGGCAGCACGACCTCGTCGGCACCCTGGAGCGCCGCGGTCAGGTCGGCCTCCATCACCCGCCGGCAGGCGGTCGCGGAGCGCGGCTCGAAGATCGCCCAGACCCGTCGTCCCGGGTACGCCGCGCGCACGCCCGCCAGCGTTTCCGCCACGGCAGTCGGATGGTGCGCGAAATCGTCGTACACGGTGACCCCGCGCACCTCGCCGCGCGGCTCGAGCCGGCGACGAACGCCTTCGAACGAGGCCACGCCCTCGGCGATCGCCGCCGGCGCCAGACCCACCTCCGCCGCCATCGCCGCCGCCGCCAGGACGTTCCGAACGTTGTATCCCCCGAGCAGGGGCGACGCGACCTCCACGAACGCCTGCCCGCGCCGCGCGATCCCGAACGTCGTCCCGCGCGCGGAGGCCGCCACGTCGACGGCCCGCCAGTCGGCGCCGGCGCTCAGGCCGAACGACTCCACGCGGCAGCGCGCGTCCGCGCCAAGGGCCGAGGCCTCCGCGCTGTCGGCGCCGAGGAGCAACAGCCCGCGATCGGGTATCAAGCGCACCAGCCGACGAAAGGCCAGCCGGATCGCATCGAGATCGTCGTAGATATCGGCGTGGTCGAACTCCACGTTGCCGACGATCGCCACGTCCGGCAGATACTTCAGGAACTTCGCCGTCTTGTCGAAATAGGCGCTGTCGTACTCGTCGCCCTCGATCACGAACTCGGCTCCGCTGCCCAGCCGGTAGCTGGCACCCAGGTTCTGCGCGACGCCCCCCAGCAGCACGCTCGGATCGCGCCCGGTGTGCGTGAGGAGCCAGGCCGCAATGGCGGCCGTCGTCGTCTTGCCATGCGTGCCGGCCACCACGAGCGACCGCGTCTGCCAGAGAAACTCGTCGCGCACGACTTCGGGCAGCGAGGCGTAGCGCAGCTTGCGGTCGAGCACCGCCTCGAGTTCGGAATTGCCGCGGGAGATCGCGTTGCCGACCACCACGAGATCCAGGTGGTCGCCGACCTGCTCGGCCCGGTATCCCTCGAACGGCACGATCCCCTCCGCGGCCAGCAGATCGCTCATCGGCGGGTAGATAGCGCCGTCCGAACCCTGCACCTGGTCCCCGCGGCGCTTGAGCATGACTGCCAGCGTGGCCATGGCCGTGCCGCCGATACCGATGAAGTGGATCCGCCTCACGAGACCGCGGCCTCCTCCACGACCAGCCGCGGCCGGCTATCGGCGACCAACCGCACGCGCACGCCGAGCGGGAGCGTCAGCGCTGCCCCGCCGGTATGGCCGGAGGGAAACCCGAAGACGACGGGCCCCGGGAAGTCCGCCAGCAGATCGGCCGCCGTCGCTCGCGCCGTCGGGCGCCCGGCGGGCTCGTCGCAGCCCGGTAGCTCACCCCAGATGACGCCGGCTGCCGCCGCCAGCACCCCGCTCAGCCGCAACTGGGTGAGCATCCGGTCGAGCCGGTACGGGCGCTCGTTGACTTCGTCGAGGAACAGGACGAACGGCGGCTCTGGCGCGAAGGCGTAAGGGGTGCCGAGCGACGCGACCAACTGGGTCAGTGTGCCACCGAGCAGCGCGCCCGTCGCCTCGCCGGCCTTGACGGTCTCGAGGCCCGCCGGCGCCATCTCGCCCGCCGGCTCCGCCCTCATCGTCAGCCGCCTGAGCGAGGTCACATCGTACGCCACCTCACCACGCGCCAGCCGTCCCACGACCATGGGGCCGTGGAAGCTGACCACGCCGCAGCCAATCGTGAGATGCGAGAGAACGGTCGTGAGATCGCTGTAGCCGAGGAAGAGCTTCGGCGTGCGCCGAAGTTCGTCGGCCGGGAGCCATGGCAGGAGGTGCACGCTGCCGTAGCCGCCGCGTGCACCGACGAGGCCCGCCACGTCGGGGTCGCGCCAGGCGGCGCGAAACGCCTCGGCACGGCGCTCGGCCGACCCCGCGACGTAGCCCGCCCGGTCGAAGACGCTCCCGTCATAGACGGGCTCAAACCCAAGCGCGCGCAACTCGGCCACGCCTCGGTCGAACTCGCTCCGATCGAAACCGCTCGCCGGCGCGACGATCGCGAGCCGGTCGCCCGCCCTGAGCGCCCTTGGCTTCAGCATGCTCGGCCCGGTCGGCACCCCGTCGGGGGATTCCCGCCCATCCGCGGATCAGGCATGTCGTGCCATCTCCTCGGCCACCGCCTGCGCATCCGCCAGGCCGATCCGTTCTAGCACACGGCCGTCGACCACCGACGACCCCCGCCTGGCCAGATATCGCTCCTTGGCTCGCCGCTGCCGCCCGAGCGCCGACTCTAGTTCCCGCATCGAGAGGTCCCCGGACTCGGCAGCGTGAATGAGGGCTTCCAGCACCGCGGCCTGACGCGCCACATCGGTCCCGCACAACAGCAGCAGATCGACCGTGGCGCCAACGGCGGCGACCGCGGCTTCCTCGATTCCGTAGGTGCCGGCGATCGCCTTCATCTCGAGATCGTCGGTGGCCACCAGGCCCTGGTAGCCAAGCTCTTCCCGGAGCAGGTCGTGCACGATCCGACGCGACAGCGTCGCCGGCCGCTCCGCGTCGAGGTTCGGCACCAGCACGTGTCCGGTCATCACGAGTGCCACATCGGCGGCTATCGCGGCGCGAAAGGGAGCGAGCTCCCGCTCGCGCAGCAGCGCCGGATCGAGGTCGAGCACCGGAAGCTCGTGATGCGAATCCTGACCGGCATCGCCGTGCCCCGGGAAATGCTTGCCGCACGCCGCGATCCCGCGGCTCTGCAGCGTCTCGATGATCGCGACGCCGAGCCGGGCGACCACGTCGGGGTCGTCAGACAGCGCGCGGTCCCCGATCACAGGGTTTCTCGGGTTCGAATGGATATCCAGCACCGGCGCGTAGTCGAGGGTGATCCCGACCGCGTCCAGTTCGGCAGCTAGCGCGGCGGCGAACCGTCGAGCGAGTACGGCGTCGCCGCTGCGGCCCAGCGCCTGCATCGGC
This sequence comes from Acidobacteriota bacterium, assembly GCA_002730525.1. Classification (GTDB taxonomy): domain Bacteria; phylum Acidobacteriota; class Vicinamibacteria; order Vicinamibacterales; family UBA823; genus UBA2161. The sequence goes on along the minus strand of PCAK01000032.1, from coordinate 84,773 downwards.
GGCCATTCGGTGAAGGGATCGCGCAGTCGCGCGACCCGCCCGCCTTCCTGGTCGACGCTGACCCAGAGCGGCCAGTCGCGCTCGAGCGCGCGCACCTCACGGGCCAACTCGGCCACTTGCTCTGGGCTGTCGACGTTGCGCGCGAAGAGGATGACCCCGCCGAGGTCGAATTCCTGGGCCAGCCGGCGCAGGTCGTCGGGCAGGGCATGGCCGTCGAAGCCCGCGATCGCGAACTGTCCGACCTGGCGACGAAACGAACGCTGTGACATCTCGCAGCTAGCACTCGCGGCGAGCCGCAGCCGCGCACATCGCGCGCCGTCGCGTCGTCCGCGTCGTCCGCGGTCACATTATAATGCGCCGGTGCATCTTAACGCCTCCGCTCCGATGCGAATCGACCTCGCCGGCGCCACCCTGGACATCTGGCCACTCTACCTCTACCACGCCGAGGCACAGACGTTGAATGTCGCCGTGACGCTTCGAGCCCGCTGCTGGCTCGGCACGCGGGATGACCGTCGACTCGTGTTGCGGTCGATCGACGCGAAGCAGCGGGTGGAGGCCGACCACTGGTCGGCGCTGCCGGAGGAAGCGCCCTGGCGGCTGCTGAAACGGATCCTGGCCCATTTCGACGGCGCGGGCCTCGAACTGGTGACGCAGAGCGACTCGCCGATCGGCGCGGGCATTGCCGGCTCATCGGCCCTGAACATCGCCACGTGCGCGGCGCTCGCGCGATGGCGCGGCCAGGACCTGACTGGCGAGGCGTTGCTGGGCGTGGCGATGAATCTCGAGGCGCAGGCGATCGACGTCCCGACCGGCGCCCAGGACTATCGACCGGCCTTCTACGGCGGGGTCTCGGCTGTCGAGCTGGGCGTCGCCGGCGTGACCCGGGTCGGCCTCGACGTCGACGCCGCAGCGCTCGCGAGTCGGCTGGTCGTGGCGTATACCGGCGCGTCGCGCCAGTCGGGGATCAACAACTGGGAGGTCATGAAAGGGCGGATCGACGGCGGTCCCGGCATCGCCGACCACTTCGACCAGATCTGTCGGGTCGCGGGCGTGATGCGCCGCGCGCTGGTCGCTGCCGACTGGCCAGAGGTCGGTCGCCAGATCGCCCGCGAGTGGGAGTTGCGCAAGCGGCTGGCCCCTGGCGTCACCACCCCGGCCATCGACGACCTCATCGACCGCGCCGGCCGCGCCGGCGCCCTCGGCGCCAAGATCTGCGGCGCCGGTGGGGGGGGCTGCATCGCCGCCTTCGCCGAGCCGGGCGACATGGCGGCCGTCACGGCCGCGTTGACCGATGGCGGCGCGACGATTCTCCCCTGCAGCGTCGATACCGACGGCCTCACGGTCGCGGAGGGCGGGTCAGCGCCGGTGTGAGGCCAGGCGACGACACCATGGACAACCTCGTCATCGCCCGCGTCTTCTCGGAGATCGGAGATCTCCTCGAGCTGAAGGGCGAAAACCCGTTCAAGATCAGAGCCTACCGGACCGCGGCTGATATCGTCGGTCAGACGGGCGAGCGCGTCACGGATCTCACCGACGCGGAGCTCCGGGCCATCCCGGGCATCGGCAAGACCGTCGCCACGAAGATCCGGGAGCTGGCGGACACCGGGCAGCTGGCGTTTCTGAAGGAGCTGCTGGAGGAATTCCCGCCGACCATTCTCGACCTGCTCCGGCTTCAGGGGGTCGGCCCGAAGACCGTGGCGCGTCTCTACCGCGAACTGGGCATCGGTTCGGTCGATGCCCTAGAGTCCGCCGCCGCCGAAGGACGCCTCCGCGGCCTGCGCGGGCTGGGCGCCAAGAAGGAGCAGCTGATGCTCCGGGCCGTCGCCGAGTACCGGCGGCGCGAAGGCCGCTTCCCGATGCCCGACGTCCAGGATATCGCCGACGCGCTGGCCGAGCACCTGCGCGGCACCGACCCTGACCTGCAGGTGACGCCGGTCGGGAGCCTTCGCCGAGGCTGCGAGACCTGCGGCGACGCTGACCTGCTGGTCGCCGGGACGGACCTGGCGGTCCTGGAGCGCTTCACGGCCTACCCCGGCGTCGACCGCGTCCTGGGACGCGGCGAGACGAAGGCGAGCGTGCTCCTCACCAGCGGCCTCCAGGCGGACTTGCGGCTCGTGCCCCCGGAGAGTGTGGGCGCCGCCCTCCAGTACTTCACCGGGTCGAAAGCGCACAACATCGCGCTCCGGGACCGCGCGGTGCAGCGCGGACTGAAACTGAACGAATACGGCGTCTATCAACTCGACACCGGCGAGCGGGTGGCCGGCGCGACCGAACCCGAGGTCTACGCCGCGCTGGCGTTGCCGTTCATCCCGCCCGAACTGCGCGAGGGTCGCGGGGAGATCGCCGCGGCCGACACGGACGCGCTGCCCCATCTCGTCTCCCGAAGCGACCTCCGGGGCGATCTGCACGCGCATACGACCGAAAGCGACGGACGCGCCGACCTCGACGCCATGGCGATCGCCGCGCGCGAGGCGGGCCTCGAGTATCTGGCCATCACCGAGCACAGCAAGTCCCTCGCCATGGCCAACGGCCTCGACGAACGGCGCACCCTGGCCCACGCCAGGCGGATCCGGGAGGCCGACGCGCGCCTCGACGGCATCACGCTGCTCGCCGGAATCGAGTGCGACATCCTGCGCGATGGCGCGCTCGACCTCGCGGAAGACTGCCTCGCCGAGCTCGACATCGTCGTGGCGTCCGTGCACTCGGCGTTCTCTCAGGAGGAGCGCGAGATGACCGACCGGCTCCTGCGCGCAGTCGAGTCGCCGGTCGTCGACGTGATCGGGCATCCGACAGGACGCCTGCTGCGACGACGCGACCCGTACCGCGTGAACATCGAGGAGTTGATCGGCGCGGCTGCCGCTCACGGCGTCGCCCTGGAGATCAATAGCCAGGTCGACCGACTCGATCTCTGCGATGCCCATGCCCGTCTGGCGCGGGACCGCGGCGTCCCGGTGGTCATCAACAGCGATGCCCATGCCACGAACGCGTTCGAGCTGCTCCGCTGGGGCATCGTCGTCGCCCGCCGCGCGTGGCTCGAACCCGAGCATGTACTCAACACCCGCTCCGTGGCGGCGTTGAGAGCTGGGCTGCGCTGCAACCGGAACTGAGTCAGGTATGAGCAATCCCGGAACGCGGACCGTCGCCCAGATTCGAACGCTGTATCTCCGGACCAGCCCAAAGACGATTCAGCGTGACCTGATGCAGGTGGTCGAACTGCTCAAGACACTGCCGACCGAGACCGCACGGGAACGTGCCGCCGTCTACATGGATGGGCTGTCGCAGCTCAGATCGGAGTGGACGCTGGCGGGCAAGCGTCGCGCCAAGCATCGATAGCAGCGAGAGGACTAGCGGCGCCGGGCCGCGCCCGTCTGCAGAAACTTGCGCGCGGAGATGCGCACGCCCTTCGAGACGTTGCGGTCGACCGACAACATCTTCACGTCGCGCTCGACCAGGCGGGGCACCAGGGTCAGCGCGAGCCCCGGCGGCGTCTTCGGATTCTTCGCCAGCGCGGAGATCACGGCGTAGCTCTTGAGATAGGCCGGGTCGTCCCGATCGCGCGCAACACGTCCTCGGCCACGTTCCCCATCCTGGCGAACGCTTCGACCTCGGCGATGGTGAGCTTCGGACTCCCCAGGACGGCCATCGCCACCATCTTGTTGGAATCACGGATCAACGTTCCGCGCTGTTCGCGTGTCCCCTTGATCGCGTACTTCATCTTGTCGACGACGGGCAGCAGCGACAGTTCGGTCGGGCCCTTCTCACGCTCGGCCGGCTCCTCGGCCGTCTCGGCATGCTCGGGCAGGAGCGGCATCTCCGACGCCTCGCCAGTTGAGGCATCAGCCTCGAACCCCCGCGCCGCGAAGAACTCGCGGACCGCCTCGCCAACGCCGGGCCGCGCGAGCGCGGCCCGGGTCGCAGCGGGCGCGAGCCGGGTCAGCGTCTGCTCGGCCACCTTCGCCACGTCGGCATCCTTGTCGTCCGAGAGCCAGGACAGCAGGGTCAGTTGATCGGCGGGACGCAGCGCGAGCGCCCCAAGGGCGGCCTGCTCGCGGACTTCGCGCGGCACGTCACCACGCTTGAACTGGTCGAGTAGCGGACTAGGTCCTTCGTTCTCCGGCATCGGGCCTCCGCTCCAACAGGGCGTGGGGTCCACCCCGAGAGTACTAGGGCGCCAGGTACTCGCGATAGTTCTCGCGGGTGATCCGTGTGGTCACGACCTCGCCCGCGTCTCCGAGGATTCGGCCGGATCGACCGTTGAGGGTGAAGCTGAACGCTCCCGCATCGCCGACATTCAGCAGAATCTCGTCGCGGGCCTCGACGCCCTCCCGCTCGCCGGGTTGCATCACCCGGGAGATGACCAGTTCGCCGTCGGCGGTCAACGAGACCCAGCAGGCCGCTCGGGGCTCGACGCTGATCAGCATCCGGTCGTCCGTCCCCGTGGTGACGGCGCCTTCAGTCGCCGGATCTGGCGCGGGCGCCCCAGCCACCGCCGCGGAGGTAGCCGCTGCCGCGCCCGTGGCGCCGCCCGGCGCCGGCGTGCCCTCGGGGTCGGAGCTTGCGCCGCGCATGCCGAAGTAGACGATGAGGCCGATCACCGGCAGGCTGACCAGCGCCCGCCGAAGCCAGGTGCCGGCCATTTGCTGCTTGCTCTCGAACGTGTCCTCTTCCTGGGACTCCAGCGCGTACGGACTGCCGTCGGCCATCCCATCGAACGGAAAGGCCGCGAGGAAGTCCTTCAGGGTCGCTTCGGGATCGAGGCCAACCTCGGAGGCGTACGACCGCACGAACGCGCGGGTGAAGATCCCGCCCGGCAAACGGGACACTTCATTTCGCTCGAGCGCCTCGAGCGCGCTGGAAGCGATTCTCGTGGTCGCGGCGATGTCGCGAAGGGAAACGCCGTGGGCCTCGCGTGCCTGGCGCAGTCGCGCGCCGAAATCTTCGGGTTGGTTCATGAACGATCCTCGCACGACGCCCGGCGTGGCGCCAAGCAGACTGCCCTAGACAAGGGGTGGGAAGGTGTCAAACGACTGACGCGCGCGATCGACGAGCCGCCCGAGGCCGGCCGCCCACTCGTTTCCGGATCTCGCCGCATCGATGAACAGACCGATGCCGGCGACACCGGCCGCGCCCGTGCGCCACACCGCCTCGAGCCGCTCCTCGCTCACGCCGCCGATCGCGAGGACGGGCACCACCGCCGCGTCCACGGTCTTCCCCAGCGCCGACAGCCCGCCCACGGCATGCCCCGCCGGCTTGGACACCGTCGAAAATACACTGCCGAACACCGCCAGGTTCACGGCGGACAGCCGCGCGGAGATCTCCGTCGCATCATGCACGGCGCGGGTCACCAACCACCCACGCCCCCCAAGCGCCCGAGCGCGCACGGCGTCGACGGAGTCCTCTCGGAGGTGCACCCCGGCCGCGCCAGCTGCCAGCGCCACATCGACGCGGTCGTTCACGACGACTCGTGTCTCGCTCCCCTCCGCCGCGTGCACGCAACGGGCGACGAGATCCGTCAGCGTCCGGCCCGGCAGGTCGCGTTCGCGCACCTGCACGATGTCGACGCCTGCCGCAGCGGCCGCGGCCACGAAGCCGACCAGATCGTCGAGCTGTCGCGCTGCGCTCGCCGCCGGCGAGAGGCGGTGACGATCGGACACCAGGCAGAGGAGCGGACGACGCTCGGCAGTGACGCGGTCGGAATCCATGGTGTGTTCTCGCGGACTGATGCCCAGGCGTCGTCACCAGGCGCGGCGTCACCGCCACCGGTCAACCGTCGACGCTGATCGGCGGGCGCCCGCTGATGTTCGAGGGAGGCGGCGCCGGTGCCATGAGCGCCACCAACTCGGCGAAACCGGCGGCGAGATTGATCACCCCGACACCCGAGACCCCACCACGCACGAAATGGTTCTGCAGGGTCGCGAGCAGCACCGGAACGGACTCCACGAACGCGTTCCGGTCCCAGTAGGCCGACCAGGGCAGGACGATCAGCACCAGGCCGACCTCGAGGAAGTAGGCGATGAGCAGCAGGCGCCGCAGCGGATGAATCGTCAGCCTCCCGTCACGACTCGCGAAAGCCGTTCGACCCGAGCGGCGACATCGCGGAACTCGCCGGCGTCAGCCTGCAACTCGAGGAAGATCGACAGCGCACGTGCGTTCTCGTTCATGCGTTCGAGAAGATCCCCCAGATCGTAGATCACCGATCGCCCCTCGTCTACAACCGGCGCGGGCGCCTCGACCGCTCGCTCGAACCAGTACATCGCGTTCTCGATCGCGTTGCGATTCCAGTAGAGGCGTCCGAGGGCAGCGGCCGACAGGAACCGGTGCGCCGGCGACCGCGAGGCCAGTTCGAGCGCCGCCACGGCCTCCTCGTGCATCCCCATGTCGCGGTAGGTCAGGGCCAGTTTGTACTGCTGGGCCGCCAGATCGGCCGCTGTCTGCTGCGACACCGCCTCGCGGAACTCGCCGAATCCGGCACCGCCGGCCGGCGCCGCTGGCTGCGCCGGGACCGCAGGGGCCGACCAGGCCCGAGCTGCGGGGGCAGCCGGGGCCGGGGCTGCGGGGGCCATCGGAGCCGCCTGGGGCGGAACCGCGGGGGCGGCTGGTACGGGCGGCGGGGTCACCGGAACCTCCTGGGGGAGGCGGAGGCGGCTCGGCCGCCACGGCCGGCGTCACGGCCTCCTGGGCCGGCACCGGTGGCGGCGAAGGCGGCGACACCGACGCCGCCGGCTCGACCGGCCTGTCGTGCGTCTCGATCGTCGACGACGGCTGGTCACTGCCGACCGCCGCCATCGCCTCGCTCAACCGCTTGGCGATGACGCGATCAGGCGCGCACTCCCCCATCATCACCAGCGCCCGACGCAGCCGATCGATATGGCTCCCCACGTTGGGTTCGCGCACGGCGAGGTCCTCGGAGATCACGCTCGCCTCGAATGCTCGGCCTTCGTGCAGGTACGCCTCGGCCAGGCGTGCCTGAGCGTCGTACAAGCGCTCGTCGACACAGACCTCGACGAGACGCAACAGCGCCGGCGCGAAGTGGGGCACCACGTCGCCGAACTCCTGCAGCACCGCGGTCGCGCCGTCCCAGTCCTCCGCGCCCAGCAGGAGATCCGCCACGGCCTCGAAGCAGACGAAGCCCGCCGCCGCGTCGGCTGGGCCGGCCCGTCGACCGACCTCAAGGACGCGCGGGCGTTCATCGCTCGATGCGGCAAGCTGCGTCGCCACCTGCGCCGCCACATCGGCGTGGCCGGCCTTGAGCTGCAGCTCGAGAAACATCGCGAGGAGCGCCGGGTGGTCGCCCGCCACCTCCCGCGTGAGGTACTCCCCGGCGGCTGCGACGTCCCCGCGGGCCAGCACCGCTCGCGCCAGGGCCCCTCGCACGTTCGTGTTCTCCGGATAGAATCGGGCCGCCTCGCGCAACGCGGCCAACGCTTCGGTGCCCTGGTCGGTCTCGGTGAACTCGTCCGCCAGCTCGGTCATCCGCTCGACGGCCTTGTCACGCTCGCCCATCTCGGCGAGCGCTCGTGTCCCGGCCAGCCGCGACTCCATGTCGGTTGGATCGATCGAGCCGAGCTTGATGACGACTTCCATCGCGCCACGCTGGTCACCACGCTCGAAGGGTTGGTCGCGCACGACAGTGAGATGGGCCTTGGCGTCGACCAGCAGCCCCTGGTCGGCGGCGATCTCGCCAAGCCGCAGCCGCGACGTCTCGTCTTCGGGGCGGATCCGGAGAACCTTCCTGTAGAGGGCGACGGCCTTTGGCAGGAAGCCGTCCTTCAGAAAATGGCCGGCAATACGCGTGTACTGCTCAGCCGCCTCGGGGACGGAGTTCGATCGAACGTAGAGATCCCCAAGCGCATTGGCCGCCGTCCAGTCTTCGGGAAACTGGTCGACGACCTGCTTGTACAGCACGAGGGCGTCGTCCAGACGGCCCTGGCGGAGCAGTTTCTCCGCCTTCCGCATGGCGTCCTCGCGATCGAGCGGCTTGTTCTTCGCGCGCCTAAACAGGTTGCCGGCAGCCATGGTCGAGGGTCAATCCAGCGTATCAAACAGCGACGGCGGTCGAAACGACTGCCGATGAACTCCCGAGTAGCCGAAGCGGCCGACGGCTGCCAGGTGCGCCGCCGTCGCATACCCCTTGTGTCGGTCGAAGCCGTAGCGCGGATCACGGTCGTGCAGTTCCCGCATGTACCGGTCGCGCGTAACCTTGGCGATGATCGAGGCCGCCGCGATGGCGGCGCAGCGGCGGTCGCCGCCCACGACCCGGCGCTGCGGCAGCGCCAGACTGGGAAGGCGGAACCCGTCGACCAGCACGAAGTCGGGCAGTGGAACCAGCCCCATCGCCGCCTCCTGCATCGCGAACAGCGTCGCCCGGTGAATGTTCAACTGGTCTATGGTGGCGGGACTGGCCCAGGCGACGCCCCAGCCAGCGGCGGCGGCGACGATCCGGTCGTACAGCCGCTCGCGAGCCGCGGGGGTCAACAGCTTCGAATCGCGAACACCCGGCACGTGCCGGGCGGGATCGAGCACGACAGCTGCCGTGACGACCGGGCCGGCCAGGCACCCTCTCCCGACCTCGTCGACGCCAGCCACGCGGGTAAATCCCAGACGCCTGACGGCGTTCTCGATCGTCCGGCGCGCGGCGGGTCGGGCCATCCGGCGATCCTTCTATGGTCGACAGGCGACCGGGCACAGCGCCTGCCGAGAAACTCAGGCCCTGGACTTCGGCTTGCGCTCGCGCAACCGCGCCGCTTTGCCGCGCAGCGCCCTGAGGTAGTACAGCTTCGCCCGACGCACGCGAGCCGAGCGTACGACCTCGATGCGGTCGATCACAGGCGAGTGGAGGGGGAAGATCCGCTCGACACCCTGCCCAAACGACACCTTGCGCACCGTGAACGATGCGCGCGCGCCGCCGCGTTTCTGGCCAATCACCACGCCCTCGAACACCTGGACGCGTTCCTTGTCGCCCTCACGAACCTTGACGTGGACTCGCACGGTGTCACCCGACCGCATGGCCGGGCGCTCCGTCAGTTGCCCCTGCTCGATGGCTTCAATCGCGTTCATGCACCCGCCTCCTTCTCCCGTTCCGTCAACAATTCCTGCAAGATGGCACGTTCCTCATCGTCGAGCGAGGCCTGCGCGAGCAGATCTGGCCGTCGATCCAGCGTTCGTCGGACCGCCTCGCGCTTGCGCCACCGGGCAATGTCCTGATGGTGCCCCGACAGCAGTGTCGGGGGTACCTTCAACTTGCGCACCTCCGCCGGCCGCGTGTACTGCGGGAAGTCCAGCAGTCCGCGCACGAACGACTCTTGTTCGACCGACTCCGCGTCGCCCACCACGCCGGGCACCAGCCGCGCCACCGCATCCACGATGACCAGCGCCGGCAACTCCCCACCGGTCAAGACGTAGTCTCCGATCGAGAGTTCCTCAGTGACGATGCCCGTGCGCACGCGCTCGTCGACGCCTTCGTATCGACCACACAGCACCGCGACGTGTGACAACCGGCTGAGCCGGTCGGCATCGCCGTGCGTGAACCGCTTGCCCTGAGGCGAGGTCAACACCACGGCGTTGGGGCGGCCCGAATCCGCTTCAATCGCATCGATCGCCCGAAAGAGCGGCTCCGACTTGAGCACCATCCCCGGTCCACCACCGTACGGCACGTCGTCGACCGATCGATGGCGGTCGTCCGTGTGCTCTCGCAAGTCTTGCACCCGCACATCCACGACACCCGCGTCCATCGCGCGGCGCACCAAGCCTTCCTGCAGCATCGCGGCAACTGTGGTTGGAAAGATTGTGACGATGTCGATTCTCATCGTCCGCTCCGGCTTCGCTTCGTGACGTTCAACTCCAGCAGCCCGTCCGGCGGCGCGATCTCGATCGTGCGAGTCTCGGGATCGACCCGTCGGCAGATCTCCGCAGCCAAGGGCACCAGGATCTCGCCGGTCGAGGTGCGCACGACCAGCACGCTGCCATCCGCCGCGCCCTGCACCGCCGCCACCGAGCCGACCGGCGTGCCATCGCAGGTCTGGACCGCGCAGCCGACCAGGTCGTGATGGTAGAACATCCCGGACGGTAACTCCTGCAACGCAGTCAGCGGCACCCGCAACTCGGCGCCAATCAGGGACTCCGCCGCCTCGATGGTCGAGATACCTTCCAGCGCCAGAATCGGGCGCCCCTGGTGAAACCGGACCGACGAGACCGTCACCGGGTCGTGCTGCCCGGCCTGGCAGGCGTCCATCACCGCACCCACCTTGAATCGATCGACCGGGAAATCGGTTTCCGGATTGACCACCAGCTGCCCTCGGAGTCCGTGGGTCCGGGCGATCCGGCCCACGACGGCGCTCTCACCCAGCCGGTCGTCACTGCTCGTCATCCGGTGGCCCATCGCGGAACTCCACCGTCACCTGCTGCCCTTCGGACTCGGCGGCCGCCGACGCCAGTTCCCGGACCGCCGCGGCCGTACGCCCGCGGCGGCCGATCAGCCGCCCCAGATCGCCAGGCGCCGTGAACAGCTCGAGCCGAGACGCGCCGCGATGGCTCGACTCCGAGATGCGAACCTCGTCAGGCACCTCCGCGAGTGCCTTCGCCACGACCTCGACGACCGCCCGTGCGCGACTCACGATGTCGCAGCTTCGCCGGCCACCGCCGGCGCCTCGGCCGGATGCCTGTCCATCAGCGTCCGAACCGTGTCGGACGGACGCGCACCACGGCCCAGCCAGTGCGCCAGTCGCTCGCGATTCACTTCGACCGTCTCCGGATCGGTTCTCGGATTGTAGTAGCCGAGAATCTCGACGAACTGACCGTCGGTTGCCTTCGCCGAATCGCAGACGACGACCCGATAGACCGGCTGCTTCTTCGCTCCCACTCGACGCAAACGAATCGCCAACATGCGACCAATCCCTTCCTTTGCTCTGTACGACCGCGTACTCCCGCCCCTCGGGGCGGCCACCGTCACCGACCTCCGAACTGTCCCATGAACTGCGCCGTCCCGGGCCCGCCAGCGCGCCGGCCCCGTCGACCCGCCTTCCCTCGCGAGCCGGCACCGCCCACCGTCCGCAGCATCTTGCGCATTGCCACGAACTGCTTCAGCACCCGATTCACTTCCTCGACGGAGCGACCGCTCCCGCGGGCGATCCGCCGACGGCGACTCCCGTCGATCACCTGGTGGCGCCGGCGCTCATGACGCGTCATCGAGCTGATGATCGCCTCGACTAGCGTGAGCTGGCCTTCATCCAACTCACCCGCGCCTGCCGCGGCCTGTCCCATCCCGGGAATCAGGCCGGCCAACTGCTCGAGCGGCCCCATGCGTCGCACGGCCTGCAGTTGATCCCGAAAGTCCTCCAGCGTGAACTCGTTGCGACGAATCTTCCGCTCGAGCGTGGCCGTGTCCGCCTGGGAGACCGCGGCCTCCGCCTTCTCGACCAACGTGAGCACGTCGCCCATCCCGAGAATTCGCGAGACGACGCGGTCGGCCTGAAACGCTTCGAGGTCCTCGAGTCGCTCGCCACTGCCCACGAATGCGATCGGCACGTCCACGACCGACACGACCGACAGGGCCGCGCCGCCGCGGGCGTCACCGTCGGTCTTGCTCAACACGACGCCCGACACCCCGACGCGGCGATTGAACTCGCCCGCGCTCTTGATGGCATCCTGGCCGGTCATCGCGTCGGCCACGTAGAGCTGGTCGCAAGGCTCGGCCGCCACCTTGATCGCCTCGAGCTCTGTCATGAGCTCATCGTCGACGTGTAGCCGGCCCGCCGTGTCGACGATGACCACATCGCATCCGACTCGGTCGGCCTCGACGATCGCTCCGCGCGCCCGCGCAACCGGGTCGAGCTCACCAGCCGGGTCGTGCACGCGAACCGACGCCTGCTCCGCCAGCACCGACAGCTGATCGATTGCCGCCGGCCGCCGGACGTCGGTCGACACCAGGAGTGGATACCGCCCCCGCGACGACATCCATCGCGCCAGCTTCGCTGCCGCCGTGGTCTTGCCCGACCCCTGGAGTCCGAGCAGCATCACCACGCCGCCATCAGCGCTCGCCGCCTCGACCTGCCCGGGTTCCCCGAACAGCGCCAGCATCTCGTCGCGCACGATCTTGACGACCTGCTGCGCCGGCGTGAGGCTTCTCAGCACGTCGCGATCGACTGCACGATCGCGAACGCGATCCACGAAGGCCTTGACGACCTTGAAATTGACGTCGGCTTCGAGCAGCGCCAGCCGGATCTCGCGAAGCGTGGCCTCGACCAGCTCGGGCGTCAGCCGAGCCTCGCTGCGAAGCGACTTCAGCGCTTCCTGCAGACGGCCGCCAAGCGATTCGAACATGTCGCGCTATGATTCCGCTAAGCCACTCAGACGCAAACGCTTATCGTAGCTCAGCCTGTCGCGGACTGTCAACGAACGGCCGGGTCGCCAGGCCGCCCGGCGCCTCGATACAACCGCCGACAACCGGTGCGGAGGGTCAGGACGAGCGGCGCTCGGAACCGAAGTGCCCGACCGATTCGGTGCCGCCGGCGGCGTCGAACGGAATCGACTCGACGATCGAGAGGCCGTAGCCCTCCAACCCGACGAATCGACGGGGGTGGTTGGTCAGGATCCGCATCGAACGGACGCCGAGATCGCCCAGGATTTGCGCACCGATGCCGTAGTCCCGCTGGTCCGGGGGCACGCCCACCTGCGCGTTCGCTTCCGCCATATCGATGCCCTGATCCTGGAGCTCGTAGGCACGAATCTGGTTGGGGAGCGTCAATCCCTGGCTGTCCTGGTTGAGGTAGAGCAGCACCCCGCGGAGCTCCTGGGCCACGCGAGCCAGCCCGGCCTGCAGCTGCTGCCCGCACGGACAGCGTGTGGAGTGAAAGACGTCGCCCGTGAGGCAGCGGGCGTGGACGCGCACGACCACGTCGTGCCCCTCGCCGACCTCGCCGCGCACCATCGCCACGTGGGTCTCCTTGCCGATCACGTTCTCGTAGGCGACCACCTGGAACTCACCGAACTCGGTCGGGAGCTTCGCCGACGCGATGCGCCGCACGAGACGCTCGGTGCGCATCCGGTACTTGATCAGATCCGCGATCGTGATCATCGGCAGGTCGTGCTGACGCGCGAACTTCGCCAGCTCGGGCACCCGCGCCATCGTCCCGTCGTCGTTCATGATCTCGCAGATGACGCCCGCCGGGTTCAGGCCGGCGATCCGCGCGAGGTCGACTGCCGCCTCGGTCTGCCCGGCCCGGACGAGGACACCGCCCTGGCGGGAACGTAGCGGAAACATATGCCCCGGCCTGGCCAGGTCGGCCGGCCGCGTCTCCGGGTCCATCGCCACCTGCACGGTGGCCGAGCGATCGCCCGCCGAGATGCCCGTGCTCGTGAACTCCTTCGCTTCGATCGACACGCAAAACGCCGTGTCGAACCGCGCGGTGTTCTGCCGCACCATCAAGGGAATGTCGAGCTCGTCCAGGCGCTCGGCGGTCATCGGCATGCAGATCAACCCACGGCCGTAGCGGGCCATGAAGTTGATCGCCTCGGGCGTGATCTTCTCGGCCGCGATCGTCAGGTCGCCTTCGTTCTCACGATCTTCGTCGTCGACGACGATGATCATCCGGCCGGCCTGGATCGCCTCGACGGCATCCTCGATCGCCGCGAATACACCAGGCCGCGCGCGGTGAGCGACCTTCAACTCGCCGACCCGGTTGCGCGGATCATCTGTCACCATCGTTCGCCTGCCTCACCCGCCATCCTGCGCCGCCACCTCGAGCGCCCGGACGACGTACTTCCCCAGGATATCGCATTCGAGGTTCACCGTATCGCCCTCGCGATATCGCCCGAAGGTGGTGTGCTCCCACGTGAACGGAATGATCTGCACGTCGAAGGTCCCCGTGTCCAGCGCCGCGATGGTCAAGCTGACACCGTCCACCGCAATCGAACCCCGCAACACCAGATAGGCGGCCAGGCTCGACGGGTACTCCAGGCGCACGCGGTGATAATCGGCCTCCGGCAGGATCGTTCGGACGCGGCCGGTCGCGTCGACGTGTCCTTGCACGAAGTGTCCGCCCACCAGCGCGTCCGCGCGCATCGGCCGCTCCAGGTTGACGCGATGGCCCGCCGCGAGCGCCCCCAGGGCGGTGACCCTGGCCGTCTCTGGCGAGATCTCGGCTTCGAATCCCGCCTCACCGACCGCCACGACCGTCAGGCAGACGCCGTTGGTCGCGATGCTATCGCCAAGGGCGAGCCTCCCCACCAGATCGGTGTCGACACCCAGCCGAAACCCTTCGGCGGTGGGCGCCATCGCTCGTACGGTCCCGGTCGACTCAATCAGTCCGGTGAACATACCCCTCCGTGCACTCGTCCGGCCCGACCATCCGCACGTCCACATCGTCGAGCGCCAGGCGCACCGACGCGCTGGTCACGAACCAGGGCACGCCCCCGGCGCCGAACACCGCCGGCGACACGTAGAGGCGCACCCGATCGACGACCCCTGCCTCCCACGCCGCCGCGTGCACCTTGGGCCCACCCTCCAGCAGCAGTGACGTCACACCCTCCGCGCCGAGCACCCGCAACGCCGACGGCAGGTCGTGCCGCGGTGCCTGCAGCAACCGCGCGCCCGCGCGCGCCAGCGCCGCCGCCTGCTCCGGCGCGTTCACCACATCCGCCGCGCTCGTCACGATCACGATCGGGCCGGCATCCCGCGTCCCGAAGATGGCGGCGGTCGGCGGCGTCCGCAGTCGGGAATCGAAGATGACCCGCGTCAGCGGACGCACCCGATGCACCTCGCGCGCCGTGAGGGCAGAATCGTCGACCAGCAACGTCTCCGAGCCGACGGCGATCGCATCGAACTCCGCCCGGAGCGCATGCGCGTCGCGGACGGCGGGCGGCGCCGTGATGGCGCTTCGGACGCCAGGCTGGCGTGCCACGCAGCCGTCACGACTGAGCGCGACCTTCAGCATCACCAGCGGCCGGCCGTACCGCACGCGCACGAAGAACGGCAGGTTCAGGCGGGCGGCTTGAGCCTCGCGGACGCCGACCGTCACGTCGATTCCATGTTCCCGGAGGAACCTGACGCCACCGCCCTGCACCTGGGGGTTCGGATCTTCGACGCCAACGACGACCCGTGCGACGCCGGCTGCGAGAATGCTATCGACACACGGACCGGTGCGTCCGGTGTGACAGCAGGGCTCGAGGGTGCTGAACAGCGTCGCGCCGCGCGCCGCGCCGCCGGCCGAGCGCAGGGCATGGATCTCGGCGTGCGGCCCGCCCGCGCGCTGGTGATAGCCGCTGCCGACCACGACGCCGTCCGCAGAGACCACGACCGCGCCGACGAGCGGATTCGGGCTCGTCAGCCCGCGGCCGCGTGCCGCGATACTCAAGGCGCGATCCATGTACTCGGCGTCACCCCGCGGCACCGCTACCAGCCCTCCTCGAACAGCGCGTCGACGTACTCGCCCGGCACAAACGGCAGCAAGTCGTCGATCTCCTCGCCGACGCCGACGTAGCGGATCGGCAGGCCGAGTTCGGTCGCCACCGCGACCGCCACGCCACCTTTCGCCGTGCCGTCCAGCTTGGACAGCACGATACCGCTGACGCCGGCAGTCTTGACGAACTCGGCGGCCTGGGCCACGCCGTTCTGACCGACGGTCGCATCCAGCACCAGGAGCACCTCGTGCGGAGCGCCCTCGACTTCCCTGGCGGCCACGCGTCGGATCTTCTCGAGCTCGGCCATCAGATTCCGTCGCGTATGCAGCCGGCCGGCGGTGTCGATGAGCACGACGCCGCCGTCGCGCGCGCGCGCGGCAGCGATCGCGTCGTGCACGATGGCCGCGGGATCCGCGCCCGACGCGGCCTTGACCAGACCCACCTCGGCGCGGCTCGCCCAGATGTCGAGCTGATCCACCGCCGCGGCCCGGAACGTATCGGCGGCGCAAATGAGCGGCCGCTCACCCGTGCTCTTGAGCCGCTTCGCGAGCTTGCCGACCGTCGTCGTCTTGCCCGTGCCGTTCACGCCGACCACCAGTATGACCCGGAGCGGCACACCGTTCGGCGGCGCGGCCTCGGCCGCCGTCAGCACGGCGAGGATCTCGGCCTTGACGAGATCCCGGAGCCGCCCCTCCCCCAGCCGGCCCGACACCGCGTCCACAATCCTGGCGGTCGCGGTCAGGCCGACGTCGGACGAGATGAGAATCTCCTCGAGGGCTTCCAGGGTCGGATCGACGGCGTCGCGCTGTGTCGGCTGCTCGCGCCGAACCGACACCTCATCGACCCGCCCCCCGAGGTGCTCGGCCGTTCGCCGCAGGCCCGCGCGAAGCCGGGCGGACAGGTTCATCGCGCGTCAGCCTCGTCACGCTGGCGTCTGAGCATCAGTCGCTCGACCGCCTCGTGCGGCGCGACCCGACCCGCCATCACTTCAGCCATCTGCCCGGCGATCGGCAACTCGACCCCGTACTCGGCACCCAGCGCCAACGCGGCCCCCGTCGTCCGCACACCCTCCGCCACCATCGTCATGCCGGCGAGGACATCGTCGAGCGAGCGGCCCTTGCCCAACTCGATCCCGACCTGCCGATTCCGGCTCAGGGCACCGGTGCACGTCAGGACGAGATCACCCAGACCGCTGAGACCGGCGAGGGTCTCCGGCCGGCCGCCGACGGCACACGCGACCCGCGTCATCTCCGCCAGACCTCGGGTGACCAGACCGGCCAGCGCGTTGTGTCCGAGGCCGAGCGACTCGACGACACCGGCCGCGATCGCGATGACGTTCTTCAGCGCACCCCCAAGCTCGACACCGATGACATCGTCGCTGGCGTAGAGGCGGAAATACTTCGACCGAAACTCCTCCTGCACCAACTCGCAGACCGCCGGATCAGCTGCGGCCACGAGGACGGCCGTCGGCAGCTGGCGCGCCAGCTCGACCGCAAAGCTCGGCCCGGACAGCACCGCGACCGGGTGAGCGCCGCCAACTTCCTCGGTGATCACCTGTGACATGCGCCGGCGCGTCTCGGGCTCGAGTCCCTTGGCCGCGCTGACGATCGGCACGCCGGCGGGCAGCGCCGACTTCGCCTCGCGCAGCACGGCCCGGAGGCCGTGTGAGGGCACCGCAGCCACGACGAAGGTCGACGCCTCCAACGCCTGTGCGAGCGAGCCCGTCGGGACCACCGACGCCGGCAGGTCCACGTCGGGCAAGTACCGGTCGTTCATCCGGCGCGCGACCAGCGTCGCCGCCATGTCGGGGCTGCGCGCCCAGAGGCGCACGTCGTGCCCGACGCGACCGAGATGAACCGCCAGCGCGGTTCCCCAGCTGCCAGCTCCGAGCACCGTCACCCGATGCGCCATCGTCCGCAACCCTCCCTGGCTACCCGCTACCCTTGCCCGAACCGCCGCTCGGTGCCAGCGCTCAACCGCGCCACGTTGCCCCGATGCCGGTAGAGTATGAGCGCCGCTGTCAAGGCGGCACCGATCAAGATCGACGAGGAGGCCCCCATCAGATAGAGCACTGGGACGAGCGACGTCGTCGCGACGATCGAGCCGACCGACACGTATCGCGTCCGCCACACCACCGCCACGAAGGTCGCCGCCGCCACGGCCGCGGCCGCCGGCGACAACACGCCGAACACCCCGCCGGCCGTCGCCACGCCCTTCCCCCCGTGAAACCCCAGCCAGACGGGATAGACATGGCCCACGATCGCCGCTACGCCCGCCGCCGCCCGCGTCGGGTCGTCTACCCCGAACCTCCCGGCCAGGAACACGACCGCGCAGCCTTTTGCGACGTCCAGAATCAGTACAGCCAAACCGACCGAGGTGCGTGTCGATCGAAAGGCGTTGGCCGCCCCGACGTTCCGGCTGCCGACCTCACGCACGTCGACTCCCGCCATGACCCTGGGCACGAGGAAGCCAAACGGCACCGAGCCGACGAGATAGCCGAGCACGACCCACCAGAGCTCCATCGTCATGCCGATGCCGTGCCGGCGGCCAGCGGCCCGGCGGCCCGGGCGACGTAGGTCGGCGGCCCGTCCGTCGGACGGCTTTCATAGAGCGTCACGTCCGTGACCCGCCATCGCTCCGGCTCGACGCTCACGGCGGCCGCCGCCTCCCGGATGTCGCGGCCCCGATTGGGCGCGCGGCGCACCCGGCCGATGGTCACGTGCGGCGTAAAGTGCATCGCATCGTCGCTCACGGTGGCCCCGGCCGCCGCCAGACGCGCGTCCAGTTCCGGAGTCAAACGCTCGAATGCCCCGCCGCAATCCCTGACGCCGACCCAGACGACTCGCGGCGCACCGAACACCGGAAACACTCCCGCCGGTGCCAGCGCCAGTTCGAACGGCGCCAGCGCCCACCGCCTGGCCAGCGAGGTCTGTAGCCGCCCCCTCGTCTCCCGCCCGACCTCACCGAGAAATCGAACCGTCAGGTGGAGATTCCGAGGTCGCACCCAGGACACCCGAATGCCGTCCACGGCGCCGAGGCGCTCGGCGATCTGCACCGCCGCCCCTGTCACCACCCGCCGCGCCGCCTGGTCGAGGTCGACGGCCACGAAGAGGCGCGCGGTCGACGGGCCGTCACCCACGATCGTCCAGCATTCGGCGCAGCATGTCGAGCGCCGCCTGAGATGCCTGGCGTTTGACGAAAGTTCGTTCTCCCCGGAACGCGAAGGTCCGGACCCGCTCACCCGCCTGGCCGGTCACCGCGATGCACACGGTGCCGACTGGCTTGGCCTCGCTGCCGCCGGTCGGCCCGGCGATGCCGGTCACGCCGAGGCCCACGTCTGCCGCCGCGCGGGCGGCCACCCCGGACGCCATGGCCAAGGCAACCGGTTCGCTGACCGCGCCGTGCGTCTCGAGCAGCGCGGGAGCAACGCCGAGCAGATCGGTCTTGGCGGTGTTGGCGTACGCCACGACCGCCAGATCCAGAAAGGCCGAACTGCCGGGCACGTCGGTCAACCGCGAGGCGACGAGGCCGCCCGTGCACGACTCCGCCAGCGCCAGACGCCACTCGCGCTGGCGCAGTCGTTCGCCGACGACCAGTTCGAGCGACTCGCCGAGGGTCGAGTAGACGTCGCGGCCCAGCGCGGCCTCGAGGTCCGCCACGGCCAGGTCGAGCGCGGCCTCGGCCTCGGGCGGTTCGGGCGCCCGGGTCGACAGGTGCAGTTCGATCTGACCAGGCGCCGCGAGAATGGTTGCCGCCACGACCGGCGTGCGCTCACGCCATCGCGCGTAGACCGGCTGGACGCGTTCCTCGACGTACGATTCGGCGCGCCCGCCGACCACGACGACTCGCCGGGCGAGCCGGTGACCGGCGACCCGCGTCGCGAGCCGCGCCCGAACGGGCCCGTCGACCATCGGCTCCAGTTCGCGCGGCGGACCCGGCAGGGCCACGACAACCCTGTCCCGCCACGCCAGCCACAGCCCGGGCGCCGTCCCACGTGGATTCGCGAGGATCTCGGCGCCGCGCGGCACGAACGCCTGTCGCAGATTGATCTCTGGCATCGCCATCCGCCGCGCCTCGAACCGCGCCCGGATCGACTCAACGACCTCGCGCTGCTCGACGAGCGGCGCGCCGACCGCAGCCGAGAGGGCGTCGCGCGTGAGATCGTCGTCAGTCGGCCCCAGGCCACCGGTCAGGACGACGAGATCCGCGTCGGCCAGGCCGCGGTCGAGTTCCTGAGCCAACCGCGCGCGATCGTCGCCCACCACGACCTTGCGCTGCACTTCGATGGCCAGTTCGTTCAGGCGGCTAGTCAGGAAGAGTGAGTTCGTGTCGACGCGATGCGGCGTCAGCAGTTCACTCCCGACAGCGATGATCACCGCCGTGTCGATGCGTGCTGCGCTCATCCGCCCCACGCGGCGAGGAGCCACACGCCGCCCCGCAACACCAGGTGCGCGTACAGCCCGGCAACCACGTCATCGGCCATGACGCCCCACCCGCCCGGCAGCCGCTCGCAGGCTGCCGCCGGATAGGGCTTGACGATGTCGAAGAGGCGAAATAGCAGGAAGCCCGCCACGGCGACGCCCACGCCGATCGGCAGTAGCGCCACCGTCACGAGCATCCCGACAACCTCGTCGATGACGATGATGCCCGGATCGGTACGGCTGACGTGCCGTTCCGTGACCGACGCGGCCCAGACCCCGACGGCCGCCAGGACGACGAGCACGGCGATCTCGGCCACCGGCGAACCCAGCGCGCGGACTCCGATCCACACGACGAGTCCAAGGGCGGAGCCTGCGGTACCCGGCGCCACCGGGGCATAGCCGCAGTAGCATCCGGTCGCGACGACAAGGGCCAGGCGGGTCACGATGTCAGGTTCCGACTCTCCGCGCACGGCTCGATGGAACGCCCGCAGGGGCGGATCGAACCCGTTCGCTCGACTCTTCAGGATACCTTGACGACGCGGGTCTCAGCGAGGCGGTCGTGCAGCGCACGCCGCTGCCGGTCGGCGAACTGCAGGATGAATCCGATTCCCAAAGGCAGCACGGAGACCAGAAACGCCACCGCGCGCACCGTCGCCGTGCTCGGGCTCACCGGGTCGCCGTTCGCATCGACGACCTTGAGCCGACACACCATCTTGCCGATCGTCTGCCCCCCGGCCGCCGTGAACACCACGAGGTACCCGCCGTCGAGCAGCAAGAGGAATCCGATCATCGGCGTGAGAGGGAGGATCGGCCACTCGGCCAGCGTCAACTCGCAGAGGCGCAGCGTGAGCAGCACGACACCGACATTCACCGCCCCCAGCACGACCCCATCGATCGCAGCCGCGAGGATTCGTCGGTACCCTGGAGCCAGCCTTCGGCTGAGCGCGTCGGCGGCCGCGCGGCCGGCCGCCGCGGACCCTTCGAGTTGCAGCGAGGGCGCCTGCCGGCGCGCACGCGTGACCGCCGTCCGGACACGCGCGACTTCGGGGGTGGCCCGCCGCACCGCCAGCGGCGCCCGGGGTCGAGGTCGCGCCTGCTCACCGCCGAACGCGCCGCGCGTCGCCTGATCGAGGAAGAGCGGAAGATCGGAATCCGACACCGGCAACTCCGCCGGCACCGACTTGGCGATCGCCTCCTGGAGCGCCAGGTCGACCATCGGCCCCATCGGCTCGTCGCCCGTGCGGATCGGCAGATCGGGCTCCGACTCGCGGTGCTCGGTCAGCGCGAAGTCGTATCCGCAGTTCCGGCAGCGTTCGGCCGCGTCGAACCCGATGTAGTCACACTTCGGACATTTCATCTTCGCGACGGCGGGGCGGCCGTCGATGATTCATCGACACTCCCGATCAACGCCCGCTGAATGACAGTCTGCAGGGCATCGGCCTCGATCCGAACGGAACTGCTCGGCTGCACGCGGGCGAGCACCCGAAGCGCCTCGTGAAAACGTCCGTCGCCGTACAAGGTCTGGGCCCGCTCCAAGGCGATCTCCGAGGCCAACGGCTGAGGCAGGGGGAAGGCGTCGTCCACCACGACCGCGCCCGCGGCCGGCGGGGCCGGCAACCCAAGGAACCCTTCTAGGCGATCCCACGATGCCGCCGCCACCAGCGCGGCCGCCGCCAGACCGAGCACACCGCCGACGAACGCGAGCTTGCGGACCCGACTCGATCGTGGCGGCGTCTCGTGCTCCACCCGCCGCGCCGCCGACGGCACACGCGCGCTGGCGCGGTCCCGCGTCCGGTCCGGCGCCTGGTCGAGTCGGTCGAGCCGGCTGAGCAGCATCTCGACGTCGTCATGGACGCCGCCGCGCTCGACGGCCGACTCCAGCAGCGAGCGTGCTTGCCCGACGTCACCGCGCCGGAACGCGTCGGCGCCGGTGTGCACGAGTTCCTCGGCCTCGCGCTGTCGCTCCGCGAGGGCCCGTCGGGCACGCTCGATGTAGGCCCGGGCACGCGTGTGTCCGCGGTCGAAGAACAACGCGCGAGTCCAGACGTGGATCGCTTCCTCGTACCGAGCGGAGAAATAGAAATCGAGACCAGCGAGCAGCAGGTCTTCGATCTTCGCATCCTGATGGACGCGGGGCCCGCTTCCGAAGGGTTCAGGCTCGTGGTGCCGCCCTGAATCAGTCATGATGACCGAGGTAGGTCAAACGATTATCCGGCATCGGATCGCGTGGGTCAACCGGAGACGCGCAGCGTCGCACTCACGGCGAGATCGGATGTGCTACAACTGCCGCGTGTCGTCGATCGAGTGCATCCCCAACGTCAGCGAAGGACGACGAGCCGACGTCATCGCGATCGTCGTGGCGGCGATCCGCGCCGTGCCAGGGATCCGACTGTTGGATCAGTCGGCCGATGCGGACCACCATCGGTCGGTCTTCACCATGGTCGGTGACGCGACGGCGCTGAAGGCTGCGGTGCTCGAACTGTTCGCCGCCGCGATTCCAATGATCGACCTGCGCCGCCATCGCGGCGCGCATCCCCGGATCGGCGCGGTCGACGTGGTGCCGTTCGTGCCGCTGGGTGACACTCCCCTCGCCGCCTGTGCGGCTCTCGCGCGCGAGGTCGGCCGGGCCGTTGCGGACCGCTTCGGCGTGCCGGTCTACCTGTACGAAGCCGCGGCCGACGATCCTGACCGGCGCCGACTCGAGGAACTGCGGCGCGGACAGTTCGAGAGACTCTCGGAACGGATGGACGACGCGGCGGGACGGCCGGACTTCGGTCCGTCGGCACCCCATCCGTCAGCCGGCGCCTGCGCCGTCGGCGCGCGGGGGCCGCTCATCGCGTGGAACGTCAACCTGGCGACCCCGGACCACGACGCCGCACGCGAGATCGCGAGACAGGTGCGCGAGAGCACAGGTGGACTACCTTGCGTGAAAGCGCTGGGCGTGTGGCTGGCCGACAGACACGTCGCTCAGGTCTCGATGAACCTGACCGACTACCGCACGACTTCGCTGGCCACGGTGATGGCGCGGATCCGCGCCGAGGCGGCGCGTCTGGGGGTGGGCATCGCCGGCAGCGAACTCATCGGCCTGATCCCCGAGGGCGCGCTGGAAGCCGTTGACCTCGACCAGCTCGGTCTGCCACGGTTTCCGGACGATCAGATTCTCGAACGCCGACTCGAAGGCTAGCCCTCACCCGAGGCGGGGTCACGCCGCGCCGTCAGGATCGCTCTTGCGCCCCGGTGGCACCCCGAACGCTCGCATCTTGCGATACAGGTTACTGCGCTCGACGCCGAGCGCCTGGGCCGTGCGCGACATGTTGCCGCGTTGTGCCGCCAGTGCCCGCAGGATGTACTCACGTTCGAAGCGCTCCCGGGCGGCCTGCAACGGCACGACGTCAGCGGCGTCGGCATCCGCATCGAACAGACCGGAGGTCTCCACCCGCCCGCCGTGAAGAAACGCCAGGTCCTTCACCTGGATCGTGTCACCGCGCACCATGATCATCAGCCGCTCGAGCACGTTGCGGAGCTCTCGGACGTTGCCCGGCCATGGGTAGGCGCCGAGCGCAGCCACCGAGCTGGCATCGAGCACCTTGACGCGGCGGCCGTGCTCGTGCGCGAACTCGCTCATGAAGTGCTCGGCCAACAACGGGATGTCGGTCTGCCGCTCGCGCAGCGGGGGCACGAAGATCGGGATGACGTTCAAACGGAAGAACAGGTCTTCGCGAAATCGTCCCTCCCGGATCTCCGCCGGCAGGTCCTTGTTCGTCGCCGCCAGGACACGCACATCGACCCTGGTGCTGGACGTCCCACCCACCGGCTCGAAGACCTGCTCCTGCAAGACGCGGAGCACCTTGGCTTGCGTCTTCAAGCTCATGTCCCCGACCTCGTCGAGGAAGATCGTCCCGCCGTCGGCCGCGTCGAACCGCCCTTGACGGTCGGTGACCGCGCCCGTGAACGCCCCCTTGACGTGACCGAACAACTCACTCTCGATCAGCTCTTCCGGAATCGCCGCGCAGTTCACCTCGACGAACGGCCCCGACCGGCGGCGGCTCAGCGCGTGCACGTTGTGCGCCACGAGCTCCTTGCCCGTGCCGTTCTCGCCGTAAATGAGCACACGACCGTTGGTCGGCGCCGCCATCGCGATCTGCTCGCGGAGCTGGGTCATCACGTAGCTCTCGCCGACCAGCACCAGGCGTTGGTCAACGTGCGCTCTCAACGCGCGGTTCTCGGCCTCGAGCCGCTGCTGGCGCAGCGCGTTGCGAACGACCAGCACGGTCTTTTCGAGGGAGAGCGGTTTCTCGACGAAGTCGAACGCGCCCATCTTGATGGCCCGGACCGCCGATTCGATGTTGCCATGGCCGGAGACCACGACGACTTGCGCGTCGATCCCGCGCTCGCGGAGCCTGGACAGGGTCTCCAGCCCGTCCATGCCCGGCAGCCAGACGTCGAGAATGATGACGTCGTAGCGCCGCCGCGCGAGCCGCGCGAGGCACGCCTCACCGCTGTCGACCGCATCGACCGCGTAGCCCTCGTCCTCCAGCACGCCGCTCAGCGCGGACCGCACACCCGCTTCGTCGTCGACGACCAGCACCGTCGCTTTCATGAATCGCTAGGCGAAGACCGCACCCTGCACCGGGTCACGCACTGCACGGGAGTTCGACTGTGAAGGTCGAGCCACGATCGCCGTTATCGCTGACTTCGATGTTCCCACCGTGCTCGACGATGATCCGCCTGACGATGGCCAGGCCGAGCCCGCTCCCCCGCTGCTTGGTCGAATAGTACGGCATGAACAGCTTGTCCCGATCTCCCGGGGGGATCCCCGGCCCGTTGTCGGCCACCGTGATCCGAACGACGCCATCCGCGGTCGAGTGCGCCGTGCCCACCGCGACGAGGCCGCCGTCCCCGTTGTTCGCCGCGCCGCCCGTCGCCGCACCCCGCAGCACCTCGATCGCATTGTCTACAAGATTGATGACGACGCGTCGCAGCTGCTCCGGGTCGGCCCGCACCGCAGGCACCTGCGGCGCGAACGCCCGATCGATCGTGACATCGTCGAAGAGCCCATCGTACAGATGCAGCGCGTCGTCGAGCAACGCGTGCAGATCGACCGGCACCGTCCGCGGCGCGGGCATCCGCGCAAACTGCGAGAACTCGTCGACGAGCGCCTTGAGCGATTCGACCTCGCCGACAATGGTACCGCTGCACTCTTCGACGAGCGCGCGCGCCTGCGGTGGCGCGGTCGAGAAGTGTCGCCGGAGCCGTTCCGCGCACAGCTGGATCGGCGTCAGCGGGTTTCGAATCTCGTGCGCCAGCCGCCGCGCCACATCGCGCCAGGTTGCCACGCGCTGGGCCCGGATGAGCGGTGTCACGTCGTCAAACACCATCACCGCCCCGCCACCTCCCTCGCCGGCACCGGCGCGCTGGAGCGTCGTTGCGGCGACCGCGAGATAGATCGCCTTGCCATCCCGCTCGAGCGCCACCTCCCGCGCCGACGGATCGTGGGCAGCCGGCAGCGACTTCAGCAAGGCGCCCATCGGACGCAGGTCGATGCGGTCGAAGACCTCCGAGGCCGGCCGCCCGACCGCGGCCTCGGAGAGGCCGAGCAGCCTCGAGGCCGCCCGGTTGACCGTTCCCACCGTGCCATCGGCGTCGATCGAGACGACACCGGTGGCAATGCGTTCCAGAATCGTCTCGATATAGCGCCGGCGCCCTTCGACCTCGACATTCTTCCGGCGCAGGTCGGCCTGGGAGCGCTCGAGCTTTCGCTGGCTGACCGCCAGGCCGCCCGCCATCGAATTGAACGCCTCGACCAGCGAACCAAACTCGTCTGCCGTTTCCGGCTCGATCCGATGGTCGAGCTGTCCGGCCTCGAGCGCGCGGGCACCGTCCGACAGCAGGTGGACGGGCCGCATGATCCGCTTGGCGATGTACACGCCCATCCAGGTCGCGCTCACCAAAATCAGCAGCGTGACCATGAGAAAGAACGAGAGGTAGACGCCCTGCAGCGGACGCTGGAGGACGCGCAGCTGACTGTAGGCCTCGTACGCCTGAGTGATCCGGCGCGAGTGATCCGCCACATCGCCCGTCAGATGCGAACTGACGACCACGACGCCGAGTGGCACGCCGCCATCCGGTCCAGTCACCAGCGCGGCCGCGCGCACGAGATCGCCGCCCGCGGCCAGTGGTTCGACCGTCCACGATTCGGCGCTGCCCGCCAGAACGCGCGACGCGAGGCGGTCGGCCGACACCGGCGCGTCCGCCTGCGGCAGACTCGATGTGGCGACGTCGACGACGGGCACGACATCGAGCCGCCCGTCGTCGGACTCGGCCACGACCCGGTAGACCTGCACCAGCTCGACTCGGCCTTCGGTGACCTCCGTCGAAATCAGATCACGCACCGGGCCGACATCGGACGCCGCCAGATCGACGGCGGCGAGCGACCCGGCAATTCGGCCGGCGTGCTCGCTCACCGTCAGCTGCCGGTCGTGATAGTAGCCGCTGGCAACCGCGTTGGCCGAAGTCAAGACGTCGTCGACCGGTGCGTTGAACCAGCGGTCGGCGGAGTTGCGAATCAGCTCGCTGCCGACGATCAGCACCAGGACCGCCGGAATCAGCGTCAGCCCAAGCATGGCCGCCACCAGCTTGGCGCGAAAGCGGGCAAACGGCAGCGCCCGCCGGCGCTCGACGAGAAGCTTGACGACGTTCCGCGCCAGCACGAAGGCCAGCGCGACCAGCATCGTCAGGTCGGCGGCCGTCAGCGCGTACAGCACCGCCCCGCTGAGGAAATCGGGAGACAGCTCGGCGGATCGCTCGGCCAACACGACCATCGCGGCGAGCGCGGCCAGCAGCAGCGCGATCCCGACGAGGATCAGCCGAGGGTCGTCGCGGAAGGGCGGGCGGCTGGAGCCCGCATGAGCGCCAAAGGGCGGCTTTGCCGAGCGAACCGTCGGAGACATGCTCTACGTGACGGCGGCGCCGTCTCGCGCTACGGAATGAACGTGAACTTCGCGCTGCCCGACGCGGTCGCCCGACTCCACGGCCAGGCGAACCAGCCATTGTGCGGACGTGTACGCACATCGACGTGAAGGTAGTACTCGGAGTTGGCCTCGAGCGGCGTGGCGCTGAAGAGCGGCAGCCGGTCGAACGTCGTCATCGTATCGCGCGCCGTCTCCTCATTGTCGACGACCTCCGAGGTGTCGACCCGACCGTCCTGCGTGCGCGACAGATGATACCGACGCGTCAGATTGTCGTACTGCACGCTCGCCGCCACGGTCGTCGACGCAACCGTGCTGTCGAACCAGAACCTGATGGCGCGTCGGAGTTCGACGTCGTACGAGAAGGTCGTGGGCAGGCCGCTGCGAATGGCGGCGCGCATCTCCTCACTGAACGCGTCGGTCAGTTCGAACGAGACGAAGATCTGACCGTCGCGATGCAGCGGTCGGACACGCACGAGGTCGGCGGCCACCAGCGCCGGCACGAGCACGAGCAGGGCGCACAGGGTCACGCCCACGCCTCGACCGAGGTTCGTCAGAACCCCGCGCCACGACACGCCTCGGCCGGCGGCTCCTCTCAGCAGCATCGGCTCAGTGTATCAGTCGGTTCGCGCCCCCGCGTAGCGCTTTCGCCCCTCGGCATCGGCTAATCCTTGGTGTCTAGCAGGTCCTTCAACTCGGTCATGAACTCTCCGATGTCGCGGAAGTGGCGGTAGACCGAGGCGAAGCGCACGTAGGCGACCTTGTCGAGATTCCGCAGCTCCCGCATCACGAAGGCACCGACTTCCTGCGTGGCGATCTCCTTCTCCGGACGCTCCTGCAGCGCGGACTCGATGCGATCGGCGACGGCTTCGAGCGCGGCGACCTGCACCGGCCGCTTCTCGCACGCCTTGAGCATGCCGGCGACGACCTTCTGCCGCTCGAACCGCTCACGACTGCCATCCTTCTTGACGACCATGTAGGGGATCTCATCGATTCGCTCGTAGCTCGTGAATCGACGCCCGCAGTCGAGACACTCTCGCCGACGACGGATGACCTCGCCTTCCTTGCCTTCTCGCGAGTCCACCACCTTGTCGCCCAGATGACCGCAGAATGGACACTTCACGACGCGCTCTCCTCTCCTCGCCCGCGAGCCGGCATCGGCGCCGCGGTCTCCTCCTCGCTCGCGGCCCGGCGCAGCGCGCCCACGGTGATCCCTTCGGACGCCAGAAGCGCCAGGCAGACCAGCGCGACCGGCCCGTACGAGATCGCGTGCAGGACGATCGCCGCCGCCGCCGCCCGATCCGGCGGCGCGGCGAAGAATTCCGTCAACCCGAGCTGTAACGCCGCATGAAAGCCGCCGACGGCGCCGGGACTGGGCACCGCGACGCCCACCGTGAGCAGGACCAGCAGCAGAAACGACCCGGAGAACGGCACGCGCAACCCGTAGGCGAGCGTGGCGCTCCAGACGCCCAGCGCCAGCACCAGCCAGTGCGCGAGCGACAGGCCGAGCGCGGCGATCAGCGCGCCCGGCTGTCTGACGACGGAGAATCCCGCGGCGACCTTCTCGACCAGCCCGCCGGCAAAGTCGGCCACGCGCGACGGGAGGACCCTCGTGAGAGGGCCCATCAACCGGATGAGCACGACCGGCCGGCCGGCGATCGCGAATGCCAGTCCGATCGCCAGCAGCGCGCCCACCCCGCTGACCGCGGCGCCGACCGTCACGGCGGTCAGGATGCCCTCGCCTGCCTGAGTCAGACCGGGATCGAAGAATGTCGAGGATACCGCGAACAGCAAGAGCACCGACACGAGGTCGAACAAGCGCTCGACGACGATGGTCGTGAACGTGGCGGTCTTGCTGAAGCCTTCCCGGCGCGCGAGGAGATACGGCCGGACGACCTCGCCCGGACGAGCCGGCAACAGCGCCGAGAGACCAAACCCGATGATCGTCGTTCTGAGTGCGTTCGTGAATCGTGCCAGCCCGAGTGGCAGCAAGAGCACCTGCCACCGCCAGGCCCGCAGCACGTGCAGGAACGCGGTCGACGCCAGGGCCAGGGCGAGCCACGCGGGATCGCCGCCGCGCATCTCGCGCCACACCACGGCCGGGTCCACCGCACGGAGGAAGAACGCCAGCAACCCCCCGGTCAGACCGACGATCGCGATGGTACGAAGATGGCGGGACATCGAGAACGGCTCGCGGGCACACACGCACCGCGGATCGGCGTGCCGACGGCAGCTACTATACCCACCTCGCCAGATCTATGGAAGCCAGACAGTTATCGCGTCGCATCGACGCCGTGGCATGCGCCGGCGACGCACCGTGACGACGCTCGACGGGTCGGCGATCGCTCAGCGCTGAACCGACGCGTCGGGCGGACGACCCGGGCGGCACACCGCAACATTTTCGGTCTTGCCGCGATGGACGATCGTCAGTAAGCTTGGGCTCCTTTCAGCAGAGGTCGACACGAATGTCATCCACGCCTTCAGGACCCAGCTCAACGGACGCGGTGCTGGAAACCGCGCTGCCCGGCATCGCCGTACACGGTCGCGGAAAAGTCCGCGACATGTACGACGTGGGCGAGGCGTTGCTGATGGTGACGACCGACCGGATCTCGGCGTTCGATTTCGTACTCGGCTCGGCCATTCCCGACAAGGGCAAGGTGCTGACCCAGTTGTCGGCCTTCTGGTTCGGGCAGACAGGCGACATCGTCCCGAATCATCTGATTTCCACGACGCCCGAAGACTACCCGGACGTTCTGCGGCCGCACGCGGAGTTACTCCGGGGGCGCTCGATGCTGGTGCGCAAGACAGCGCCGGTGCTGGTCGAGTGCGTCGCCCGCGGGTATCTCTCGGGCTCGGGCTGGAAGGACTACCAGCAGACCGGCGCCGTCTGCGGTGTGCCGCTGCCCGCCGGACTAAAGGAGTCGGACCGACTGCCCGAGCCGATCTTCACACCGGCGACGAAAGCCGACTCGGGACACGACATCAACATCAGCGAGGCCGAGGCCGGGCGCCTAGTCGGCCAGGATCTGATCGCGACACTGCGCGACATCACGATGGCGCTCTACGCGTTCGGTGCGGCACACGCGGAGACTCGCGGCATCATCGTCGCCGATACCAAGTTCGAGTTCGGCCTGGTGGAATCCGACGGGGCGCAGAACGTGATCCTGATCGACGAGGCCCTGACGCCGGATTCCTCACGCTTCTGGCCCAAGTCGGAGTACCGACCGGGCGGGCCACAACCCAGCTTCGACAAGCAGTTCGTCCGCGACTATCTCGAGAAGATCAGCTGGAACAAGCAGCCGCCGGTGCCCTCGCTGCCCGAGAAGGTCGTGGCCCGCACCCGCGAGAAGTACATCGAAGCCCTGCGGGCCCTGAGCGGCCGCGACCTGGGCTGAGCAGCCCCGGGCCGGGGCGCGAGGGAAGAGCCTGAGACGTGCGTGAACGACTCGACCGATTGATCGGGGAGATGCTCGAGAAAGGCATCCTCTACGAAGAGGCGCGCCAGGAGTTCGAGCGCCGCTTCATCACCGGCGCGCTGGCGCGGTCAAAAGGCAGCCTGAGTCGCGCGGCGGACCTGCTCGGCATCCACCGGAACACCCTGAGCCGCAAGATCATCGCCTACCGGATCACGCGGGCGCCGCTCAAGGCTCGCGGCGCGCGTCGCCCCCGCACACCGAAGTCGGCCGCCTGAACCCGCGGCAGGCTTGACATCACCTGCCACCAGCACCATAATTAGCAGCTGCCCGGGCTGACTGCTAGCAGTCCGTGGCGTCCGGATCCCCGGAACGTTCTATCTCATAACTAATTCGGGAGAGTGGAGTTGAGGCCATGAAAGTCAGACCACTACACGATCGAATCATCGTGCAACGCATCGAAGAAGGCGAGCAGAAGGTCGGCGGGATCATCATCCCCGACACTGCCAAGGAAAAGCCGCAGCAAGGCAAGGTCATCGCCGCGGGCAAGGGCAAGGTCAAGGACGACGGCAAAGTCGTCCCGATGGACGTCAAGACCGGCGACATCATCCTGTTTGGCAAGTATGGCGGCCAGGAGATCAAGCTGGACGGCCAGGAGTACCTCATCATGCGTGAGGAAGAGGTGCTCGGCGTAATCGAGGGCAAGTCCAAGAAGAAGTAGCCTCGGGCCGTCCGTCGCGGCGGGTTCCCGCCGCACCAACCGACGCCCATTTCATTGTTCATCGTTCAGGAGTTCAACCATGGCAAAACAGATCGTCTACGGTGAGGAGTCGCGGCAAGCGATTCTGCGCGGCGTGAACGCCCTCGCCAACGCCGTCAAGGTCACGCTCGGCCCGAAGGGCCGCAACGTCGTCCTCGACAAGAAATTCGGTTCTCCCACGATCACCAAGGACGGCGTGACCGTCGCGAAGGAGATCGAACTCCCGGATGCCATCGAGAACATGGGCGCTCAGATGGTGCGTGAGGTCGCGAGCAAGACCTCTGACATCGCTGGCGACGGGACGACCACCGCTACGGTGCTCGCGCAGGCCATCTACCGCGAAGGCGCCAAGAACGTGGTCGCCGGCGCCAATCCGATGGAGATCAAGCGCGGCATCGAGCAGTCTGTGGAAACGATCGTCGAGGCGTTGCACAAGCAGGCCAAGAAGGTCACGGGCAACATGATCGCCCAGGTCGGCACCATCTCCGCGAACAACGACAGCACCATCGGCACGATCATCGCCGAGGCGATGGAGAAGGTCGGCAAGGATGGCGTCATCACGGTCGAAGAGGCGAAGACGCTGGAGACGTCGCTGGACGTGGTCGAGGGGATGCAGTTCGACCGAGGCTACCTCTCGCCCTACTTCGTGACCGACCCGGATCGGATGGAAGTCGTGCTCGAGAACCCGATCATCCTGATCCACGAGAAGAAGATCAGCTCGATGAAGGACCTGCTGCCGTTGCTCGAGCAGGTCGCCCGGCTGAGCCGTCCCCTGCTGATCATTGCCGAGGACGTCGAGGGCGAGGCGCTGGCGACGCTAGTCGTCAACAAGCTGCGCGGCACGCTGCAGGGCGCCGCAGTCAAGGCGCCTGGCTTCGGCGATCGCCGGAAGGCGATGCTCGAGGACATCGCGACCCTGACGGGTGGCAAGGCGATCACCGAGGATCTCGGCCTCAAGCTGGAAGGCATCCGGGTCGAGGACCTCGGCAAGGCCAAGAAGGTGACGATCGACAAGGACAACACGACGATCGTCGAGGGCGACGGTGGTACGAAGGCCATCGAGGGCCGCGTCAAGCAGATCCGGGCGCAGGTCGAGGACACCACCTCGGACTACGACCGCGAGAAACTGCAGGAGCGCCTGGCCAAGCTCGTGGGCGGCGTCGCGGTCATCAAGGTCGGCGCGGCGACCGAGACCGAGATGAAGGAGAAGAAGGCGCGCGTCGAGGACGCGATGCACGCGACCAAGGCCGCCGTCGAGGAAGGCATCGTGCCGGGCGGCGGCGTCGCGATCCTTCGCGCGGCTAAGGGCCTCGACAAGTTGAAGCTCGATGGCGACCAGCAGATCGGCGTCAACATCGTGAAGCGCGCGATCGAGGAGCCGTTGCGGTGGATCGCGACCAACGCGGGTCACGAGGGCTCGATCGTCGTGCAGAAGGTCCGCGAGATGACCGACGATGGGGGCTTCAACGCGCTGACCGAGAAGTACGGCAGCCTCGTCAGGGCTGGGGTCATCGACCCGGCCAAGGTCGTCCGCACCGCGCTGCAGAACGCCTCGTCGATCTCGTCGCTGCTGCTCACGACCGAAGCGCTCGTCTCGGAGATTCCCGAAGAGAAGAAGGAAGCTCCGATGCCGGGCGGCGCGCCGGGTGGCATGGGCGGGATGTACTGAGGACCGACGGCCGGAAGCCGTAGGTCGCATGGCGGGGCTGAAGCCCCGCCCTACGTCCGAATCCTGCTTCCAGGCTCAATAGACAACAAAGGCCTGGCGGGCGATCGCCCGTCAGGCCTTTTTCTTGTACCGACGCGCGCCGGCGCTCAGCGCAGCGTGAACGTCAATTCGATCACGACCAGCACCGCCACCGGCTGGCCGAATCGCGTGCCGGGGACGAAGCGCCACTGACGCGCCGCCCGCATCGCCTCCTCGTCGAGACCGAAGACGCGGTCCAGTGACTTCGTCACGCGCACGTCGCCGACCGTGCCTTCCGGCGTGACGACGGCCTCGATCCAGACCGAGCCCTGCACCTTGGCCCGCATCGCATCGGCAGTGTACTGCGGCTTGACCTCTCGAATCGGTCGCGGCAGAACGATGCCGGCACCGGGGCGGTAGACGCCCCCGCCGGCCCCACCGCCTTCACCGGGCCCGAGGCCCGCGCCGGTCCCCGGACCGATCCCCGTCCCTTCACCGGTCCCACCGCCGCCGCCGATGCCCAGCCCCTGCGAGAGCGACATCGCCTGCGCGACCGGCAGCCCCTGCATCACGCCGGGGAGTGTCTGGTTCGACGACGCCAGCGTTCGAGCCGGAATGTTCATCTCCTGTTCGGGTTCGTCAGGCGGCTCGTCCTCCACCTCCGGATCTTCCAGTTCGGGCGGTGCGCTGACCGGCACCGACGTGTCGTCGGGCCCTTCCAGTTCGACCTGTCGGGGCGGCGCGGGCATCTCGTTGCCGCCGCCGCCACCGCCCCCGCCCGGCCCCTCCATCGGGACCCAGACGATGTCGAAGCTTCTGAGATCGGGCAGGAACGGGGTCTCGCGCCGCGCGTCCAGCATCGCGGCGATGAAGCCAGCGATCACGAAGATCGCGACGTGGCTCCCGACCGACACGCCGAAGGCTCGGCTGAACCGCTGAGGATGTGTGGAGGCCCCGAAGATCGGAACGGGTGGACCGTCGTCGGACCGGAGCGAGGTGTGGGGCGCGGCCGTCCCGGGGTCGGGCGCCAACGCGGCCAACACGATCTTCCAGAGTGAAACCAGCCGCGCCGTCACCGACGCCTTCCACTGCCGATGCCGGCTTTCCGCGCCATACCAGTTGCCCGCTCAGTCTCAATCGTCGATCCGCGCCGACCCGGACCACGACCGGACCCGATTCCGCCTCATGCTCCTTAGGACGCCGTGTTGCCGATTCTGGTCGCGTCCAGCCTCGTCAGACCCTGCCGGTCCACGCGCCGATTGCGGCGTTGCCGCCACCGTAGGCATGCAGCAGCGCGAGCGCATCTGCCGCCCGCGGCTCGCTCCGGATGGCGACGAGCACGCCACCCCGCATGGTCAGCGTTTCGTAGATGTAGCCGTCGTGGGCCTGGAACCCAACCCGCTTCATCGTGGCGGCGATGCCCGTCGCGGCGAGCGCACCCTCGCCGCCCTGTAGCGCGTCCACGATCGATCCACGCAGCCTGAGCACGCCGACGGCGCGCACGTCGAGCGTCGCGCCATCGTCGCCGAAGGTCTTTTCCAGGAGCGCCGATACCGCAGGCGCGTCGGCGGCGACCACGCTCAGCGAGTCAGAAGGAAACTCTTTCGCCGCGAGGGCGGCCAGCACACGCTCCGCGGCGCCGACATCTTCGAACACGCCAACGGTGTAGCGATCGTCTTCTAACATGAGTCCGTCTCAACCTCCGGCCACACGCCGACACGCTCCGAAGCGGTTCAGTCCGGCGCGCCGCGTCTTTCTTGCAGTCTACCGCCTCCGCGCGTGGATTGGCAAAAGCCGGGGTAGAATCGAACCGTCGCGAAGGGAGCCTCCATGGGCATTGGCGTTGCCGAACTGCTGGTCATCGTGCTGATCGTCCTGATGATTTTCGGTGCCAATCGCCTGCCGGCCCTCGGCCGGGGCATCGGACGGGGAATCAGGAACTTCCGCGACGCCACCCGCGAAGGCGACGACCCGCAGGACTAGCCTCACAGCACGACGCGCCCCTGCCCCACCCGCCGCGTCACGCGCTCACGGTCCAGAAACTCGAGTAGCGGAATGGCGTACTTGCGCGTGATGTCGTAGCGCTCCTTGAACGTGCCCACGTCGACCCGGACCGGCTCGACACTCCCCTCGGGTTTCAACGCGGACACTTCGGTCTTGAGGCGCAGCAGCGTCTCGGCATGAAAGACCAGCGCGTCCACCTTCACGAGCACTTTCTGGCGGATCAGCAGTTTCACAACTCGGTTGCCCACCGCAGCGTCGACGCCCCCCAGTGCCGCCAGCCCCGCTGCATCGGGTGGGGCCAGGCCGCCCTGACGCACCGCCTCGGCGATCGCGTCGCGCGCCCGCTCCTCGTCGGCTGACAGCGACACGCGGTGGCTGACCAGCGCGAGGTGGCCGCGCGCGGCGATCCGGTCGCCGGCGACCAGATCTGCCAGCACGCGCTCGAAGACGCTGCCGTCTGCGTGGCGAAAGAGGCGCTCACGCGCTTCCTCGCGCGGCAAGCCTTCCGACAGCGGGTGGTCGCGGTGGTAGGTCGAGAGCGCCGCCAGCAAGTGGTCGCGGCCAGCGTCGAGCACCGCGGGCGCCACCAGGCGATCCCCGACTCGCACCGCTGCGCCGTCGGCCTCGAGCTGCTCGACGATGCGTTCGAGCGCGTCGGATGAGGCGCCGAGCCGACGGACCAACGCCGACACCTCCAACCCGTGGCCGGCCTGCTCCTCGATGACGACGCGCGCCGCGGCCAGCAAGCGGTCGTCCACGCTAGAAAGCTCCGGGGGCCTGTTCAGCCGGTCGAACCGTCGCCGACCTCCCACAGTTCGGACGCCAAGGCGCGGCGGCTGGGGATCGAGCACGACGCCACCGGCGATGGTCATGGAGGGCGAGTAGGCCCGCAGGACGTAGCGGTCACCGCGCGTCAGCACCGCCGGCGCTTCCAGCCGAACCCGCACGTAGGCGCTTCCCCCCGGTGTGATCTCGCCGTCGGCTACCGATCGGCCGGCCGAGCCGGAATCGGGCGCGGCGCCGACCGGCCCCGACACGGCGACCCGACCCAGGACCTCGCTGGTGCCATGGTGAAACCGCACCCGTGCGCCGTGCCGAAGCGGCTTGGCACTGGCCAGCAGTTCGACCACGCCGTCGAAGCGACGGGTCGTCTCGAAACAGTCGGGCGTGACGAGCGACTCGCCACGACTGACCTCCGCCAACTCGACACCCCCGAGATTCACCGCGACCCGCCGGCCCGCCTCGGCCTGCGCCTGCTTCGCACCGTGCACCTGCAACCCGCGCACCTTCACGCGGCGCCCGGCCGGCAGCAGCAGCAACTCGCCATCGACGTTCAACTGTCCAGTCGCCAGCGTCCCCGTGACCACGGTGCCGAAGCCGCGCATCGAGAACACCCGATCGATCGGAAGGCGCACCGCGCCGGCACCGCCCGCCGCGGGCGCGTCGCGGGTGACCTCGGCCAGCGCGGACTTGAGTGCGTCGAGCCCGTCGCCGCCCACCGCCGACACCGGAACGATCGGCGCGTCGGCCAGGAAGGAGTCGGCCACCAGTTCGGAGACCTCGAGCTTCGCAAGCTCGAGCGTCTCCGCATCGACCAGATCGGCCTTCGTCAGAGCGATGACGCCCCGGCCGACATGGAGCAACCGACAGATATCGAAGTGCTCGCGCGTCTGGGGCATCACCGACTCGTCGGCCGCCACGACGAGGAGGACTGCGTTGATGCCACTGACCCCCGCGAGCATGTTCTTGACGAATCGCTCGTGTCCGGGCACATCCACGAACGACAGCACGGCGCCGTCCGGCTGAGCGTAGTGCGCAAAGCCCAGGTCGATCGTGATCCCGCGATCCTTCTCTTCCTTCAAGCGATCGGGGTCGGTGCCGGTCAGCGCGCGCACGAGCGTGCTCTTGCCGTGGTCGATGTGCCCCGCGGTACCGATGACCGTCGTCTTCATGGGAAGGTGAACCGGGGTCAGCGCCGGCGCCGGCGCCGCGGGCGGCTCGGGCGACGCTCGCGGGTCGGGCGCGGCCCTCGCGTTTCTGCCTTCGGCTTCACGCGGCTGCGGCGGGCGCCGCGGTTGCGCTCGGAGGCCCGAACCGCTTCCAGAATCTCGACGAGACCCAGATCGACCTGGCGCCGCTCGGAATCGACGCGGACGACCTGCACCTGAACCCGATCCCCGAGCCGGTAGGTCTTCCCGGTCGCCTCCCCGAACAGGACGTGCTCCCGCTCTACGAACCGGTAGTAGTCGTCGGCCATGCTCGAAATGTGCACGAGCCCCTCGACGAAGTGCTCGACCAGTTCCACGAACAATCCGAACGACGTGACGCCGATGACGTAGCCCTCGAATTCATCGCCGACCTTGTCGGCCATGAACCTGACCTTCTTCCACTGCATCAGCTCGCGCTCGGCCTCTACGGCCCGTCGCTCCAACTCGGAGGTTCCGGTCGCGAGTTCGGGCAACGCCTCGCACAGCTCTCGGCGTTTGGCGACCGGCAGCTTCCCGGATCGCATGCGCCGCAGCGCCCGATGGACGACGAGGTCGGGATACCGCCGAATGGGCGACGTGAAGTGGGTGTAACTCGACGCCGCCAGGCCGAAGTGGCCGATGCAGGTGGGGTCGTACCGCGCCTTCTGCATCGTCCGCAGCATGAGGAACGCGATCGGCTTCTCCTCCGGCGTGCCTCGAATCCGCTCGACCAGCCGCTGGAAATGCTTCGGGGTCACCCGCCCTTCGGGAACCGCAAGGCTGTAGCCGAGCGTCGTGATGAACTCCTCAAACTCGGCAACCTTCGTCAAATCGGGTGGGTCATGCACCCGGTAGAGCGCCGGCATCTCCGCCGAATCGAGGTGCTCCGCCACGACCTCGTTGGCCAACAGCATGAACTCCTCGATGATGCGGTGCGCGACGTGCCGCTCGGCCGCCGTGATGGCGGCGACCAGCCCGGCGTCGTCGAGCACGATCTCGGGCTCCTTCAGATCGAAGTCAATCGAGCCACGGCGGCGGCGGCGGCGGGCCAATACCTCGAACAGGTCGTGCATCAACTCGAACAGCGGGACCAACTCGGCATACTGCTCCCGCATCGCGGCGTCGCGCTCGGCCACAATCGCCGAGACCTCCGTATAGGTCATTCGAGCATCGCTGCGGATGATGCCGTCGTGCAGTTCGTGCCGCACGACCTTGCCTCGGTCGGTGACCTCCATCAGGCACGACTGCACGAGCCGATCGACATGGGGATTGAGACTGCAGAGCCCGGTCGAGAGGGCGGACGGAAACATGTGCACCGCCCGCTCCGGGAAGTAGACCGACGTGCCCCGCTCGCGAGCCTCGCGATCCAGTTCACTGCCGGGCCGCACGTAGTGCGAGACATCGGCAATGTGCACGCCGAGCCAGTAATGCCCGTTCGGCAGCCGTTCGAGCGTGATCGCATCGTCGAAGTCGCGGGCGGTCTCGCCGTCGATCGTCACCGTCGTCAGCGCGCGAAAGTCGGTCCGCCCCCGGCGATCGCGGTCGCGCACCTCGGCGCCGAGTTGTTCGGCCTCTCGAACCGCTCCCGCGCCGTGCTCGTCGGGAATCCCGTGCTTGCGCAGGATGATCTCGATGTCGACGCCGGGCGCGTCCCGGTCGCCGAGGACTTCCGTGACACGGCCGATCGGGTTGCGTGTCGCGGTGGGCCAGCGCGTGAGCTCGACGACAACGATGTCGCCCCGCTTGGCCGTGCCGTGCTCCTTGGCCGGGATGTGGACGTCCATGATGATCCGGCGGTCGAACGGCACGACGAAACCGAGGCCGGACTCGTCGGTGTCGTACCGACCGACCAGTGTCGCGGCCCGGCGCTCGAGAATCCGGACGATGCGCCCTTCGGTCCGGCCGCCCTGGCCGCGGCGTTCCAGTCGGGTGACCACCCGGTCGCCGTGCATCGCCTGATTGAGGTTGGCCCCGGCAATGTAGATGTCCTCGTCGGCGCCGGTCGCCGCCTCGGGCTTCACGAAACCGAACCCGCGTGGGTTGGTCTGTACCCGGCCCACCACCAGGTTCATCTTGTCGGGCAGCCCGTAGCGGTTGCCCCGGATACGCACCATGGCGCCGGACGCGACGAGCGCTTTGAGCCGCCGCTGGAAGCCCTGCCGCTGATCCCGCGGGATCCGAAGGGCCTGTTGAAGTTCGGCCACCGTCGCGGGATGGTCGACGCGCGTGCGAATACGTTCTAGTAGGTCGTCGAGAGTTGTCATATCAGTGTGATCGTGAGACGGGCGACGGCCGCCGTCGACCACCGAGCCGATGCGAACGGACACACTCCGCCCTCACGCTCGATGGCGACTCGGTACACCCCCGGGTTTGCGATCTGTCAGTGAACGTTACGTGGATCCGCAGACGCCGACACACGGGTAACCAAGTCGAACTGCCGCAGCAGCCGGCCGAGGACCTCGTCGGCGTCGTCCTTGCAGCACAGCCGGTCCAATTGTGCGAGGATTCGTGACAACGCCGTCTCGGCATCCGTGATGGCGCCGTCTGAAAAGTACTCGCGCTGCTGCTGGAGGCAGCGTTGATGCTTGATGAATTCTTCCCGGTAGAAGTCCGCTCGAGCCGACGCGGGGAGAGCCCGCGAGCGCGCCCGCTGGCTAAGACCGAATGGCATATGACTTTTCGTCATGTCCGAGGTGTGATTCCCAGTCTAGGACCCCCGTCGGGCGCTGTCAAACCGCGCGCGAGGCCCGAGCCGTGCGCCGTGCGCCGACCATGCCACCCACCGAACCGACCGCCAAGCCGCCCGCCAGCAAGATGGCACACAGTTCGATCGGGAGAAACGTCGCCGGTGTGGCACTCAGCAGCGTCGCAATCATCGAACCGTAATAGAACTCGCCCAGCGCGAACGCCCCCCCACAGCATCCCGAGCGCCAGCGCCGCTCCGACCCCGCCCTGCAGCATCCCCTCGACGACGAACGGCCCCCGCACGTAGGCCAGCGGTGCACCGACGAGTCGCATGATCTCCAGCTCTGCTCGGCGGGTGTGCCCGGCGAGGCGGACGACGTTGGCCACGGTCAGCGCCGCCGCGATGACCAGCGCGAGCACGACGAGGGCGCGCAACGCGGTGACGGCCATCGAGATCCGCGCGATCAACTCACGATCGTAGCGGACATCGGCGACCCCGGCCGCGCCCCGCAGCGCGTCGGCGAGATCGTCGACCGCCGACCCGAGTGCCGGGTCCGACTGCAGCCGCACCTCGTAAGAGGCCGGCAGCGGGTTGCTGTCGAGTTCGTCGATCACCGACGCCAGTTCGACGAAGTCCGCGCGGAACCGGCGGAGCGCTTCGGGCTTCGAGACCAGGGCGTGGGACCGCGCGGAAGCGAAACTTTCCGGCGAGGCGGTGAGTTTGTGGGAGAGGCACCAGTCAGGTGAACTGTCGTTAGAGAAACTACATGCCCAACTTCTCGAAGTCGCCGGTGGAATCGAACGACCCGCTTGGACGGAAATCTCCGCACAACTTCCCGCAGACCAAGGCGGGCTGGCTGATGGAAGCCTCCTGGCCCGACATCCCGGACTTCCCGCTGTCCGCGGAGATTCTCGTCGAGATCCCGCACGACCTGCCCGGCCCGGTGCCGACCAACGCGGACGAACTGACGGAGGGGAGCGAGTAGGTGAAGAACAACTCACGTTCCACTATGCCCGACGACCGGACACCGACGTCCAAGCCTCCGACGCCGCAGCCAGGGCCGTCAGTGCTCGGGCCGAAGACGCCGCCCGAGGCGTTGTGCCAGCACGGCGGACCGGTCGGCTGGCACACCTGCTCCGACGACCTGGACTACAAGCGCTCGGCATCACCCCACACGAAGACCTCTCGACCACCGGACTCCTAGAGCTTCGCGGGCGCATCCTCACCGACCGCCACCACGCTGCCGTCTTGGCGCAGGTGGCGAACGATCCGCAGACGGAAACCCTGCATATTCTGTGGGTCCGAGGAAGAGCGGACGGCACGGACGAGGTGTTGGCGACCGAGGCGCACACCAGTCGACTGCCTGGGGCCGCGCAGGCGTTCATTAGCAGTGCCCGCTGCGACGGTTTGTGAAGGCGTCGCGTCGGACCTACGGCGACGACACGTTGCAGTGGCCGCTCGCGCCTCGGCTCAATCATCGATCGCCTTGCGCAGCAGCTCGTTGACCAGTTTCGGGTTGGCCTTGCCGCGCGTCGCCTTCATCATCTGCCCCACGAGGAAGCCGAGCGCGCCGTGCTTGCCCGCCCGATACTGGCTCACGGCATCATCGTGGCTCGCCAGCACCTCGCGCACCGTCACCTCGAGGGCGTCGGCATCGTCAATCTGCGCGAGCCCGTCACGGTCCACGATCGTCGCGGCGGATTCCCTCGAGGCATACATCTGCTCGAACACGTCCTTGGCGACGGTCCCGCTGATCGTGCTCTGCTCGACCAGCGCGACGAGCGCTGCCAGCGCAGCCGGCGGGACGCGCTGGCGCAAGGCGTCGACCTGGTCGTCTGCCTCGTTCAGCGTCCGGGTCACCTCTCCCAGCGTCCAGTTGATGGCCGCCCGGGCAGGAACAGATGCCGCCACGACCTCTTCGAAGTACTCGGTCAGCCCGGCCCGACCGCGCATGACCTGCTCCGCCTGGTCGCGCGTCAGACCGTGGTCCCGCACCAGACGGGCGCGCCGCTCGGCCGGCAGTTCGGGCAGCGTCGCCCGGACCTCGTCGATCCACGGCGGAGCGATCTGCAGCGGCGGCAGATCGGGCTCGGGAAAGTAGCGGTAGTCGTGGGCCTCTTCCTTGCTGCGCATCGCCGCCGTGCGGCCGGACGCGGCGTCCCACAGCCGCGTCTCCTGGACGACCCGGTCGCCCGCGCGCAGCAGGTCGGTCTGCCTGCCGATCTCGTGCTCCAGCGCGCGCTCGAGGAATCGGAAGGAGTTGAGGTTCTTCACCTCGGCCTTCACGCCGAGGGCGGACTGACCGGCCGGCCGCACCGACACGTTCGCGTCGCACCGAAGGCTCCCCTCCTCCATGTTGCCGTCGTTCACATCCAGCGTGACCAGAATGTCCCGCAGCGTCGTGAAGAACGACTTCGCGTCCGACGGCGAGCGCAGGTCGGGCTCGGTCACGATCTCGATGAGCGGGACGCCACTCCGATTGAAGTCGACGTAGGACTTCCGCTGGGAATCCGCGAATCCCTCGTGGAGTGACTTGCCGGCGTCCTCCTCCAGATGGATACGGGTGAGGCCCACCTCGACGCCCGACCCAGGGAGCGCGAGATGCCCGCCCGTCGCGAGCGGCAACTCGAACTGAGAGATCTGGTACCCCTTCGGCAGGTCCGGATAGAAGTAGTTCTTGCGGGCGAAGACCGACGTCGCGGCGATCTGGCATCCGAGGGCCAGGGCGGCCCGCATCCCGAGTTCGACCGCGGCACGATTCAGCACTGGCAGGGCTCCGGGCAGACCGAGGCAGACCGGACAGCCGTGACTGTTGGCCGGAGCGCCGAACCGCGTGCTGCACCCGCAGAAGATCTTGGTGCGGGTCAGCAGTTGGGCGTGAATCTCGAGACCGATGACCGGTTCGAATTCCATCAGCCTTCAGGCCCTCGCGCGCCCAGTGTCTCACCGGGGAGAATCAGCACGGCCCGGCCGCGGCGACGTCCGGACCGGCGGCCGCGGCGAACGCGTCGAAGTTGTCGCGGAACATGGCGGCCAGCTTCCTCGCGTACGCATCGTAATCGCTCGGCCGGCTCCAGGTGTCGCGCGGCGTCAAGACCTGGTCCGGCACACCCGGACAATGCGTCGGCACCGCGACACGGAAGACGGGGTCGTCCACGAACTGGGCGCCATCGAGCGCACCCGTCAGCGCGGCTCGGATCATCGCCCGCGTATGGGCAATCGACATCCTCGATCCTATGCCGTACGGGCCGGTCGTCCATCCCGTATTGACGAGCCACACGGTCGCGCCGTGAGCGGCAATCCGTTCGCCGAGCAGCTTCGCGTAGACGGCGGGGTGCCAGACCATGAACGGCGCGCCGAAGCAGGTGCTGAACACCGCGACCGGCTCGGTGACACCCTCCTCGGTACCGGCGACCTTCGCCGTGTATCCG
Source organism: Acidobacteriota bacterium (assembly GCA_002730525.1). GTDB lineage: Bacteria > Acidobacteriota > Vicinamibacteria > Vicinamibacterales > UBA823 > UBA2161. Next base: position 42,040 of record PCAK01000032.1, on the reverse strand, counting down.
GAGAGGAAATGATACATGGCACCCGCTGGCGTGAGCCGGGCAATCGGCGGGAGGACGCCGAATGCGTCGGCCGTCAGCATGACGACGTGCCGGGGATGCCCCCCGCGGCCCGATGGGGCGTGATTCTCGATGTAGGAAATCGGATAGGCGCCACGGGTGTTCTCGGTCAGCGCGTCCTCGTCGAGATCGAGTCGCCGCGTCGACGGGTCCAGCACGACGTTCTCGAGCAGCGTGCCGAACCGTTGGGTCGTCGCGTAGATCTGCGGCTCGGCCTCCGCCGACAGCCGAATGAGCTTCGCGTAGCAACCGCCTTCGAAATTGAAGACCCCGTCGTCCGACCAGCCGTGCTCGTCGTCGCCGATCAGCGTCCGCTCCACGTCACTGGAGAGCGTCGTCTTGCCCGTGCCCGACAACCCGAAGAACAACGCCGCGTCACCGTCAGCTCCGCGGTTGGCCGAACAGTGCATCGGCAGCACCGATCGGTGCGGCAGGAGATAGTTCATCACCGTGAAGATCGACTTCTTGATCTCCCCGGCGTAGGCCGTTCCGGCTATCAGGACCAACCGCTTCTGGAAGTGGATCGCGATTGCGGTCGTCGAGTTCGTGCCGTGGCGGCCGGGATCCGCGGAGAATGACGGGGCATTGAGCACCGTGAACTCCGGCTCATGCGTCGCGAGGCGCTCCGGGTCGGCCTCGCGGATGAACATGTGATGCGCGAACAGACTGTGCCACGCCGTCTCGGTCACCACGCGGATCGGCAAGCGGTACGTCGGATCCGCTCCGGCGTACGCGTCGCGCACCCACAGCTCCCGCTCGCCGAGGTGGCGTGCGAGGTCCGCATGAAACAGGTCGAACTGCTCCGGACTGATCGCCCGGTTCACTGAGCCCCACCAGACATCGTCCGCGCTGGACGGTTCGCGAACGATGAACTTGTCGTGTGGGGACCGGCCGGTGTGTGGCGTCGTCTCGCAGACCAGCGGGCCAGATTCGGCGATGACCCCTTCCTCCCTCCGGATCGCGTGCTCGACCAGCGCCGGCATGCTGAGATTCCAGTGGACGGTTGAGGGGTCGGTGATGCCGTGGGCCTCAAGCCCACGGGCCGGTCGAACCGAATTGGCCATGCCGGATGTTCCTCGAACGCGTAGAGACGAGAGTCACGAAGGAAATCGAATGACGGTCGCTAGAAGGGCTCGGACGACGCGAGTACATCACGTGATCGTAGCCGTGCCGATCAGGCGAGTCAACCGGCGAGCCGGTAGCCCGCGCTAAGCTCAGATCCGACCGCGACCGATACCCTCGACGAATGAATTGCGCCGCTGATGCGACCGGGTCCTGGCGCCGCAAGGCGCTTGCGCTGAGCCTCGGTGGCCTGGCCCTGCTCGCCGCCGGCTGCGCCTCCGGAACGACTCCCCCGCCGCGGGTGGCGCCCACGCCCCGGCCCACCCCGGCTCCGCCCGACCGCGTCGTGCGGGTGCAAGTCACGGAGAACGGGCGGCATCGGATCGTCGTCCGCGATCTCGAGGACTACGTGGTCGGATCGATCCTCTCCGAGACGGCGCTGGCCGGGTTGCCGGCGGTCGCGGCGACGCACGTGGCCCGGCTGCAGGCCGTGCTCGCCCGCACCTACGCCGTCGCCAATCTCGGCCGGCACGCGCGGGAAGGCTTCGACCTCTGCTCGGAGACCCACTGCCAGGTCTATCGCCCACCCGACGCCTATCCCGAGAGGTTCCGGTCGATGGCGCGCGCGGCGGCGGCCGAGACGCGCGGGGTCATCCTGGCGTACGAGGGTCGCCCGATTCAGGCGCTGTTCCATTCCGACTGCGGAGGCCACACCAGCGACGCCGGCATCGTCTGGGGGGGCGTGACGCCGCCCTACCTGCTCGCCGTACCCGACCCTGTGGAGGCCACGCATCGCCCTTGGCAGTTCGACCTGTCGGCTGAGCAGCTCCGGGAAGCGCTCAACGGCGACGCCCGCACCCGAGTCGGCAACCGCGTCGACCGCATCGACGTGGTGGAGCGCGACGTGGCTGGGCGGGCGACGCGAGTCGTGATCGACGGTGAACGGGCTCCGATGGTCCGAGGCGAGGAGCTTCGGGCGGTGCTCACCGCCGCTTTCGGCGCTCGAACCGTCAAGAGCACGCGCTTCGACGTTCGTCGCGACGGCAACCGGTTCTCGTTCGTCGGCACCGGCTTCGGCCACGGCGTCGGGCTGTGCCAGGTCGGCGCCATCGCGCGGGCAAGGCGCGGTGAGTCCTTCGTGGCCATCCTCGGACACTACTACGCGGGCGCGCGGCTCGAGCATCTGGGGCGGCTGCGCCTGACGAGCCGCGGGCCCGGCGCACGGGCCGGCTCCGCGACGCCCTGACCGACGCCCGGCGGCCTTCTCCCCCTCTCGCTGCCGTGCCCCCTCCGCCGGTGTAATATGGGCGGATACGGGCTGCCCCCAGACCCGCAGTAAACGCCTGGGCGTGGAGCGCGTATACCACTTATGAGTCACAAGCCGCCGACCGTAGCATCGGCTGACACGGATCGCGATACCATCACCGCCGGCGAGATCAAGGCTCTGCTCGCCAAGGGTGACACCGCCCGGGCGCGTGAGCGCTTCGAGGAGTTGGTGGGCAGCCATCAGCGGCGGGCGTCGCGGATCGCGTATCACTATCTGCGCGATGTGGCCGAGGTCGACGAGGCGGTGCAGGATGCGTTCGTGAAGGCGTTCGTGCACCTGCCGTCGTTCCGGCAGGAATTGCCGTTCGTCGTCTGGTTCACACGGATCGTCATCAACGGCTGTCTGGACCGGCTCAAGGCGCAGAACCGCCGTAGCCGCTGGATGGTCCCGATTTTCGATTCGGGTGAGTCCGACCGTGACCTGGCCGAGCGTCGACCATCGGCCGACCGGACGCCAGAAGAGGTCCTGCTGGCGCGGGAGCGACGGGAACATCTGGCCGCGGCAATCCAGTGGCTACCGGAACGGCAGCGCACGGTGTTGATTCTCGGGGTGTTCGAAGGCTATACGGCGCGCGAGATTAGTGAAGTGACAGGCGTCAACGAATCGACCGTACGGGTCCATCAGTTCAGAGCGATCCGCGCGCTGCGGAAGCTCATCGGTGGCGACCGGTGGATGATCGAACGTCGTGCGGATCGCACGGAGGCGAGTCGAACATGACTTGGAATCTGTTCAAGAACCGGCGGCATCTCAGCGACGCCACGCTGGCCGAGTGGGCGATGCTCGGCTCGATGGACGTCGGCGTGGTCGAGGACGGCATGGTCCTGTCAGCCGATGCCGCCGAGCATCTGGCCCGGTGCGAGCCCTGCCAGCGCCGTCGAGACGAGCTCGTGGCTCTGCTCGGCGACGTGAAGCGTGTGGCCCGAAGCGATGCTGACGCCGCGCTGACGCCGCAGCGCCTGGCCTCGCAGCGTCAGCGGATCACGCGTCGAATCGCCGCGCTCGTCGGCTCCGCCGCCCCGGCCCGCGTCCTCAGGTTCCCTGCCAAGATCCGAAGCGTCCCGCGCACGCTCGAACAGCACCGCTGGCTTGCCGCCGCGATGGTCGCGGGCCTGGTCGTCGGCGTCTTCGCCGGCCAGATGCTCGACTTCACCCGCGGAGATGGAACGCGACCGGCCGAGACGATCGTCGCCACGATGGATGGCGATGCCTTCGTGAGCGCCTCACGTGCCGTTGCACTCCGGGGCGCCCAGGGGTTGCTCGACGACGAGATGATCCTCACCGAGATCGACGGCGCTCTGGCGACCGAGTACTGCGAGGCGCTCAACGCGTTGGACGCGCTCACGCCGCGCATCCAAGAGGTCTCGCTCGCGGGCCGATAGCCGGCGCAGCCCGCGTCGATTCACGTGTCCTCCGTCATCTTCCGAAAAGGCCTCGACCTCAAGGAGGCCGTCGCCGCCACTCTGGCGGACGACTACGACAGCACCATCGTCGACGAGATGACGAGCCACGGGTTCCGACGGACCCGGGGCCGACTCACCGTCCATCTCGCCAAGGAGTTCGGGTTCTGCTACGGCGTGGATCGCGCGGTCGACTACGCCTACCAGACTCGCAAGCGGTTCCCCGATCAGTTGGTGTACCTCACGGGCGAGATCATTCACAATCCGCACGTCAACGAGAAACTCCGCGCGGCGGGGATCCGGTTTCTGATCGATCCCGACGAGCCCCGTCAGCCGCTGGGACCAGACGCCGTGATCATCATCCCGGCCTTCGGCGTCACCGTCACGGAGTTGGCCGAATATGATCGCCTCGGTTGCACGCTCATCGACACGACCTGCGGATCGGTGCTCAACGTCTGGAAGAACGTCGAGCGATACGCCTCGGACGGCTTCACCGCACTCATCCACGGCAAGGTCCACCACGAAGAGACCCGGGCGACGGCGTCGCAGACGCTGAAGTATCCCGCCGGGCGGTTTCTGGTGGTGCTCGACCTTGATCAGGCGCGGCGGGTCTGCGGCTACGTGCGGGCGGGCGGTGACCGGGAGGCGTTCATCGCCGAGTTCGGCAACACCGCGTCCGACGGATTCGACCCCGATACCGACCTCGAGCGGATCGGCCTGGCCAACCAGACGACGATGCTCATGTCCGAATCGCTCGAAATCGGCGAACTCTGCCGCCAGGCGATGATCGACCGCTACGGTGAGGCTTCGCTGGACGGTCACTTCAGGGCCTTCGACACGATCTGCAGCGCCACGCAGGATCGCCAGGACGCGGTTCGGGGCCTTCTCGCCGAAGAGCGCCTCGACCTGATGATCGTCGTCGGCGGCTACAACAGCAGCAACACCCGGAACCTGGCGCGCATGTGCTCGACCCATCTACCGACCTTTCACGTCGCCGACGCCGAATCGCTCTGCTCGCCGACCGAGATCCGGCACCGGCCGGTCGACGCGCCGCTGTCGAACGTGGCGCTGCCCCGCAGGCAGCAGGAGGTCGCCGCCGATGGCTGGCTCGCCGGAAACGGTCGCCTGGCCGTCGGCCTGACGGCCGGGGCTTCGACGCCGAACACCATCATCGGGCAGGTAGTGCAGCGTTTGGAACGATTTGCGGGCAACGGTCGGTCGGGCCCGGATAGTAATTCCAGGTAAACACCCGTCCCGGGGCCGTCGTCGTCCCTCTATATATGCAGGAAACGGTGAGAATCCGGATGACGACGAAGTCATGGGTAGTGGCGGCGTGCTCCCTCGTCCTCGTCCTGGCGCAGAGCCCGGATGGGCTGGCGCAGTCGCGAAGCCGGTGGTGGCAGTCGGAAGAGGTGCAGCAGGAACTCCGGCTCAGCGCCGACGCGGTGAATCGGATCGACGAGATCTACGAATCCGAGATTCCGATCCTGCGCTCGGGCTGGCGCGAATTCAACCGACTGGAAAAGGCGTTCGACGCTCTCCTCGAGCGTGACGAAGTCTCCGAACCCGAGGTTTCCCACGAACTCGAGCATCTGGAGGCCGCGCGCGCCGAACTGAGGAAGTCTCGAACGCTGATGCTCTTCCGGATGCACCGCGTCCTGACCGCCGAGCAGCGCCAACTTCTCGACGCCTACAACGAGCGCCGACGGAACGAGCGCCGCCAGCGGGACTCCGGCACCAGCGACCACCGTCAGCGCCTGTGATCGCGTCGGCCACCGGGTGCGCCCGACCCACCAGTGCCGCCGTCGACTCAAGTTTCAGGTGAAAGAATTCGGGCTTGCCGGGAGTCTCAGACCGTAGACAGGCGGAGTCGGCCGCGCCCGCGCGCTCCCGTCGACGCCCACGCACCTTTTCTTGCTGGAGGCAGGCCGATGAAGTTCGTCACGCTCCTACTCGTCTTGATGGGAATCGCCGTCCCGGCGACCGCGCAGAATGACGCGGAGGCCAGGATTGCGGCCATGGTCGAGCAGGCCGCGGCGGCTGCGCAGGAGCGCCCCGCCGGGCGCACGGTTCGACTCACGGTCGATGACGCCGTGAGTCGGGCGCTCGAGAACAACCTCGATCTGGCCGTCCAACGATTGAATCCGCAAATTGCCGATCTGGACGTCGCCTCGGCGCACGCGGCGTTCCTCCCGACGTTCGACTCCAGCCTTGGCTCCAGTTTACGCGCTCAGCCATCGACGACGCAGCTCGACGGCGGCCAGCGCGTCATCACCGACTCGACGAACTTCAGCGCCGGCATCGGGCAGGCCCTGCGATGGGGCGGCGCGTCAGTCGAGGCGGCGTTCAGCAACAACCGGAACGGCACGACGAGCGTCTTCTCCAGCTTCAACCCGAGCTACCGGTCGAACCTCGATCTGATCTACACGCAGCCGCTCCTCCGCGGCTTCAAGATCGACTCCTCGCGCCAGCGGCTGGAGGTCACGCGGATCAATCGCGAGGTCTCCGACATCGATCTGCGACGGATGGTCACGAACACCGAGGCCGCGGTCCGCAGCGCCTACTGGGACCTGGTCATCGCGTCGGAGGCGATCGCCGTGCAGCAGCAGTTCGTCGAACTGGCCGAGAGTCTGATCGCGGACAACCAGGCCCGCGTCGAACTCGGCACGCTGGCGCCGATCGACATCATCCAGTCCCAGGCCGAAGCCGCCCAGCGGCGGCAGGTCCTGACCGAAGCGCTGCAGATCCGGCGTACGGCCGAGCTGATCCTCAAGCGGCTGCTGGTCGATGGCACCGGCGATGAGTTGTGGGAAGCGACGATCACGCCGGTCGACCGGCCCACCTTCGACCCGACGCCGATCGACATCGAGGCCGCCGTCGGCACGGCGCTCTCGCAACGGACCGACATCTCTCGATCGCGCCGGCAACTGGACATCAACGACATCAATCTCCGCGCCGCGCGTGACACCACGCTGCCCGCGCTCGACGTTCGGGCCTCGTACACGATGCAGGGGATCGGCGGGACCCAATTCGTCAGATCCGGGCTCGGCGGCGACGTCGACAACATCCTTCCGGGCGGGTATGGCGACGCGCTGAATCAGCTCATCGGCAACGACTTCCCCGCGTGGAACGTGGCAATGACGCTCAGCTACCCGCTGGGCCAGAGCGCCGCCGAGGCCTCGTATGCCCGCGCCCAAGTGCAGATCCGCCAGACCCAGGCTCAGATCGAACAGATGGAGCTCCAGATCGCCACGGAAGTGACGAACGCCGGCCTCCAGATCCAGAGTTCGTTGCGCCGGATCGAGGCGGCCACCGCCGCGCGTGAGCTGGCCCAGCAGCAGCTCGACGCCGAGCAGAGCAAGTTCGAGGTCGGCGCGTCGACAAACTTTTTCGTCGTTCAGTTCCAGCGCGACCTAGCCGACGCGCAGCGCGCCGAACTGCAGGCGATTCTGGACTACCAGAAGGCCCGGATCGAATTCGATCGCGCCCAGCGGACGTCGCTGGCGCAGGGCGGTATCATCATCGTGACGGGCGGAGGCAACTAGGATGAAACGAACGCTGCTCGGCTTGCTGTTCACCGGCCTGATTCTGAGTGCCGGTGTCTACACCTACCTGCGAGAGCCGGATCTCGTGCCCGACGTCAGCACAGTGACCGTCTCCACGGGCGATATCGTCGACACCGTGGGGGCGACCGGCGCGCTCGAAGCGGTGACCACGGTCCAGGTCGGGAGCCAGGTCTCCGGCAAGATCGAGGAGTTGCACGCCGACTTCAACTCGATCGTCCGGGCCGACGAGGTGATCGCCCGGCTCGAACCGTCGCTGTTCGAGACCCAGGTCGAACAGGCGCGCGCCAACCTGATCCGCGCGGAAGCCGACCTCGACCGGCTGACGGTGAGCCTCGAGGATGCGCGCACGAAACTCACGCGGGCCGAGGGCCTGTCGGCGCGCGACCTCATCCCCGCGAGCGAACTCGAGGCGGCGCAGGTCGAGTTGCGATCGGCCGAGGCGCAGCTCCGCTCGTCGAACGCTCAGATGACGCAGGCCCAGGCCTCACTGAACCAGGCCCAGGTCAATCTCGAGCATACGATCATCACCGCGCCGATCGACGGCATCGTCATCTCGCGCAGCGTCGACGTCGGCCAGACCGTCGCCGCCAGCATGTCGGCGCCGATCCTGTTCCTGCTCGCCGCTGACCTGACCAAGATGAAGGTCAACGCGAACATCGACGAATCGGATGTCGGGCGGATTCGACCGGGGCAGGTCGTCACGTTCCGCGTCGACGCCTATCCGGAGGAAGAGTTTCAGGGCCAGGTCTCGCAGGTACGCCTCGAGCCGATCGTCGTCGAGAACGTCGTGACCTATGCGACGCAGATCGACGTGCCGAACAACGACCTGAAGCTCAAGCCCGGCATGACGGCCACGGTCACCCTCGAGATCGCCCGGCGCGACGGCGCGATCCGCATTCCGAACGCCGCGCTCAGATTCCGGCCGACCGATGACATGTTCGCCGCGCTCAACATGCCTGCCCCTGAACCGGCCGGCCGCGGTCGTGGCGGTCGCACGCCGGGAACCGAGACCGCCGCTGCAGCGGAAGGCGGCGGGCCTCCTAGCGGCGGGTCCGGCGCCGGCCAGGGCGGGGGCGACGCGGGCGGGCGGCAGCAGATACGGGAGCGCTTCCAGAACATGTCCGAGGAAGAACGCGCCGCGGCGCGGCAACGGTTCCAGGCCGAAGGCGGCGGACGCGGCGGCGGTGCGGCCGCTGAACCGGGTGACCGTGCCGGCCGGCGCAACCGGGCCGCACCGGTCGACGCCGTGCCGGCGACCGAGCGCGGCGCCACGACGATCGACGCGCTGTTCGGCCCACTGGCCACGCCCGAATCGCAGGCGCAGGTCTGGATCTTTTCAGGGAACGAGCTGAAGCCGACGATGCTCACGCTCGGCGTCAGTGACGGCGCCTACACGGAGCTGCTCGGGCCCGAGGTTCCGCCCGGCACCGAGCTGGTGACCAACATCACGATGACTGAGGGCGCGCCCAGCCGGCCAACCGGCGCCACGAGTTCGCCGCTCATTCCGCAGCGCGGCCGCCGCCGCTAGGGTTCCGATCCCATGGCCGTCATCTCGACCCGCGACCTCACCAAGACCTACGACCTGGGCGAGGTGAAGGTGCGCGCGCTCCGCGGCGTCAGCGTCGACATCGAGGCGGGCGAGTTCGTGTCGGTGACCGGCCCCTCCGGGTCGGGCAAGTCGACGTTCATGCACATCCTCGGCTGCCTCGATCGGCCGACGGCCGGCCACTACGTCCTGGCCGACAAGGATGTGTCGAAGATGTCGAAGGACGAGCTGGCGGTCATCCGCAACAGCAAGATCGGCTTCGTCTTCCAGGGCTTCAACTTGTTGACGCGCACCTCGGCACTCGACAACGTCGAACTGCCGCTGCTCTACAACGGCAACGGGATGAGGGCCTCCGAGCGGCATCGGCGTTCGGAGGCAGCGCTCGCCTCGGTCGGGCTGGCCGACCGCGCCCATCACCACCCGAACCAGCTCTCGGGCGGCCAGCAGCAGCGGGTCGCGATCGCGCGTGCGCTCATCAACGAGCCCTCGATCGTCCTGGCCGACGAGCCGACCGGAAACCTCGACTCGCGGACGAGCGTCGAGGTGATGGACATTTTTCAGACCTTGAACTCGGAGCGTGGAATCACGATACTGCTGATCACGCACGAACGCGATATCGCGGAGTACGGCAGCCGGATCATCGGCTTCCGTGACGGCAAGATCACGGCGGATCACGCGACCGGCACTCGCCGGATCGCGCGGGACGAAATGGCGGCGCTGCCGCCGGACGTGGATCTCGAGCTCGATCGAGAATCACCCGAGCCGGTCAAGACAGGGGCCTGACATGTCACTCTTCATGATTCTCAGGGTCGCCATCAAGGCGCTCGGACGCAACAAGATGCGGACGAGCCTCACGATGCTCGGCATGATCATCGGCGTTGCCGCCGTCATCACGATGGTGGCGCTCGGCAGCGGCGCCCAGCAGTCGATCGAGGATCAGATCAAGTCGGCCGGGACGAACATGATCACCGTGTCTGCCGGCAACTGGTCATCGGGCGGCGTGCGCCGCGGCTGGGGATCGGCGACGACCCTGTCGGTCGACGACGCCCGGGCGATTCGCGAGCAGGTGCCGGGCGTCCAGTACGTCGCCGCCGGCACGAACACTCGTACCCAGGTCGTCTTCGGCAACCAGAACTGGTCGACCCGCGTCCAGGGCACCGACGTCGACCTGCCATTGATCCGGTTCTGGCCGACCGAGTTCGGCACCTTCTTCTCGGAGACCGACGTCGCTGCGGCGGCCAAGGTGGCGGTCCTCGGCACGATCGTGCGCGATACGCTCTTCGGCGAGGGGGCCGATCCGGTCGGCCAGACGATCCGGCTCGGGAAGCATCCATTCAAGGTGATTGGCGTGATGGCGGTCAAAGGACCCGGGTCGTTCGGCGAGGACCAGGACGACACGATCTTCATGCCGTACACGACGGTGCAAAAGAAGCTGCGCGGGATCCGCTACATCCAGAGCATCACCGTCTCGGCGTTCTCGGCCCCGGAGACGATCGCGGTCTCCGAAGAGATCGCCGCCCTGCTGCGCGTGCAGCACGAGCTGATTCCCGGCGATGAGGACGACTTCCGCGTCCGAACGCTCGAGGAAATGGCCAGCGTCCGGAGCGAAACGACCCGCACGATGACCAGCCTGCTGGCGAGCATCGCCGGCGTGTCGCTGCTGGTCGGCGGTATCGGCATCATGAACATCATGCTGGTGTCGGTCACCGAGCGGACCCGCGAGATCGGTCTCCGGATGGCGGTGGGCGCGAAGGGCAAGGACGTGCTCTTCCAGTTTCTCGTCGAGGCGATGGTCCTGAGCCTGTTCGGCGGCTCGATCGGGATCGGCCTGGGCGTCGGATTGTCGCGGGGGATCACCCAGTTCCTCGAATGGCCGACGACTGTCTCGCCCGACGCGGTCGTCGTGGCCTTTGGATTCGCGGCGATCACCGGCATCTTCTTCGGCTTCTACCCGGCCCGCAAGGCCGCCAGCCTCGACCCGATCGAATCGCTCAGGTTCGAATAGCTCGCAGCCCTACACGCTCGGCCGGGCTCATCATCGGTGCCGGCGGGTGGCGCCGGGTCGGGGGCTCCCCGCGGGCGCGGAGACCAAGCCCGAGGCCAGCGCCGCGGCGAGGGCGCGCCGGAGCCATTGTCGCTGTCGACGGTTCAGACGATCTAGCGAAGCTGTGCGAGCAATTCGGTGACAGTGAGTCCCGTTACGGGGTCGATGAGGTCTGGAGCGATCTCGGCGAGCGGCGCCAAAACGAACCGGCGGTCGCGAAATCTGGGGTGCGGCAGTTCGAGATCGGGAGAGGTGACGACCAGGTCGCCCACCAGGATCAGATCGAGATCGAGCGTGCGGGGCGCGCGCGGAAACGGTCGGGTCCTCGCGCCCGCGTCCTCGATCGTCAGGAAACTTGCGAGCAGGTCGGTCGGCGGCGCGGCGCTCCACCCCACTGCGGCCGCATTCAGGTAGTGCGGCTGGGGTGCCCCACCCTCCGGCGCCGTCTCGACGAAACCCGAGACCCGCAGGTCGGACAGGACCTGGCCCAAGCGGGCGACCGCATGGTGGAGATGGGCCTGGCGGTCACCGAGGTTGCTCCCAAGGGCGACGGCGACCGGCCGCGACTCGGGCATGAGGCCTCGCGCCGAGCCGTCAGGCGCTCTGCTTTTCCTTACACGTAATGCAGACCCGCGTCCAGGGGATGGCTTTCAATCGCGCTGCAGCGATCTCCTCGCCGCAATCCCGACACTCGCCGAAGGTGCCCTTTTCGATCCGATGGAGCGCCTCCTCGATCGCCTGCAGAATCTTCGCATCGGTCTGCTTCAGCTTCAGCTGAATGTGGACCTCATTGGTGCCGCTGGCCTGATCCGCCAGGTCACCCTGTCGCGTGTTGTTGTCCATCGTCGTCTGCAGCGGCTTGGCGCTGCCTTCCGACAGAATCTCCACGCGCTTGCGCAGCAACGCGTCCTTGTATTCAGTGACGTTCATTCGCGATCTCCCGAGCCCGATTTACTCAGGGCAATAACTGCTGATGGTATCACGGAGGGTGCTGCACGTGTAGCCGGCCGTCGGGCGTTACTCGGCGCGCAACGTCGCCAACGGTCGGCGGCGCAATACATCGAGGCTCGACAGCACGCCGACGGCAGCGACGACGACCGCGGTGATCGCGATGCCGCCGATGTTCTGCGCGAAGGCGGGGTTCCAGGAAATCTCGAGAAGGTAGCGGCTGAGCGCCCACGTCAGCATCACGGCGCCGGCCGACCCCACGAGACCGGCGAGCGTGCCCAGGCCGCCGTATTCGAGTAAGAGCATTGCGGCGATCGTGCGGCTGTTGGCGCCGAGCGTCTTGAAGATGGCAGCTTCGTAGAGACGCTGAAACTTCGTCATCGCCACCGACCCGATCAGGATGAGCATGCCCGTGAACACCGTGATCGCGCCGACCACCGAGATGGCCAGGGTCACACCGTCGATGATCTCCTTGGCGGCTGACATGACGTCGCGCACGTCGATGATCGACACGTTCGAGTAGCGGGCCACGAGGTCTCGTTGCAGGCGGCCCCGCGCGTCCATCTCGTTCGGGCCGCGCGCCATGGCAATGTAGGAATGCGGCGCGGTCGTAAACGCATCGGGACGGAACACGAACATGAAGCCGCCGCGCCGCGTGTCGTTCCACTGCACCTCGCGCACGCTCGCCACGCGCGCCCGGATCGTCCGACCGAGCACCTCGAAGCGGATGGTGTTCCCCACGTCGATGTCGAACCGCTCGCGGATGCTCTCCTCGATGGACACCTCGGTCACGGAGGTATCGTCACTCCATGGCCCGCCGTCGAGATACCGCTCGTTCTCCTCGAGCGTGTCACGATAGGTCACGACGTACTCACGCCCGAGCGAACCCCGCTCCCGAACGTCCTCCGCGCCGTCCAGATCGACCTCGTCGGCCTCCACGCCCGTCACCCGCCCGCGCAGCACCGGCAACAGGGCCGGGGCCTCGCCCGGGACCGCGGCCTCGAGGAGTTCACGCACGCCGTCAGCTTGGTCCTGCTGAATGTCGAGCAGGAACATGTCGGGCGCGTCCTCGCGCATCTCCAGCGCGAACTCCTGGAGCAGGTTCACCTGCAGCGCCCGGACGCCGATGAGAAAGAAGCTGCCGAGCCCCACCGCCAGGAGAATCGTGCGGGTCTGGTTGCCCGGGCGACCGAGACTGATGACGGCGTGCCTGAGCGGGAACCAGGTGGCCCGACTGAGCGGCGCGACGGCCCGAACCAGCCCGGCCGCCGCGAAGTGCAGGACGACCGCTACGCAGGCGAACCCGCCACTCACGTAGGCGCCGACGCGCCACGAGTCGGCCTGCCAGCTCGCCACCAGGACGAGCGCCGCGGTGATCAACCCGATCGCGGCCATCCGTACCCAGTCGATCGAGGTCGTCAGGCGGGCGCCGGTCTCACGCAGCAGCAGGAGCGGTCTCACGTGGCGGACATCGAGCAGCGGAACCAAGGCGAACAGCAAGGAGACCAGCACGCCGATCCCCGCACCCTGCACGACCGCCGAGGTCGTCAGACCGTAGGTGATCTCGCCGTAGCCTTCCACGACGTTGGTCGGCACGGCCTGCAGCGCCACGCTGGCGATCGCGACACCGAGCAGGCTGCCGCCAAGGCCGAGCACCACTACTTGCAAGACGTAGACGGCGAGCAACTGGGGTGTCGTCGCACCGAGGCACTTCAGGATCGCGATGCTTCGGAGCTTCTGCTGGATGAAGACGCGCGTCACGCTCCAGACTCCGATCCCGCCGAGAATCACGATGACGAAGCCGATCAGGCTCAGGTAGTTCTCGGCCCGGCGCAGGTTCCGGGAGACACGGTTCTCGGTGCTGTGATACGACCAGACGCGCAGCCGGGTCTCCTCGAAATCTTCTCGGAGCTGATCGACGAGCGGATCGATCGACGCCTCGTCGATCCGCACCAGCGTCTGATATCGCGCGCGACTCCCGAAGGCCAGCAGACCGCTCTCCACGAGCGCATCATGGCTCACCAGCACCCGCGAACCGAGGCTGAAGGCACTCAACTGATGCCCAGGCTCCAGCAGCACGACGCCGCGGATCTCGTAGGCGTCGTCGCCGATCACGATCTCGTCGCCGACCACGACATCGAGCTGCGCCAGCAGTTCCGGCCGCACCAGCGCACCGTAGTCGGCCAGCATCTCGGGCGCGAACGTCGCGCCGTTCGCAAGCTCCAGCTCGCCGTAGAAGGGGAAACCGGGCTCCACGCCGCGCAGCTCCACCATCTTCGCGACGGCCTTGGCCGGATCGGCCGGTCTGACCATCGTCGCCGTCTCGACCGATTCGATGCGCTCGAGAACGGGCGTCGCGTCGAGCCGGGCGTCGACGAGCGCTCGGGTCTCGTCGGTCCAGGCCTCGCGACTCTGCACCAGCACGTCGGCGGCCAGCAGCGTCCGCGACTCGCGCAGCAGCACGTCGCGGGCGCTCTGGATGATGGAACGGACGCCGATGATGGCGCTCACGCCGATCGCCACGCAGACGAAGAAGAACACCAGCCGCCTCCAGGAGGCGCGGATCTCACGCACCAGCATCTTGAGCACGAAGCTGAGCGACGTCGTGGTTGGCGTGGGCATCGGCGCGGTGCGCTACGCTTCCTGCGAGACTGGGGAGACTGGCGCGTCGGCCCGCGCGGCCTCGCGGCGTTCGGTCCGGCCGTCGCGCATGGTGAGCGTCACCTCGGTGATTTCGGCCAGCTCGGTGTCGTGAGTCACCAGGACCACAGTAGTGCTCCGGCGGCGGTTCACGTCGAGGAGAATCTCGACGATGTGGTGCCCGTTGGCGCTGTCGAGGTTGCCCGTCGGCTCGTCGGCCAGCAGGATCGGCGGGTCGTTGGCCAGCGCGCGTGCGATCGCAATCCGCTGCTGCTCCCCACCCGACAGCTGCGACGGATAGTGATGCGCCCGATCGACGAGGCCCACTTCCTCCAGCAACCCCTCAGCTTTCTGCCGCGCGCCAGGCTTGCCGGCGATCTCGAGCGGCACCAGGATGTTCTCGAACGCGCTGAGCGACGGGATCAGGTGAAAGAACTGGAAGACGAAGCCGATCTTCGAGCCGCGCAGGCCGGCCAGCGCATCTTCGCCCAGCCGCGTGATGTCGACGCCGTCGATCAGAATCTCGCCGGTCGTCGGCGCATCCAGGCCGGCGATCAGCCCGAGCAGCGTCGACTTGCCGCTCCCGGACGGGCCGACGATCGACACGCACTGCCCCGACGGGATATGGAGGTCGAGGGGATGCACGATGGTGAGCGGCTGGTCGCCGCTCATCACGGTCTTCGAGACACCGCGCAGCTCGATCATGTCGTCGGGCCGCCCTGCTCCAGCATCGGTTCGAGCGTCAGCCAGACCAGATCGGCCACCTTGCCGGCGCCTTCGGCGTTCGGATGGATGCCGTCGGCCTGGTTCAGCTCTGCCTGGCCCGCCACGCCGTTCAGGAGAAACGGCACGAAGGCGAGGTCGAAGGCATCCGCCAGATCGCCAAACGCGTTGCGAAACGCCTTCGTGTAGAACGGTCCGTAGTTCGGCGGCGCCTCCATGCCGGTCAGGAGTACGCGCGCACCGTAGGCCTCTGCGCCCTCGATGATCTCGGCCAGATTCTGCTTCATCTCGTCCACGGCCAGTCCGCGCAGCCCGTCGTTCCCGCCGAGCGCCACGATGACGACCCGCACGTCACCGTCCAGCGACCACTCCAGCCTTCTCAGGCCTCCGGCGGTCGTGTCCGCGGAGACACCGGCATTGACGATCTCGTGCGCGTACCCGGCCGTGGCGAGCTTCTCCTGCAAACGGGCCGGAAACGCCTCGTGCGGGTTCACGCCCAGGCCGGCGGTCAGGCTGTCACCCAGCACGACGATGCGCGGTCGGTCGCCGATCGGTGCCGCGGCGGTGTGGTCGGCCACGACGCGATCCTCGCCACCACCGCTCGACGCTCCCTCGGGAGCAGCGTCACCGCTGCAGCCAGTCGCCAGCAGTCCGACCACCAGGTACGCCGCCAGCTGGGCGTCTGGCCACACCGGGTGCCGAACAGATTCGAACTGCATCTTCAGGTGCATACGCGGGCCGGGCGGGAATGTTTCGGACTGTCCGCCGACGGACCCTTCATTATCCCACAGCACCGGCGCGCCGGCGCCGCCAGCACCAGGCATACAGACCGACGTTCACGCCCAGCGCGACCGCGCCGAGCGCGATCTGGATCTCCCGCGTCAGCCCGGCGGGATAGAGAACCGGCAGCAGGTAGTGCTGGATGAAGTCGCTCGAGTAGCCGACATCGCCGGCCCGGCCGCGGAGCCAATGCTCCAGGGGTGTCAGGGGGCAGATGCCACCGACCCACTCGATCCCGACGCCCCAGGCAACCGCCGGCAGGTGCACCCAGGCAATCGTCGGACGGCGGAACACGAGCAAGCCGCCGGCGACGACGAAGAGCACGAACGCCGCGTGCGCGGCAACGACGAGATCCGCGAGCGGTCCGTACCAGGCCGCCATCTCGATCGTCACCCGACCAGTCGCACGATCGCCAGGGCCATGACCTTCGTGGCGGCGATCAGGTCGTCGACGGCGCAGTACTCGTCGGGCTGATGGGCCAGTTCCAGGGTGCCGGGACCGTACGCCACGCACTGCTCCACGCCGGCCAGCCGCGCCACGTGCTTCTGGTCGTAGGTCCCCGGACTCGCGACGCGCGAGGCCGAATCGCCGGTCACCTCGACGACGGCCGCCTCGATCGCGGTGACGAGGGGCGCGTCCGCCGCGGCCTGCACCGGATGGACGACGAGCCGGTCCACCAGATCGTATTGAAACCCTGGATCACGAGCCGCGGCCCGTTCCAGCAGCGCCACCACCTCCGCCCGCGTGGCGTCGAACCCCTCTTCAATGAGGAACCGTCGGTCGAACGTCGCCAGGCACCGATCGGCGACACACGGCGTCTGCCCGACCGCGTCGCCCTGACCACCGAACAGGCCGTTCACGTTGATCGACGGGCGGCGGGCACCGGCCGGGACGACGGGCATGGCTGTCACGCGCGTGGACAGCAGCGGCGTCAGCTCGTCGCGCACCGCGTCGAGTACCCGGCTCATCGCATCGATGGCGCTCTCGCCGAGGAACGGCATGCTGCCGTGCGCCGTCCGGCCGTGGGTGACGACATCGAACCAGTAGACACCGCGGTGTCCAAGACAGATGCGGTCGACACCGAACGGCTCCGGAATGATGACGAAGTCGGTGCGCGACGCCGCCAGCCGGCCATGCTCCGCGAGCCACGCGACCCCCGCCATGCCTCCGCTTTCCTCATCGACGGTGCCGCTGACCTCGAGCGTCCCGGTCAGATCGACGCCGGCCCGCCGAACCGCGTCCGCGGCGTAAATCGCCGCGGCCAGCCCCGCCTTCATGTCCGCACTGCCTCGCCCATAGAGACGGCCGTCGCGAACGACTCCGGCGAACGGATCGACGGTCCAGCCCTCACCCGCCGGCACGACATCGAAGTGTCCGTTGAGGTGTAGCAGCGGCCGGGCGGTACGGCCCTCCCGGCGGCCGACCACATTGACCCGCGGATGTGCCGGTGTGTGTTCGGGGCGTCCGGTCGCCTCGATCTGTTCGACCTCGAAGCCGAGCGTCGTCAACCGATCGCCGATCACGCTGGCGCAGTCCGCGTAGTGGTCCCCGGGTGGGTTGACGGTGGGAATCCGAACGAGCGTCGCGGTGAACTCGACGAGTGGATCGGCGGCCGCATCGACCTCTCGGAGAACGCGATCTAGCTGCTGCGGCGTCGGCACGGGCGCCGATCATTCTAGCAGCCCGGGATGGAGGCGCCACGAGGCGTTCCCCGGGGCTGCGACCCATCGGGTATCATCCATCCAATGACTTCTCCGATCCGGATCGGTGTGCCCGTTCTCGCGGTCGTCCTCGGCGTCGCGGGCGCCCCGGGGATCCGCGCGCAATCCGAGCGTGCGCCGCGAGGCCTGACGGCCGTGGAGGGCGTGCGCGTCGGACACCACACGCTGGCCGAGCGCCCCACCGGGTGCACCGTCGTCCTGACCGAGGGCGGCGCGGTCGGAGGCGTGGACGTGCGCGGCGGGGCACCCGGCAGTCGCGAGATCGCGCTGCTCGACCCGGTGAACACCGTCGCCGTGGTGCACGGCATCGTCCTGTCGGGCGGTAGCGCGTTCGGGCTCGATGCGGCCAGCGGCGTCGTCCGGTACCTCGAGGAGCGCGGCATCGGCTATCCGACCCGGCTGGCGCCGGTGCCGATCGTCCCGGCGGCAATCCTGTTCGATCTCAGCGTCGGCGGCGCCCCGGAAATCCGTCCGACGGCCGACTGCGGCTATCGCGCGGCCATGGCCGCGTCGACGGGGACCGTCGTCGAGGGCAGCGTGGGCGCCGGAGCCGGCGCCACGATCGGCAAGCTACGGGGCTCGGCCCGCGCGATGAAGGGCGGTATCGGGACCGCATCGATCCGCCTGGAGACCGGCCTCGTCGTCGCTGCACTGGTCGCGGTGAACGCTGTCGGCGACGTCATCGACCCCGCGACCGGCGCGGTCGTCGCGGGTGTCCGGACCGAGGACGGTCTGGGGCTCGCCGACGCGCGCCGCCTGCTGCGCTCGGGGGAGGTGACGTCGCGACCGGTCGAGAACACGACCATCGGCGTCGTTGCCACCAACGCCGCGCTCACGAAGTCCGAAGCGACGAAGATCGCCCAGATGGCCCATGACGGGTACGCCCGCGCCATCGTGCCGGTCCATACGCCCGGCGACGGCGACACGATCTTCGCCCTGGGCACCGGCGCGTGGGACGGCACCGCCAACGTCGGGTCCATCGGCGCACTGGCGGCCGAGGTCATGGCCGAAGCGATCGTCCGGGCGGCCCGGCAGGCCACCGGACTCGCGGGCTATCCCGCGGCGCGCGACCTCGACGGCGCGCGCCCGTGAATTCCCATCTCACGCTGCTGCTCGTCTACGCGGCCGGCCTGGTCGGCGCCGGGCTGTGGTACGCCCGGCGTGTCCACGGCACGCGCGACTTCTTCGTGGCCGGCCGGAGGCTCGGGCCGGGCCTGCTCTTCTCGACGATGCTCGCCGCCAACATCGGCGCCGGATCGACCGTCGGCGCCGCGGGCCTCGGCTACACTGCCGGCCTCAGCGCCTGGTGGTGGGTCGGGTCGGCCGGCCTCGGGTCGATCGCATTGGCATTCTGGATCGGTCCCCGCATCAGGGCGATCGCCGCCCGCGAAGACCTCCGGACGGTCGGCGATTATCTGGAGTTGCGCTACAGCCCGGAGGTCCGCGTCCTCATCACGATGCTGCTCTGGGTCGGCACGCTCGCCATCCTGGCGGCACAGCTCATGGCTCTGGCGTTCGTGCTGAACGCGGCCATCGGCCTGCCCAAGGCCGCCGGCTGCCTCATTGGCGGCATCGTCATGACGATCTACTTCTCGGCGGGCGGCATCGCGGCGACCGCCCGCGTCAACCTCATTCAGTTGGTCGTCCTGCTGGCCGGCTTCGCGCTGGCGCTTCCGCTCTCGATCGACGCGGTCGGCGGCTGGGACGTCGTCACCGCGGCGGGCGACGCCGACCAGTGGAACGTCTGGCGCGGCCCCGGGAGCGGATGGATTCTCGTCCCGATGATGGTGCCGGCGTTCATCGTGTCGCCGGGATTGCTCCAGAAGGTGTACAGCGCCGCCGACGACCGCGCGGTCCGCATCGGCGTGGGCGCGAACGCCGTGGTCCTCCTGCTCTTCGCGTGCGTCCCGCCGCTGCTGGGCGCCGTGGCCCGGTCGGCGCATCCCGGCCTCGACAACCCCGGCCTGGCCCTGCCCACGTTGCTCATGGCGTCGGTTCCGCCCGTCGTGGGCAGCCTCGGCCTCGCCGCGCTGTTCTCGGCCGAGGTCAGTTCGGCCGACGCGATCCTGTTCATGCTCGCCACCTCGCTCAGCCAGGATCTGTACCGCCGGCACCTCTCGCCCAACGCCGACGATGCGTCGGTGCTGCGGGTGGCCCGATGGGCCGCAGCCATCGGCGGTGGCCTGGGAGTCGCGCTAGCCATCGTCTCGGAATCGATCGTCGACGCGATGAGCATCTTCTATACGCTGCTCAGCGTTAGTCTCTTCGTGCCGCTGATGGCCGGGCTCTATCTGCCACGCATCCGCACACCGGAAGTCCTGGCCGCCATCGTGACCGGCGTGGGCGCCCTCCTGGTGACCTCGCTGCGCGCGGAGGCGACATCAACCAGCGTCATCACGCCCGCACTGGTGGGGCTCGTCGTCTCGGTGGTGACCGCGGCGGTGGTCGGCGCCGCCCGGACGTGGACCGAACAGAGAAGGAGTGGCACGTGACACGAGGAAGGCGCATGTTCGGACTCGAGGGCAAGGTCGCCGCCATCATCGGCGCCGCGTCGGGAATCGGCGAAGCGGTCGCACTCGGCTGCGCGCGGCACGGCGCGGCGGTGCACTGTCTCGACGTCAACAGCGAGGGCGCGGCGCGCGTCGCGCAAACGGCGCGCGGCGAAGGGTTGACGGCTGAATCGGCCGCGGTCGACATCACCGATCCGGCCGCGGTCGACGCCGCCGTCGCCACCATCGTCGCGGCCCACGGGCGCGTCGACATCGCTGTCTCCACCCCGAGCATCAACGTACGCAAGCGGTTGCTGGACTACACGCCCGATGAGTTCGACGCCGTGGTCGGTCTGAACCTGAAGGGCAACTTCAATGTGCTGCGCGCCGTCGCCCGGCCAATGGTCGCGAGCGGGGGTGGGAGTATCGTCCTGTTCTCATCGATCCGCTCTCAGGTCGTCGAGCCCGGTCAGTCGGTCTACGCCGCCACGAAGGCCGGGCTCGTACAGCTCGCGCGCGCGGCCGCCGCCGAACTGGGGGCCTCGGGGGTCCGCGTCAACGCGGTCGCCCCGGGCATCGTGGAAACACCGCTGACCGCGCCGATCAAGGCCCAGCGCGAGTGGTACGACGCCTACGCGTCGAAGAGCGTGCTGGGCCGCTGGGCATCGCCCGACGAGATGGCCGGGCCGGTGATCTTCCTGGCCTCGGATGCCGCAAGCTACGTGACCGGCACGGTGCTCTTCGTCGACGGCGGCTGGACCGCCGCCGACGGGCGCTTCACACCACCGGGCATGGAGTGAGGCCGATGGGAATGAGGAGCGAGAGCCATGACGACTGACGCCGGCCTTCGCGCGCACCTCCTCGCGCTACTGTCCGGGAAGGGCGCCCACCTCACGTTCGAGGCGGTCATCGACGACTGGCCCGCCGACGGGCGGACCCGGCGACCCGCCGGCGCGCCGCACTCGGCCTGGCAGCTGATCGAGCACCTGCGGATTGCGCAGCGCGACATCCTCGACTTCTGCGTGAAGCCCGACTACGTCGAGCTTCGATTCCCTGACGACTACTGGCCGCCGGACGGCCCGGCGCCCGATGACGCGGCGTGGGCCGGAAGCATCTCCCGCTTCACGGAAGACCGCGAACGGATGCAGCAGCTCGTCAGCGATCCCGGAACCGACCTGTCGGCGAGAATTCCACATGGGACGGGACAGACCGTTCTGCGGGAGGCTCTCGTAGTGGCCGACCACAATGCTTACCATCTCGGACAGCTCGCGCTGCTTCGCCGGCTGCTCGGCGCCTGGCACGCCCCGTCGCTGTCTTTGTAGACCCGCCGGTCGAGGCGCTGGCCACTCCTCGATCCGGAAGGCGCCCGAACTCGTGCGCAGTTTCAGGAGCTGGCCGCCACCGCCGGCCCGGGGGAGAAACAGCCCATCTGGCACCGCCGACTAGTTCCTCCTCGTACTATGGTCAGGCTAGGTGATGGCCTAAGCGCCGGCTATAATTCAGTGTTCCCTCTCATACCACTCCGAGCCTGCAGCACGCTCGGTGTGACGTCGTGCTGCCGCTGTTGGTGCGCCACATCAAACACACCATCCGACCGAGTCAGGATGATGTCGTAGCGGCAGTGCTCTCTCGGGCTTCAAACGCGCGCCGCCTCGTGGCTCAATTTACGGCTGCGGTAGGTGATCCCCAGGCCCAGGAGGCGAAGCTTCCCTATGAGATCGATTCCGGGGGGTTCGTGCCATTAGCGGACTTAAAGACGTTCTTCGAAGCCTACGACGAACTGTGGCCGCTCGAAGGAGTAGTCTCGGCGAAGCGCCTAAAGGCTCTTGCGACTGGCGGGGCGTTCTCTCCGGAGGAGAAGCTTCAATACACAAGACGCAAGCTGGCCGTCTACTTCGCTGAAGACGTTGAAGGCGCGGCCTACGTGATCGTGCCGGTTCCCAGTTCGAACGGACGAAAAGCCTATTGGACGGAGATTCGGGAAGGCTGCTCTTGGGAGGGTGTCCGACGACAGGTTCTGGGGATATTTCCGTCTGTTCGAGCAGCTAAGAGTGCGCTGCGTCGGAAGGGTCTGCTCAGCGCCAGAGCCTATCGACCACGGGGCGCACGGTGAATACACTTTCCCCCGCTCCGAGACCGTAAAACGGCAACAGTCCGCTGCCGCACCAGTGATGGTTCGAGCGATGGCCGAGCGCTCTCTCGCAGAGTAAAGGGCAGGACATGAGTCGCCTCGAAGACCGAGGACGGCCGGTTCATGGTGCCGTCCGGCTCGCACACGGTCGAGGTGGTCAGCGAACTCCTCGGCGTCAGGCAACACCACGTGCTGGACGTCGAGCCCGGTGGGGTCGTGGCCCGAACGATCGACCTTCCGCCAGGGCGGGTGACCCTCCGCGCCGAACCGTGGGCTGAGGTGTCGATCGACGGCGAGCCCGTCGGGCGGACGCCGCTCGACGCGGTGCCGGTTCCGGTCGGCTCCCGGCAAATCCTCTTCTCCCACCCGGAGTTCGGCGAGAAGCGCGCTGTCCTGACCGTCGGCGTCTCGCCGCCGATCGACCTGCACATGGACATGACGCGGTAGGTTCGGACCGAGTTCGAAGCCGAGCATCTGGCCGTCACGCTGGTGCGCCTGTCGGCGGCCATGCCCGAGGAATGAGGCCGGAGAACGGCCCTCCGCGTGGTATCCTGGCTGGCGATCCACCGCCCCTAGACGAAGACAGATTGCTCGGCGCGCTCCACATCCTCGGGGTGTGTCGCGAGCAGCAGGAGTCGCATGCGCAGCTTCTTGACCGAACTCCGCTACGCCACCCGGGCACTGACCCATCAGCCGACCTTCAGCATCGTCGCAATCCTGACCCTGACGCTCGGCATCGGGGCCAACACGGTGATCTTCAGCGTCACCAAGGCGGTCCTGCTGAACCCGCTGCCCTACGACGACGCCGATCGGCTGGTGGTGCTGTGGGAGGTCAACCCGGACGGCACCCTCGAAGAGGTCTCAATACCGACCTACGGCGACTGGCAGGAGCAGGCGAGCAACGTCGAGGCGATGGCTGCGTATCGCCACGAGGACTACACCTTCTCGGCGAGCGAGGAACCACTCGACGTTCCCAGCCTGAAGGTTCGCCCGTCACTGTTCGAGGTTCTGCGCGCCGAGGCACGTCTCGGTCGGACCTTCGCGAGCGAGGAGTCAACGCCCGGCCAGGATCACGTCGTCGTCCTGAGCCACCGGTTCTGGGAACGGCATTTCGCTGGGCGCCCCGACGTGCTCGGCGAGACGATGGAGCTCGATGCCGAGCCCTACACGATCGTGGGCGTGATGGCGCCCGATTTCGAGTTTCCGCCCGCCGGCAACGCGCAGATCTGGACGCCGCTGTCCTTCGATCCGAATGACATGCACGGCCGGTCGCGACGGGCGCGGTCGCTGACCGTCATCGGCCGGATGACCGCCGACACGACCGCAGCGCAGACGCAGGAGGAGATGCGCGTCATCGCCGATCGCATCGCCACCGAGTACGCCGACAGCAACGCTGGCTGGAGCGCCGAGGTGATCGCGGCGCACGAACAGCTCGTCGAGGTAGCGCGACCCGCGCTGCTGATGCTGACCGGCGCGGTCGGCTTCCTGCTCCTCATCGTCTGCGCGAACGTCGCCAATCTGATGCTGGCGCGTCTCTCGGGCCGCAAGAAGGAGATCGCGGTGCGGGCCGCGCTCGGTGCGGGCCGCTGGCAACTGGCCCGCCCGATTCTGGCGGAGAGCCTGGTACTCGCGCTCGCCGGCGGCGGTCTTGGGCTGCTCCTGGCTTTCGTGAGCATGCGACTACTCCCACTGCTGCCCGAGGGCAGCCTGCCGCGCATGGAGCAGATCGGCCTCGACGGTGGCGTGCTGCTCTTCGCGCTCGCGATCTCGGTGGCGGTCGCCGTCGCCTTCGGGTTGCTGCCGGCGGTCCAGGCATCGCGTGCGCGGCTGCACAGCACCCTCAACGAGGCCTCGGGCTCGACCGGCAGTCCCACGGCTCGGCGCGTCTTGAACGGCCTCGTCGTCGTCGAGGTGGCGATGGCGCTGATGCTACTCGTCGGCGCCGGCCTGATGATCCGGAGCTTCAACCGCTTGATCCAGGTGTCTCCGGGCTTCGAGCCCAACAACGTCATCGCGGCGCAGATCTATCTCCCGCAGACGAAGTACCAGGAGCGGCACGAGGTCGCCACGTTCTTCGAGCGCGTGATCGATCGCCTCCGCGCGGTGCCAGGCGTCCGCTCGGCGTCCGCCGCCTCGGCACTGCCGATGCATCCGGTCGGAACCGAATTCGCGTTGCCGTTCACCGTGGACGGCCGCCCGGAGCCGGCCAATGGCGAAGAGCCGCAGTCAGATGTGCGGATCGCCACGCCGGGCTACTTCTCGACGATGCAAGTGCCGCTCCTGAGCGGACGGCTGTTCGACGAGCGCGACCTCGCCGAGGCGCCGCATGTGGCCATCATCAACGAGACCATGGCGACGCGGTACTTTCCCGACGAGGACCCGCTCGGCAAGGTGCTCGTGAACCCGCACGGTCGCAGCGAGGTCGTGGGCGTCGTCGGCGATTTGAAGCACTACGGCCTCGACAGCGAGCCCCGGCCGGAGATCTTCCTACCGTTCCGCCAGACCACGCTCAACGGCATGGCGCTCGTGCTCCGGACCGAGACCGATCCGCTACAGTTCGCGAGCACAATTCGGCGTGAGGTCTGGGCAGTCGACCCTGGCCAGCCCATCTACGACCTGAGCACGATGCGACAGGTGCTGGCACGTGCGGTGTCGCTGCCGCGGCTGAGCATGGTCCTGATGGCGATCTTCGCCGCCACGGCGCTGCTGCTCGCCACACTCGGCATCTACGGCGTCATCTCCTACTCGGTCAGCCGCCGGACCAAGGAACTCGGGCTGCGCATGGCGCTGGGTGCGGAATCGAGCGACGCCCGCCGGCTGGTCGTCGTGAACAGCATGGGCCTCGTCGGCCTGGGCATCGGCGTGGGGCTGGTCGCCGCGACGGTGATGACACGCTCGATGGTGTTGCTGCTCTACGAGGTGAGCCCGCTCGACCCGGTCGTGTTCGTGGGGGTGTCGGTGATCTTGAGCGCCGCGGCCCTGGCGGCGTCGATCGTGCCCGCGCGCCGCGCGACCGAGATCGACCCGATCATCGCGCTCCGAGAGGAATAGCCGCTCGTCAGCGCGGACCCCGAGGATCCCGGGGCGTGGCGACGTAGCCCTGCCGCGCCCGGACCCGGTGGTCACGGTCGGCGATCCGGACGCGGATCCGTCGATACCGGCCGTCGGGCGCCTTCGACGGGCTGTACCCCAGCGTGTACTGCTGGTTCAACTCGTCGGCGATCCGCCGCGCGGCCGGCGCCAGATCGGCCGTGTCCAGCACGAGTTCGGTATACCCCCCGCTCTCGTCGGTCATCTCCCGAAGCGCCTGCAGGTTCACCCGGTCGTTGATCGGCATGCTCTCCTTCGCATCGATCGCAATCGCGTAGACGAACGCGTCACTGCTGCGCAGGCGCTGCCGAACCTCGCGCACCGGGTGATCGGAGGCCGTGTCGGCGCCGTCCGACACCAGCACTATCGCTGCCCGCTGATGGCGCCGGCCGCGAAAGAGCGGCAGCGCCTCGAGCATCGCATCGTACATCGCCGTGCCACCGTAGGGGCGCACGTCGTCCAGGTAGGGGCTCAGCCGACTCGGCCTGAGCGCCCATTCTGCGGTGAGCGTCGGCTCGTGGTTGAAGACCAGAAGAAACGCTTCGTCCGTCGGTTCCAGCAGATCCAGGAGAAAGCGATCGAGCGCCGCGCGCGCGTCGTCGATCCGCGTCCCGTACATGCTGTCGCTGATGTCGAGGACGAGGCCGAGGCTGAGCGGGACGCGCTCGGTGCTGAAGTACGTGACTGGCTGAAGGTCCCGGTCTTCGTAGATCTCGAAGTCGTCCTGCGTGAGACCGTCGACCAGACGGCCGTTGGCATCGACCACCGTGGCGGTGACGTAGACCAACTCGATGCCCGAGCGGAACACGCTTCGATCGTCGATCGGTGGGCGCTGCCCCTCAACAACGCTCGGTCCCACGACGAGCAGGCCGAACACCAGCCAGCACGAACGGCACGACCTGATCGACCGGCGCATCGGGAATCTCCGGCGCCACCGGACGGCGCGACCGCCGCCGTGGGCCTTCCGGCACTATAGCAGGCGCCCGGCCGACACCGCCCCTGTCGTGGCTTTGGGCTTTGTCAGAAACGACGACTCGGGTCAGATCGCCCCCGCGCACCGATCAACAGGCAGGAGTCGGACCAGAGGAGCGCTTTGGCCAGTCCCCCACCGCCCAAGAGCAAGGCCATCTACTGGATTCTCGTCCTGGTCGTCGTCGTGGCCTGGGGAGTCCTCTGGCTCTTGCGAACCGCCAACTCGTAGGCGACGTCGTATCGCTCGAGCATCCACCCAACTGACACGAACAGACTCCTGCGACAGCTACGGCTGCCGCTGTGCGTCCGGCGTGATCCGCCACTCCAGATTGTCCGGCGGCGTCACCGCCAGTTCCTCCGGCCGGGCCATCGCGCGCAGCTGCGGCGTGAAATCATAGGGCACCGGCGACGGCCGGATCGTACCGCCCCGGTTCACGTACTCCCAGACGATTTCGCCTTCGCGCGGACACCTACGTGCCTTCTAGGACAAACCGCATGACACTCTTCCGAAGAGGCTGCTCATTGATTCGGTAACCCTGGTTTCTACTCCTGGGCGACGATGGTGTCAAGACGAGCTCACCGTTCAGCCGTGACGGCCTCGAGGTCAACGATGAACAGGTCGCGCTGCTCGGTGGCGATGCGTAACGTGCGCGCGTCATCCCAGCAGACGGCTTCGGCCTGGCGGGTCCGGGCCTGGGGCAACGGGATCCGCTGCGGTTCCCCGGCGAACCAGTCGCCACCCGTCGACGGCTGGTCGAACAGCCAGAGCGCCTCCAGCGTGAGGACAGCCAGGCGCCGACCGTCGGGCGACACGCTGGCCGCGGTCGGCCAGACGAGGTCGTCCCGCGCGCCGACGAGCATCAGGACGTTCTCGCGATCGGTGTGCTCGGTGTCGAGCCGGTAGAGCTTGGCCCCGGGTTCCGGACCTGTCTCATCGACTGGACGGTGCTTCGTGACGAAATGGAGCTTCCCCGCCGACACGAACAGGGCCTCGGAGTCGAAGTGCCACTGTCGGGCCGGGAAGAGATCCTGATCGGGGTACCGGATCGGCAGGAACGTGATGATCCGCGCCGCGCGTACCGCGCGCGGGTTGGGCTCGTTGACGACGTAGACCCCCAGGTCCCGGCGGGCGTTGCCGTTGTTTCCCGTCTCGGCAATGTAGAGCCGGCCGTCGGCGAGCGCGATGTCCTCCCAGTCGAAGTGCGCGGCGGCAAGAATCTGGAGGCCGGGCCAGAGCGGCCGCCCCTCCGCCGTCGATTCCGGACCGACGTGGAAGCGGCTCTCGGCGCCGCGGGGCATCACGATCCGGCCCGATCCGTCGATCGCGAAGATCCGCGGGTCGTCGCCGCTGTCGTTGTGGACCCAGTAGACATCGGGGTAGGTCTGGCTCTTGACGATCCCGCTGATCTCACTGGCGGGCTCGTGGTCGACAACTGCCAGATGCACGACGGGGTCGGCGGCCGACTGTTCCGGCTGCGCCGCGGCCGCGCCGGGCAGCATCACGAGCGCAACAAGGGCACTCGGCAGGAGTGCGCGGCACGCGACGCCGCAGGACATCGGCATGTCCAGAGTGGTCGTCATGGCGCCGGGTTCACGGCCAGGTAGTCGGCGCTGAACTGGTCCACGGCCCGGGCCACCTGTTCGACGACGGTCGGTAGCTGCGCCGCCGGGATGGTGCCGACGATGCCGAACCCCCATGTCGCAGCGATGGTCTCCCGACCCGTCGCCCGAACCGTGACGATCTGGCTCAGCTTGAGGTCGATCGAATAGCCGTACACGCCGCTGTCGCCCTTGACGGTATTGACGCTCACCTCGAGATGCGGCGGCGGTCCGGCGCCGCGATCGACCGGCACTGCCTGCGCGTCGAGGCGGTCGGCGACGACCTGCTGAAGCGCGTCGGTCGTCAACCCATCCTGCACCGCATCGAGATCCATTGGTGCGACGATGCTGCCGACCGGACCGCTTTCGGCGAGCGAATCGTGCTTCCCCGCCTGCGCCTGCGCGAGGGTCGGCGCGAGCCACGGGCCGGCGAGCGCGATGAGAGCACCAACAGCGGCGGCTCGCATGGGTATCTCCTCAAAACGAAGGCCGGACGCCGCTGTGCGACGTCCGGCCTCGTGGTCTGCCGATCGCGGTATCAGAACGGTGTTTAGGTCTCGAGCACCTTCTTGAAGACCTCCATCGCCTTCTCCATGTCTTCCATCCGGCCCAGCGAGATCCGCGCGTGGGTCTGCTCCAGCGGCGGAAAGTTGCGCCCGACAAGGATGCCGTTCGCCCGGCACGCATCCCGGAACTCTGATGCCGGCCGGTCGATCCGGACGAAGATGAAGTTGGTCTGCGAGTCGGGGGCGCCGAAGCCCATCTCCTCGAACTGCGAGAGGGTCCAGTCGCGGATCCGCTTGTTCTCGTCCCGCTCCCAGTCCATGTGCGCCGTGTCCTCGATGGCGGCGATGCCGGCAACACTCTGCAGCTCGTTGATGCTGCCGAGGCCCCAGGCCCGTCGGAGCTTCTGCAGCGTCTCGGGCTGGCCGACGCCGTAGCCCATCCGCATGCCGGCCATGCCGAACGCCTTCGAGAACGTCCGGGTCATGAAGACGTCGGGGAACTCGACCGAGATCTGGTCGCCCGAACCGACACCCGGCGCCGTGGAGTAGTGGATGTAGGCCTCGTCGATCAGGATGGCCGTGTCCGGGGACCGGCGCTTGATGGTCCGCACCGCCGTCTCGATGTCCGACAGCGGATGAATCGTCGACGTCGGGTTATTCGGGTTGCACAGGAAAACCAGCCCGGCGCCCGTCGCCGCGTCCACCATGCCGTCGAGGTCGAGGTTCAGTCCGGCGTCGACCGGAATCGACCGCTCCGCGCCCCCCATGTAGGACGGATCGCCGGAAACCAGCGGCTTGTCATCGGTCACGTAGGCCCACTGCGCCGCCTGGAGGATGGCGCCCGACCCGGTCGCCGTGATCACGTTCTGCGGCTCCACGTTGTGCGCGCGCGCCAGGGCCGCCGAGAAGGCGCGGCTGCTCGGCACCGGATACCCAAGGCCGAGCGCGGTCGACGGGTGTGACCTGAGCACCTCGATCACCTTCGGGCTGGGCCCACGCAGGTTCTCGTTGCTGCTCAGCTTGATGGCATTGGGGTCCATCGCTTGGCGCTGCCGCTGCATCGCCGCTTCCAACTCGATCCCATCGAACCCGAACGCGCTGAGTTCCTCGCGCCCGTGGCCGATGATGAACGATGTCGTGGCGAGCCCGGCTCCACCCATACCGAGTCGACGAACGAACGCGCGACGTGAGAGTGACATCTAGATCCTCCTCAGAATCTTTGAGATTCGCGGATTACGCGGCCGCCGCGACCCTTCCGCTGCGGCGCCCCCAACCAACTGCGGTGCCCCGTGTCTGCACGGATCCCTCAACAAACACAGGGTTTACAGTAATCTTCGGACGCTTCCGGGTCAAGCGACGAGCGCCGTCGACCGCGCCGTCGCTCGCGCATCACATTCCCCCTCGCCCTCGTCCAAAGGTCTACGGCCTGAACCTGACGTACTTGACCAGCCGCTGACGGCCGACCTCGCCCGCATAGATGTTGCCGTCGAAATCGACGCCGAGGAATTCGACGCCGGTGCCGACCGGCGCCTCCGAGTCGGGGATGAACGCCGTCACCCAGCCGGTCGCCACGTCGCCGATCCGGATGCCGCGCTCCCAGCCCGGGTTCCACTGCTCGCCCGACATCCCGTCGCCCGCGTAGATCGTGCCGTGCGGGTCGACGAAGACGGTGCTGGGCCGACCGAACTGCGTCCAGACCTTCAGCAACGTCCCTTCCTGGTCGAAAATCTGGATCCGGCTGTTGCCGCGGTCGGCCACGACGATTCGCCCCTGGCCATCCATGGTGATGTCGTGCGGGTCGTTGAACTTGCCCGGGTCCCCGCTGCGCGACCCGACGCCGCCGCCCACCTCCAGGATGAACTCGCCGTCCGGTGTGAACTTGACGATCCGGTTGTTGCCGTCGCGGTGCCCGTCCGAGACCCAGATCTCGCCGTTCGGCGCGACGACGACGCCGGCCGGACCGTTGAAGTGCTGTGGCCCGTAGCCCGAGACCCCGGCCTCGCCGAGCGTCATCACTACGTTGCCGTCCTGATCGAGCTTGAAGACCTGGTGGCCCAGGCCCCGCTTCAGCCCCTCGACCTCGCGCCGGTCACCGGCCGGTGCGCCCTCGGTCACCCAGAGGAAGCCCTCGTGGTCAAGGAAGAAGCCGTGCGGGAACGAGAACATCCCGCCGCCGAAGCTCTTCACGACGTTGCCGTCGAGATCGAACTTGAAGATCGCGTCCTGATCGGTCTGCGCGCAGTGGTTCGCGCCGCACCGCGCCAGGATCCAGATGTGTTCGCCGTCGGGATCCGGAAAGACACCGCTCGGCACGCCAAGCTTCCAGCCGTTCGGCATCTCCTCCCAGCCATGGACCGCGTGATAGGGATTGTTCGCGACCGCCTGGGCACTGGCGGTGCCCCCGCCGGCGCACGCCACGATCATGACCATGGCGACGCCGACGACTGCCGCCGCCGGCCGGATCTGTCGCTGCCTGTTCATCTCCACCTCCTCATCGAACGGCCCGCTGCGGCCGGTCCGCCGGCTGCTCCTCGGTCGCGTCCGGGCCGAGCGCCTTCAGCACCTCGCGCGTCAGGTCCCACCGGCTGAAGCCCTGTCGCCCGTAGTCGAGACCACGGCGGACGATGACCAGATCGTGCGACGGCACGATGACGACGTACTGCCCGCGGTTGCCCGAGGTCGAGTAAGCCGTCGTCGGCACGTCCATGCGGTCGTCGGGCACCAGCCAGAACTGGCCGCCGTAGTGATTGCCGCGCGCGGCGGTGGCCGGCGCCGGTGTCCGGACGAAGTCGATCCATGCCTCCGAGATCAGCCGCTCGCCGTTCCAGACACCGTTCTGGAGATAGAGCAGGCCGAAGCGAGCCAGGTCGCGCGCGTTCGTGTAGACCTGGCTACTCAGGACGAAGTCGCCGAACCGGTCGGTGCTCACGAGCGTGTTGCGCATGCCGATGCGGTCGAGCAGCGCACGACGCGGGAACTGCAGGTACTCCTGGTCGTCGCCGATCGCCAGCTTCATCGCATAGATGGCCAGCAGTGTGTCGTAGTTCTCGTAGTCCCAGTTCGTGCCGGGCTCGCGAATCAACGCGCGGCGGCGCGCGGCGATGATCGAGCTGGCTCCGGCCCAGTAGGACAGGCCCGATCCGGTCGCGTACTCGAGACGGTTGTTGTCGATCGTGTCGAGGCCGCTCGACATGTTCAGGACGTGGCGAAGCGTGATCGCGTTGCGCGGGTCGGTCTCTGGCGACCGCGCGCGCGGGAGCCACTCGAGGCCGAGCGGCGCATCGAGCGCCATCCGCCCCTCGTCGACCAGCATGCCGATGAGCGTGACGCCGATGCTCTTGGCCGTCGACCAGGTCCGCGTCCGCGTGTCGACGTTCACTCCGGGCGCGTAGCGCTCGTGGAGAATCCGGCCATCCCGCACGACGAGCAGGCTGAGGGTGACCTGCTCCGACGACTCCCGGTCGAAGGCCCAGTTGGAGGCCGCCTGGAGCGCGGCCGCATCGACGCCGGGTGGCAACCGGTCGTCAGCGACCAGATCGCCGTCGGGCCACGCGATGGTGGCCGGGTCGCCCGGTGGCGGCGGCAGCACGAGGCTCGGCAGGCTGTCGATGTCCTCGAATGTCTGGTCGGGCGCCAGAATGACGCAGCCGATCCCTTCGCGGAATGCCGCGTGCATGATCGGCGTACCGCCCGCGGCGCCGATCGCCACGGCCTTGCGCTCTTCGTCGATCACGTAGTCGCCGCCGTGCGGCGTCCCGACGGGCTGCGGCAGGAAGGCCAGTTCCTGAGCGAAGACCTGTTCGACGGTCCGGCCGGACGTGAACAGCCCGTTGCACATGAAGATGGCCTGCTGGCCGTACCGGATCATCTGCCGGTTGAACCGCCAGTAGTCGTAGTTCTCCTCCTGCTGGGCGAGTGCGGAGCCGGGCAGCAGCAGGCCGACGGCAAGGAGGGCGACGAGGGCCGCGCGCGCGTGTCTCATGAATCCTCCAGTGAGTTGGGCCAGATTATATCCGGCCCGTCCTACTTCAGCGTCAGTCCTTGCCCCGGGTCGATCCGCACGACCGAGTAGGTGATCGGTTCGGACACCTCCGCGAAGTAATGCGGCGTGCCCGCCGGAATGATGATGATGTCGCCCGGGCGCACCTGGCGTGTGACAGCGCCTTCCATCCCGCGACCGGTCCACCCGGGCCCCGACACTGCCCGCCGGCGCGCCGTCAGCTCGCGCAGCTGCGGATCGAGGAGCCGCCCGCCGGTCACGAGGGTTCCCGCGCCCTCGACAATCGTGTAGACCTCGGTGACTTCACTGTGAATCGTGCCGGCGACGACGCCCGACGAGATCCCCCGATGGACGATCGCCACGCCAACGTGATGCCCGCCCGCGTCGACGGTCCGGAGCGGCGTGTCGGTCACCCCGCTCACCTTCATCTCCTCGATGGCGCCGGTGATCGTCGCCGCCGCGAGGTCGACGGCCGGGATGGAAGTCGAACCCGCCTGAGTCAGGAGGAGCATCGCAACAAGTAGAATCGGCATGAGTCCTCGTTTCTTCGGCAGACAAGAAAAGGCGGCGCCCGCCGTTCGACGGACACCGCCCGTGAATCGATCGCCCGACCTACAGTCGGCGATCCGGATCGATGATCGTTCGCCATCGGAGTCAACAGGTTGCGGACAGCCGGCCGAACCTCAGCACACGGCCGCCCGATCGGCGCTCACCAGGCTCGCGGCGGCCCGCCAGGCCGTCGGCGGGCTGCCCGCGCAGGTCAGCGCCTGCATCGTCGGGGTGAGATCGAGCGCGTCGGGGCTTGCCGCGTCGGCCCTGAGCTTCAGGTGCGCGAAGAGCCGGCGCCCGCTGCCCCCGGGGCGGAGGCCGAGACCTGGCTCCTCTGTCGCCGGGATCAGCTTCAGGCTGACGGCGCCGCGCACGTTGCCGCCGATCGCGAGAATGCGGTTGTGTGCCACATCGACCTTCACCACGACGTCGCAGTGGGTCCGGGCCCCTTCGCCCAGTTGACGCCGGCGCTCGGCAATCGAACGGTACGCCGGCCGGCGGGCACTGCACAGCAGGTCACCTGGCGCGACCGCCGCCTCACCGATGTCGTACGCGGTGAACGCCGCCGTCGGCGTCTCGGCGTTTCGGGCGCGAATCGCCTGGTCGATG
Organism: Acidobacteriota bacterium; assembly: GCA_002730525.1. Taxonomy (GTDB): domain Bacteria; phylum Acidobacteriota; class Vicinamibacteria; order Vicinamibacterales; family UBA823; genus UBA2161. The sequence goes on along the minus strand of PCAK01000032.1, from coordinate 8,284 downwards.
TAGGAGTGATGCGCCACGGCGCGCCGGAACTGATCGGTGTCGCTGAGCCCGCCCTCGCACATCACCCACGAGATGAATGCCGCTGACCACGGATACCGCCATCGCGAGGCGATACCGTTCGACCCGTTCCACGAATCGTTCTGCGCGTCGACGATCCACCCCCCCTCGGGCGTGACCGACCAGTAGCCGGCGATCGAGCCGGCCACGCGACCGGCCTCCTCGGGGCTCGTTCGCCGCCATCGCCGCCGGCGCCGTCCACCCTGCTCGACCGGCTGGGTCTGATCGACGAGGCTGAAACCGAAGAAGCCCCATTCCTGCGCCGCCACGTCAACGATCCGCTGGCGGACCTCACCGAGCGGCACCGAGCGACATGACGACCGCTCGACCGTCATCCGGCCCGGCACACCCATCACGCGCGACGACGGCGGCACGACGTCCAGCGCCTCCGACGGCAGGCGGTCGAACGACGCCTGCTGCGCGAAGCCGCCCGAGGCAGTGACCGCCACGAACGCCAGCGCCGAAAACAGTCTCTTCATGCGCCGATGACCGCGATGCAGTCGATCTCGACGAGCGAGCCCCCGGGGATGCCACCCGCGGCCGCGATCGTCGTGCGCACTCCGGGTTCGGCGCCGAACCGGCCCTGGTAGACCTCGTTCATCCCATCGTAGTCGGCGAGGTCGTTCAGGTAGACGTTCACCTTCAGGACCTGCGCCATCGACGACCCGGCCTCCTCGAGCTGCGCCTCGATCTCGTTCAGCACATGGTCGGTGTGCGCCTTGATGTCGCCCGGAAAGTGCGCGCCGATCCCCGAGATGAACAGCAGGTTGCCGTAGGAGACGACGCCGCTGAACAGAGGCGGGCGCTCCGGCCGCTGGCCACCACGCCAGTGGACCCGCTTGGCCGGCGGCGTCCCGGCCTGTGCGGCGTCCGCAACCGCGGGGACGGCGGCGGCCGCCGCCGCGGCCGTGGCCATCAGTGGCGCGCGCTTCAGGAACAGTCGTCGATCAGATTCCGCCATTGGCTCCTCCTTCACCTCTTGTATCGCCCGGTCTCACGCCCGTTTGCGCGTGGCCGTCCAGGTCGCACCGAGGTATTCGCCCATGTCGAGACTACCCGAGATCCGGTCCTCCATCACGGTGCCGGAGAATGTGAATGTCAGCGCGTCGCCGTACTCCTCACCGCGCGCGCTGCGCAACCGCAGCGCGGTCCCCTCGAGACTCCCGCGAAGATCGCGCGTGACGAAGTCACCTTGATGGGATCCCGTGATCGCGCCGCCCTGCTGGTGCAGATAGAGGGCGTGGGTCGATCGCCCCGCCGCGAACTCGATCTCGGCCGTCCACTCGCCGGTGAGATCGGCCGCCGGCGCCGCGGGTGAGACCGGCGCCTCGCGCACGGGGTTGGTCAGGTGCGCGTGCAGCCGGTCGGCCACGATCGTGGCATCGCCGGGCGACAGCATGTAGGGGGTGATCGACACCCCTGTCTCATCGACATCGTCGCTGACGGATCTCGGCTGTCGTGTCGCGGGATCGCGCCGGGCGCTGAGCGCGATCCGTGGCTCCGCCTCGAACAGCGCATCGGCGACCCTCGCCCCCGAGACGCCGAGACGGTCGCGATCCCAGAGCACGCGCAGCGACGGTGTCCGGTTCGAGAGCCCGCGCGGCTGATCGACCGTGGTCCTGACGCCGTCGATCGCGTTCACGCGATCCGCGATCTCGTCGAGCCAGCGGGTCCACTCGGCCCACTCCGCGTCGTGGTCCCGCCGCATCCACATCTCCACCGCCATCAGCATCCCGATCGCCTCTTCCTTGCCGACCTTCATGCTGCGGGCGTAGCCGTGGTGCGGCGCGCTGTGGACCCACGCCGCGCGGACGAGATCCTCGCGGCCGAGCAGGAGGCCGGCCGCCTGCGGCCCTCGGAGGCACTTGCCCCCGCTGTAGCCGACGAGCGACGCACCCCGCTCGAGGTGCACGTTCGGCACCGTCAGAATCTCGGCCGCGGCGTCGACCAGGATCGGCACCTGTCGCGCGCGCGCGACGGGCGCGATGGCCTCGAGGCTGAGATCGCTCGCATCGGCGCTGGGGCCGGCGAACAGATAGATCATCGCCGTGCGCGGGCCGAGCGCCGCCTCCAGTTCGTCCGGCGTCGCGACCTCGATCACGCGCACACCGACCGCCCGGACCGCGGCGTCGTAGACGTTCCGCGAATGGCTCGGAATGATCACCTCGTCCTTCGGAAAGTCGGCGAGGTTCGGGATCCGGATGTGCAGATCCGGGTTGCCGCCCGCGACGCACGCCGCCGTGGCATGGGTCAGCGCGGCGGCGCAGCCGGACGTCACCATCCCCCACCCGGCCCCGGTCAACTCGGCGAGTCGCGCGCCGATGGCGTCGTTTAACTCGTCCAGATGCACGTAGTGACGCGACGCGGCATCGATGGCCGCCCGCACCTCGGGCAGCATCAGCGACCCGCTCAGAATCGTGAACGTCCCTCTCGCGTTGATGAGCGGCCTGACGCCGATCGATTGATAGACCTCCGTGCCGGGTTCGAGCGCCCCGACCGCGCCGCGCTCGGCCTGCTCCCAGGCCGGACCGGCCCAGGCTCGTGGTGACAGCGACGGCAGCGCCAGCAGGCCGCCGAGGAGGCGCCCTCGGCGAAACAGCTCGCGCCGACTGATGGTCGGATCTGGCATCGTCATCCCCTTGTCGAACATCTCCCCTTGCACCACGATTAGCGCTCAGCCTCCATCGCACCGCTCTGGCCGGGACCCGGGGATTATATGATCCCGCCCCGTCCCCTCGAGCCCGCGAGACCGGGACCGCACGCCGGCCGGATCGCACGGGTCGTCCTGGCGCGGTGAGGTAGGCTAGACACTACGGCCATGAAGCCCCTAGCACTGATCGCGTTCGTGCTGAGTACCGCAGCCGGCGCCTCGACCCAGGCGCCCGTCACGTTTCTGCCGTTCAACGGTATCGCGGTCGATGCCGAGGGCCGCGCCCGATTCGGCGACCAGACCCTCCTCTTCGCCATCTACGCCGAGCCTAAAGGCGGCGTGCCGCTGTGGGCCGAGGTCCAGACCGTGTCGGTCGATGTCGACGGCCGGTACCTGGCACTCCTCGGCTCGACGACCGACGGAATGCCGTCGACACTGTTCGTGGCGGGTGAGACCCGATGGCTGGGCGTGCAGCCCGAGGGAGGGGCCGAGGAGACACGGATCCCGCTGACGGTCGAAGCCGGAGCGGCGCCGGAAGTGGTCGACCCCGTCGAGCCCGCAGTGCCGCCGGCGACCGCCCCGCCACCACGCGAGGATCCTGCCAGGCCCGCGCCACCGCCGGCGGCACGGCCGCAGCCGCGCGGCACCGTGCAGGTAACGGAGAGTACGTTCTGCCTCGCCCGCGTCGAACGGGAGTGCCTCTCGCCGATCGCGGACGGCAGCGAGGTCAGTCTCACGAGCCTGCCGGTCGACGACACCGGCGTCCCCCGGATCTGGTTCTACTCGGCGCTGCGCCTGACCGAGGGGACGGTCTTCGTGCACGCGTGGGACAGCGGCGACCGATCCTCGGGACCGGACCGGATCAATCCGCTGGATGTCGCTATGGTCGCCGGCAGCGCGTCCGTACGGTACCGCGCATTCTCGTATCGCAACGTCCCCGCGCCCGGCCTGTTTCGAGTCGTCGTCGCCGGAGGCGACGGCGAACCCTTACCGGGCGCGGAGTCCATCAGCGTCCGCGTCGTGCCCTGACCCGCCGAACCGAGAGCCCTACGACACCTCGAGGCCGCCCACCGACACGTTGAGGCGGTGGTTGACCCGAAACCCGTAAGTCCCGTCGGTCACCGACGTCATCCCGGTCTTCGGCGTCGTGTGCACGACCGTCCCGTTGATGACGTAGTCGGTCGAGTCGGCCCCGACGCGCACTTCGAGGGCATTGACCGACTGGCCGTTGGCGCCCGGCGTGTTCACCGCGTCGCTGGCAGTCTTCTCCGCGACCTCGTGCACATCGGCATCACCGGCGCGGTGCTTGACGAGCCAGGTCCCATCCTGCGCGACGAGGAAATAGATATACGTCTGCTGGGCGTTGTCGAGGTTGCTGCCCCCGAAGACGAGACCGTAGTAGTTGTTGTGTCCGCTCGGCTCCATCAGGGTGAAGTTGCCCTTGAGCGTGTAGGAGCCGCTCGCTGTACTTGACGGATGCCAGAAGACCCCGGCCTGCGGGGTGATCGCGTGGAAGCCGCCACCCATTGCCATGAACTCGATCTCACCCGCCGCATCCGGATCGGAGGCGTTGGTGCTCCGATCGGCGCGAATCTTCCAGCCGGCCGTGGACTGGGCCTCGAGCGTGGCCACGGCCACGACGGCCACGAGCATTGCGAACAGCGAACCGAACAACAAACGCTTCATTGCGATCTCCTTGTGGGGGGCTGAACCTGGAACCGTCAGCCAGTGAAAAGAGAATTATGGCTGGATTCTTCGGGCCGCCGGCGCTCCCATTCAGGGCGTGAAGGCGAGCGTCGCGCCGATGTCGTCCGCGATGGCCACCATCTGCACACGCAGGCGGTCGACGACCTCGGGGTGCTCGGCGGCCACGTCGAACTGCTCGTAGGGGTCGTCCCGCAGGTTGAACAGCTCCAGTTCCACCGGCTCGTCGCCGGTACGGAGTTCCTGCGAGATCCAGTCGTCGGCCGGCGGCGCGATCCGCAGCTTCCAGGTGGCATCCCGCACGGCCTCCAGTTGGCGGATCCAGAAGTAGGGGAAGTAGCGATGCGGCGACGGGGCGCCCGCGGTCAGGACCGCCCAGAGGTCTTCCCCGTCGAGGCCCACCTCCGGCGGATCGGCGCCGGCCAGCTCCAGGATCGTGGCGTGCAAGTCCATCGTCGTCGCGATCTCCCCGATGACCTGTTCGGCCGGCACCCGTCCGGGCCACCGCACGACCGCAGGAACGCGGGCGCCGCCCTCGTGGGTCGTGCCCTTTGCGCCGCGCAGCGGCCCCGTGGTGCCGGCGTGCCATCGCTCGACCGGCACGGTCTCGTACATCCGCGGTGGCATGTTCCGCCAGGGGCCGTTGTCACTCGTGAAGATCACCAACGTGTCCTCGTCCAGCCCCTGCTCCGCCACGACATCCAGAAGTCGCCCGACAGACCAGTCCAGCTCCTCGATCACGTCGCCGTAGCGCCCGCCCCTGGAGCGCCCCTGAAATGCCTCCGAGGCGTAGACCGGCAGGTGCGGCATCGAGTGCGGCAGGTAGATGAAGAACGGCTCGTCTCCGGATTCCTGGATGAAGCGCACCGCTTCCTCGGTGTACCGGCGGGTCAGCGTCGTCTGGTCCACCGGCTGCTCTTCGGTCGGCGTCGTATCGCGGTAGAGATGCAGCGGGCGCGCGGTATCGACCCAGGGCGGCATCATGTCGTTGCTGTAGGGCAGACCGACGTACCGATCGAAGCCGCGCTCGGTCGGGAAGAAACCCGGCGTCGAGCCGAGGTGCCACTTGCCGAACGCCGCGGTGCGGTAGCCCTCGGCCCTCAACGCATCAGCAAGCGTTCGCTCCTCGAGGGAGAGCCCGCCCTCAGAGTCGGGGCCGAGATTGCCGGGCAACCCGACGCGGACGGGCCAGCGCCCGGTCATCAACGCCGCCCGCGACGGGGTACAGACCGGGGCGGCGGTGTAGAAGGCGGTCAGCTTCGCCCCCTCGTGCGCCATCCGGTCGAGCCGGGGTGTGTGAATCGTCGGGTGCCCGAAGCCGCTCAGGTCGCCGTAGCCCAGATCGTCGGCGAAGATCAGAATGATATTCGGCGGGCGGGCAGCCGACACCGTCTCTGGCACTTCCGGCGCGCAGGCCGCCAGGGCCGCGACGCTCGCTAAGACGGCGGTCGTGCCGATCAGTCGCTTCTCCATCCGCTAGTGTTCCAGCGCCTTCTCGGCGCCGAGGGTGGGCGTGGCCAAAGTTGGAACAGGATACACGCATGTTCGACAGGAGCACCGGAAACCTGCAATTATGGGCCGAGGAGAAATGATGCAAACGATTCGACAACTCGCAGTTGCTGCGGTCGCCGCGGCGCTCATCGGAGGTTCCCCCGCCATGCCCAGTGCCGCCACGCAAGCCAACGACCTGACCGCGGTCTTCACGACGACCAAGGGAGAGATCCGGATCGAGCTCTTCCCGGCCGAGGCGCCGGTGACGGTGGCGAACTTCGTGAATCTGGTTCAGCGGGGCTACTACGACGGCTTGACGTTTCACCGGGTCATCGCCAACTTCATGGTCCAGGGCGGCGATCCGACCGGCACCGGGCGCGGCGGCCCGGGCTATAACTTCAAGGACGAGTTTCACGCCTCGCGCCGGCACGACTCGGCGGGCGTCTTCTCGATGGCCAACGCCGGCCCCGGCACCAACGGTAGCCAGTTCTTCATCACCCACGGGCCGACGCCGCACCTCGACGACAAGCACACGGTGTTCGGGAAGGTCTCCGCGGGGCAGGATGTCGTCAACGCCGTCGCCCAGGGTGACGTCATGCAGACGATCGTCATCGAGGGCGACGCCTCCGCGCTGCTCAGCGCGCAGCAGGCACAGGTCGCCGAGTGGAACCGGATTCTCGGCCAGTGAGCGTCGCGACCGGCCGGCGCTGGTAGGTGAAGGTCTTCGCGGCCTCGTCGACGCTGAGCAGCGTCTCACGGTGCCGACGCCCGCGTCGACACCGTGTGAAAACAGAGGCCTACAGCCGAACCCGAATCGCTAGGCTCGCGCCTGCGTGAAGACCTCGCGCAGCCGCCGGACGACCGGCGCGAGTTCGGCGTCGCGCAGGTTCTGAGTCCAGACGTAGTTGCGGAAGATGATGACCCGCGGCTCGCCGTCCATCAACTCGCCCCGGAGCGCCTGGGCGGTCAGCGGGATGACGTTCTCGTCCCAGGTCAACTCGACGATCCCAAGGTCGACGGTATTCACGGCGTACTCGGCGGTCAGCCCGGGAATGCCCTGGAGCTCGTCGGCAATCCATCGCGCTTTCCGGTTCACCTCAGCCCTTACCGCGGCGTGGTCCCGTTCGACGAATCGATCGAGGGCGACGATGAACCCGACGATCTCCTCCTTCGCCACTTTCATGCCGCGGCCGATGCCGTCGTTCGGCGCGTTCTGCATCCGGGCGGCCTCGATCAGATCGGCGCGGCCGGCCAGCAGCCCAGTCGACTGCGGCCCCTGCAGCCCCTTGCCGCCGCTCATCGCCACCAGATCGGCGCCCATGTCGATGAAGCGGGTCAGGTTCTCGACCGGCGGCACGTCGGGCGCCGCATCAATCAGAACCGGCACGCCCGCCCGCCTGCCGACGTCGACGAGTTCCTGCGGCCTCATGATCTCCGGTCCCCACTCGGTGGCGACACGCTTCGGTACCGGCGGCCCGCTCTGACGCTGGCGCTCGACGCCGGCCGTGGCGACGATCATCGCCGTCCGGTCTCCGAGCGCACTCAGGAGCTGTTCGCGCGTCTCGACCTCGACGAGCGTCATCCCCGCCGCCTGGAAGGCCTGCGCGTACTGCGTCCGGTGGACCGACTGGATGAGACATTCCCGGCGCGGCCAGGTGGGGTGCGGCAGCGCCGCCATCCGCTCACGGTCGGTGCCGGTCAGGCAGGCCGCGGCACCCAGCAGTAGGCCCGACGCCGCCCCCGCTGAGACGAGGCCGGCCTCGGCGCCCGTCACTTCCGCCACGCGGCGTCCGGCCGCCTCGGTCAGATCGGCCATGTCGACGAAGTATTCGTTCGCCTCGAGCATTGCGTCGGTCACCTCCGGCGCCAACCGGATGCCGCTTAGCCGGGTGATGTTCGGATGTGCGCCCAGGTGCGGTTGGATCCCGAACTTCCTCGTGAAGATGTTGTCGGCGAGCGCCGCCTCGACCGCGCTGCCGCCCGACTGCGCCGCTCGCACGGGCGACGGCTTCATCGCGCTCAGGCCGAGGCCGGCGGTTGCGACGCCGAGAAAGTGCCGGCGGCTCACTTCGGGCCGGGTGCGGTCGCGTCGCGCTGTCTGGGATGCCATCGGAGATCTCCTGACTCGAAACGTTGTCGATCGTTGGTGAAATGGAATGGAGAATTATAATCTGCCGATGCGAGTTCTTGGCCTCATTGTCGCCTGCGCCCTGGCCAACTACTAGCCACTGTCCGCTTCGTGATTCGAGGTAGACGCTGCGACATTCGCTAACCCCAATCCCATTTGAGGATCGCGTTGTCGAGGGCTTGGTCCGCCACCAGCTTCTTCAGCCGCGGGTTCTCTAGCTCGAGCGCCTTGAGCCGCTTCGCCTGATCGAGGCG
>PCAK01000031.1 GCA_002730525.1 Acidobacteriota bacterium | reverse complement strand
CTTGGTGATGATTGGCTCCGGCGTGTAGCGTTGTCTCGGCACTTCCAGCTCCCTTTCGACCCAAAATCCTCTCCCTAGTTTTGGACCGGTTCGAGGGGGCAAGGACAAAAACTGGAAGGGGAAAGGGCTGTTCCAGCCCAAGCGGTAGAATCTGGGCATATGACCCGCTCCCCAAGATCATGCCGGCACGATGCTTAGGCTGACCGCATCACGTATCTTGAGATCTCGTAAGGCGTGGATCGCCACAGAGCCAGCACCACCAACGAGATCAGCAACGGAGGTGCACGAATGCGAGGATTACGAGGCAAGCGGGTACTGGTGACAGGCGGCGCGAGCGGCATCGGCGCCGCCACCGCTGCTCGGTTTCTCGAAGAAGGGGCTTCGGTCTGCGTGATCGATCGCAGCGCCGACGCTCGCGAACGGATCGGCAAGGAGTTGCCGGGCCTGTCCGGTGTCCTCGATGCCGACGTTGCCGATCGCGACGCGGTGGAGGCCGCCTTCGCCACAGCGGTACAGCACATGGGTGCGGTCGATGTACTGATCAACAACGCTGGCATCAGTATCCGGCACGCGTTTGTCGACATCACCCCAGAGGAGTGGGACGACGTACTCGCCGTGAACTTGACCGGCGTCTTTCACGTCGCGCAAACGGCCGCGCGCCGTATGCTGAAGCAAGGTGGTGGCGTGATCCTCAATACCGCATCGACCAACGGCACGCACGGATATCCGCATTACGCGGACTACAACGCGACGAAGGCCGGAGTGATCGCCCTGACCAAGTCCATGGCGCTCGAGTTGGCGCCCACCGTCAGGGTCAACGCCATCTCCCCCGGCTACTGCTTGACGCCGATGCAGCGAGCGGAGTACACGGACGAGATGCTTCAGCGCGTCAACAACAAGATCCCGCTGGGGCGACACGCCAAGCCGGAGGAGATCGCCGCGCTCTTCGCCTTCCTCGCATCGGAGGATGCCGCTTTCGCCAGCGGCCACGTCTACGTGATGGATGGAGCCGAGACGGCCGGCGGACTGGCGAGCCAGCGATGACGACAACCAGCCAACGCGTGGAAGATCTGACCGGAAAGACTGCGTTGATCACGGGAGGGAGCGCCGGGATCGGCCGGGCGAGCGCCATTTTGCTCGCGCGCCATGGAGCCCAAGTCGCAATCACGGGGCGCAACGAGGAGCGCGGCAGGAAGGTCGCTCGGGAAATCGAGGAAGCCGGCGGTGAGGCGCACTTCATGGTCTCCGACGTGCGTTTCGCCGACCAATGCCAGAGAGCGGTCGGCGAGACGCTGGAGCGCTATGGTCGCATCGACATCTTGTTCAACAACGCCGGCGTCTACTACCCGAACACGGTGCCTGATTGCTCTGAAAGCGAGTGGGATCTAACCATCGACACCAGTCTCAAGGGCGCATTCCTGATGTCCAAGTACTCCCTGCCGTCGATGATCGAGCGTGGCAGCGGCGTGATCATCCATTGCAGCTCCGGCTGGGGGATCCAGGGCGGCGAACGCGCCGCCGCGTACTGCGCCGCCAAAGGTGGCCTAGTGGTGATGACCAAAGCGATGGCGATCGACCACGGCCCCCGAGGCATCCGGGTGAACTGTATCTGCCCAGGTGATACCGACACGCCAATGCTGCCGGACGACGCGAAGCAGCGCGGACTTTCGTGGGAGAGCTACCTGGAGGGCGCCTCCGACCGCCCGATGGGCCGCATCGGTAGCGCCGAAGAGATCGCTCGCGCTGTGCTCTTTCTGTCGACCGATGCCTCCTCGTTCGTGACCGGCACCGCCCTCGTGGTCGACGGTGGCGGCATCGCCGGATAACGAGCAGCACGCAGTCGCGGCGCAATCGGTGATGATGGGTATGCTCGACGAACTCCGCCAGAACGTGCGCCAGAGCCGCCCTGGCCATCTTGCCCGCCATCGTGGGTGTGTATGGCGTGATCGCCCACGCGGTGGCCGTCAGAACGCAGGAGATCAGCATTCGCATGGCGCTGGGAGCACGCCCGGCCGACGTGGTGGGACAGGTGCTGCGCCGCGGCGCGAGACTGACCATCATCGGACTCGTCCTGGGCCTGGCCGCCTCCTTGGTCAACCTCCGCGTAATTGGTGCGTTTCTCTTCGATGTGCGGCCGGACGACCCATGGATCGCGTCTTCCGCCGCGGCGTTGCTCGCCTCCGCGCCGCTCCAGGCCAGCTACCTGCCGGCCCGCCGGGCCTCCCGCTTGGATCCAGTCGCGGCGCTACGCGACTAACAAGAGAAGCTCCAGGCGCGCGAACCGCCTTGACGGCGGCGCTCCGGCCGGTCATCCTCGGTCAGACTGCGCGACCTTGTATGCCTGCGGTAACCCGATGGCCGGGCCACGTCCCGCGCGGGCACGCGGAACACAATTCACACGGAGGACTGCATGCGATCAACCATTCTCGCCGCCCTGTTCGTCGTGCTCGCGGCCCCGGCCGGGCTACAGGCCCAGTTCAGGGAGTCGGTCGAGCCCTTCAAGGTCGGCACCTTCCGCATCGATGGAGAGGCCATCGTGGGACTCGTGCTGCGGGATTCGCTGATCGTCGACATCGGCGCGGCGAACAGCGCGCTGGAACTGGATCACACCTACCCCCGCCTCGCCATGCCGGCCGACATGCTCGAACTGATCGGCCAGTACGAGTACGGCGTCAAGTACCGGCTCTACGAGATCGTCAACGACCTCGTCGCCGGGAACCGGCTTTCGGGCGGCGCGCGCGCCGACTACGTCCACGACGTCGGAGACGTCAAGATCCTTGCTCCGATCCTATATCCCAGCAAGCTCATGAATGCGGCGGTCAACTTCTACACGCACGCGTGCGAGGGCTGCACCGAGGAGGAGCTACGTGCGCGGACCAGTGAGCGGCAAGAGAACCGGGGCGTCCCCTATCTGTTCCTGAAGCCGACCCGCGGCGCGATCATCGGTAGCGGTGATGACGTCGTGATGCCCTACGGCCGGGACCGGATCGAATGGGAAGTCGAAATGGCTATCGTCTTTGGCCGCGCGGGCAAGTACATCTCCGCGAGCCGTGCCTACGACCACGTGTTCGGCTACATGGTCGCCATGGATATCTCCGATCGTGGCGGGCGTCCTCCGGGGGGCTACGGCTCCGGGTCGGACTGGTTCGTCGGCAAGGGCCATGACACGTTCGCGCCCCACGGGCCGTGGATCGTCCCCAAGGAGTTCTACGGTGATCCGATGGAGCGCCTGCACCAGACCCTGGTCATCGACGGCGTGACCGTCCAGGAGGCCAGGGCCGGAGACATGATCCACAACATTCCTGAGCTCATCGAGTACGCGTCGTCGCTCATCACGGTCTTCCCTGGTGACGTTCTGCAGAGCGGGACGTCCGGCGGAACCGGTGCGGGTCGCGTCGAGCGCGCGACAGGCTCCGGATACCTGCAGGCGGGCGAGACGATCAGCGCCAGCATCGATGGAATCGGCACGCTGACCCACAAGGTCGTAGCCGAAGAAAGCTTACCGGCCGACCTGTCCGGCGCGCAGCTCCCGCCGGTGTCGACGTATCGCGACCCCCGCTGACCTGGCGTCGCCACACTGGGACGTGGGGCAAGGCGTCAGCCTTGCCCCACGCAGCCGCTGCACCAATCGTCGGGCTGTATATCGGTCACCCGGCCTGCAACATTTCCGATGCGGCGAGGAGAAACGCGCCGACGCCGTACAGGTGGCTGTCGGTTTCATAGACACTGTCCGGAGCACCGCCGACCGGCTGAACCCAGCCCAGCTTGCCGTCGGCTCCGACCGCGTTGACCAGCGCGCTCCACCCCTTCCTGACCACCGGCCCGAAAGAGTCGGCGTCCAGATGGCTATTGTTCACCCCCCCACGCGAGGCCGTACACCATGAACGAGGAGCCACTGGTTTCCGGCGCCGGATACGCTTCCTTCGCCAGCAGGGACACGCTCCACAGCCCGTTGTCACGCTGAATGTCGGCAATCGTTGACGCCATGTCGCCGTAGAGCTTCAGGTACCTCGAATACGACGGGTGATCCTCGGGCAGGATCTTCAGGATATTCACGAGGCCGGCAAACACCCAGCCGTTACCACGCGACCAGAACAATTTGTTGCCTTCCTCGTCACGCCTCGTGAAGTACCGGCTGTCGCGATAGAACAGGCTGAATTCGGGGTCCAGCAGATAGTCGTGCGTTGCCCAAAATTCCTTGTCGGCATACGCCAGGTATCGCTCTTCGCCGGTCGCCAGCGACAGCTGCATCCAGGTCGGGGGGGGACATGAACAGGGCGTCGCACCAGCACCAGCGCAGCTGGCACACCCACCCCACCCCAGGCGAGGGATCCCCGAGGAATTCGAGCGTGTCACCGGGATTGGCCACCAGGATCTGGTTGAACTGCTGGATGATGTGCGCGACCATCCCCGAGTCCTTTTCCTGCTCGTAGAAGTGAAGGTACAGTTGTCCCACCGCGTGGTCGTCACCATGGAATAGGCGCCTTCCCAGCTGCCACTGGTTGTCTTCGCTGATCTCTCTCAGCGCACGATCGTATTTCTCATTCCCCGGCAGCGCGGCCCAGTTCATCAGGCCCACATACAGCGCAGCGTGTTGCCAGCCACGCCGATAGGTGTCCTCATCGCGCAGATTCCGGATATAGCTGAGATCGTCGAGGTTGGCGAGCTGCCAATCCGCGACCTTGTCGCCGATCGCCTCAATCGTGGCCGGATCGAACGAATCGGTGGTTCCTTGGGACAACAGGCCAACGTCGCTGACCGTCGCAGCTGACAATGCCGACGCCGCGACCACGCATGAAACAACCAGAAGCCGGCAGCCATGAAGCCGAATGGCGTTCATTTCTTCACCTGCACAATTCATCTGCGCACTATTGCCGAAGACCTTTCCCGTCGAGCTGGCGCCATGCACCAATTTCTCAGAGCTCGAACACTGCCATGGAGTACTCTATCCGGCGCGCCTTGACTACGTGGATCCTCGTTGACCGAGAGCCCTTCGAGAGTTCGGTGAGAGGGAGATGACCGCAATGCAACAGAGACGCCCAATCGTGCTGACACTGGCCCTCGCCATCTGTGCGGCGGCCGTTCCGACCGACGCGCGAGCGCAGTCATCGGCGGACATGGAGCCCGTCAACGATCGTCCGAATCCCTACCGCACCGTCGACGATCACTTCATGATGCCCATCGCCGAGATGCCGAGAGCGGGCGAGCCTGGCAGGACGTGGGGCTCCATGCCGGCGATGGACACCGGCATCGACGGCACCTCCATCTGGGTCACCGAGCGATGTGGTGCCAACAGCTGCATCGGGTCAGAGGTGCCCGCCGTCCACCGGTTCGACGCGTCGGGCAAGCTCGTCACGAGCTTCGGCGCGGGCATGTTCGCCTGGCCGCACGGCATCCACGTCGACCAGAAGGGCAACGTCTGGGTCACCGACGGGCGATCCGCAACACCGGAAGAGCTGGAACAGTTCCCGGACGCCGCGGACAAGGGGCACACCGTCTTCAAGTTCAGCCCGGACGGCGAGCTCCTGATGACGCTCGGCACCCCGGGCATCGCCGGAGATCCTCCGGACCGCCTGAACGAGCCGTGCGACGTCCTCATCGCGCCGAACGGCGACATTCTCGTGGCCGAAGGCCACAGCGGCCAGAGCCAAGACCCGGGGCCGACTGTCGTCTCGCGCATCTCGCGGTTCACCAAGGACGGAGCGTTCATCGACGTGATCGGGACACTCGGCTCCGGACCCGGCGAGTTCAAGACGCCGCATGCCATCGCCTTCGACTCGTCCGGGCGGCTGATCGTCGCCGACCGCGGCAACGACCGTATCCAGATACTCGATCAGGACGGAACCTACCTCGACGAGTGGTACCAGTTCAGCCGTCCCAGCGGCCTCTTCATCGACGCGAACGACATGCTGTACGTGGCCGATGGCGAGTCGAGCCCTGATTTTCGCGATGGCGGCCTCCGACCAGTTGCCGGCGCCCGGTGGCGCGAATGGCTGAGAGGCATCCGCATCGGAAGCCTTCGGGACGGCAAGGTGATCTACTTCATTCCGGAGGCCGAGATCGCACCCGAAGGCGTGGCTGTTGATGCGGCCGGCAACGTGTACGGCGGCGAAGTCCTTATCGGTACGTACAACAGCGGCAAGAATCAGCGACTGAAGAAATTCGTGAAGCGGTGACGGGGCCCCCGGGCGTGCCTCACCGTGACCAGGGCGGCACGACGCCGTTCATACGCGCGTACGCGATCGACTGGCCCAGGTGCTCGTTCATGTGAGCGATGAGCTGGAAGAGTACGGCCCACTCACCGACGTCGCGGCCGTACAGCTCCGTCGTGCGGTCCAGTTGATCCGCGGTCATCCGGCCGGCCACTTCGTGCACGTGCTCCATCGAGGCGCGGAGGATCTCCAGCACCTGCTCCTTGTCACGCAGGTCGGCCTCCCAGCGACCGTACTCCTCACGGCCCATCGGCGCGGGAATACCGAGGTTCAGATCCGGATACATGTAGTTGTACCCGGCAACGTGCATGAACACCCGCGCCACCGATGCGACGCCCTCACCTGGGCTCCAGGTGTAGGTCTCCGGCGGCATCGCCTCGGCGAGGGCGACGAGCTTCGAGGCCGACGCGCCAAACTGACCCTCGAACTCCTCGAGGAAGTTCGGCGGCGCGCTCTGCGCGCCTGCCGACGTGGCGACGAAACCGAGCGCCGCGAGGACGAAGCCGAAACGGATACCGCACATTGCATACCTCCAGAGGGTCGTGTCTCAGGGTCACTATACCCCCTCCAGCGTTGTCAGCCGGTACGGGTTGGGTAGCTCCGGGGTAGAATCCAGCAAGCAACCTGCATCTGAGGTCGGCCTTGAATAGGGCGGTCTCACTGAGCACGTCACTGCGTTCGAGAATCGGAGGGGCTATGGCCGAGAGTAAGGATCGTGATCTCGGGATGCGCCGGAATATCACCCGACGCGACTTCGTCAATGGCGTGGGGGTTGCCATCGGGGGGGCGCTCATCGCACCTGGCTCGATCTCGGCGCGCGAGGGGACGTCCGATGCGTCCCAGGCGCAGGAATACTATCCACCGGCCTTGACTGGCATGCGCGGAAGTCACGCCGGGTCTTTCGAGGTCGCCCATGCGCTCCGTGATGGGAACTCCTGGACCGATGCCGCCGACACGGGCGAGCACTACGACATGGTGGTGGTCGGAGGGGGGCTGAGCGGGCTCTCGGCGGCCTACTTCTTCTTGACCTCGGCTGGCCGCGGCGCACGTGTGCTGGTTCTCGACAACCACGATGACTTCGGCGGCCACGCCAAGCGGAACGAGATGACCTCCCGGGGCCGCACGCTGATGCTGAACGGTGGCACGTCGTACCTCGAGTCCGTGCGCCAATTCAGCACCGTCGCAAGGACGCTCCTCTCAGCGATCGGCATCGACGTGGAAAGCGGAATCGCGACCAGCGTGGCGGGGATGGGATTCTACCGATCGCTGGGCCTCGGCAACGCTACGTTCTTTGCGAAAGAGGTGTTCGGCGAGGATCGGCTGGTGAAGGGACGAGGGGGATCGGGCAGCAGCGGATGGGCCGACTGGCTCGCACAGACCCCGCTCTCTCCGGATGCGCGGAGGGACATCACACGGCTCTACGACGACGGCGCGAACCCGGACTATATGCCCGGACTCTCGGATGTGGACAAGAAGGAACGCCTGGCCCGGATCAGCTATCGGGACTTCCTCCTCGATCTCGCCAAAGTTCACCCCGATGTGATTCCGTTCTTCGATGACCGCCCGAAGGGCAGCTTCTGCGTCGGGATCGACGCCTATCCGGCGCTCTATGGATGGGCCCAGGGCTATCCCGGCTTCCAGGGGATGCACCTCGAGCCCCTCCCCCGCGTGAACCCCCTGAGCCACATCGGCGGCGGACAACACGGTCGTGAGAGTGAGGGGAACCACGGAGAGGATCTCTACTTACCCGACGGGAACGCCACGGTCGCCCGGCTCCTGGTTCGTGCCATGATCCCCGACGCGCTTCCGGGCACTTCACTGGACGACTCGATCACGTCGCGCCTCGCGTACGATCGGATCGATCGTGCAGGCTCAGACGCTCGGATTCGCCTCAACAGCACCGCCATCTCGGTCCGGCATCTGGGCGATCCCGATGTGGCCCGCGAGGTCGAGGTCACGTACGTCCGTGACGGCAAGGCCGAGAAAGTACGGGCCGATCATTGTGTGATGGCGTGTTACAACGGGGTCATCCCGCACCTCGTCCCCGAAATGTCCGACGATCAGAGAGCGGCGCTCATGTATGGCGTCAAGATGGCCAACGTCTACACGAGCGTCCTGATCCGAAACTGGACGGCGTTCACGAATCTCGGCATCTCAGGGGCGCGCGCTCCGGGGATGTACCACACCGGGGTCAGCCTGGGCCGGTCGGTACAGTTCGGCTCCTACCAGCCGTCGACATCGCCTGACGACCCGATGATTCTGCACATGTCCAGATCGCCCTGCGCTCCTGGGCGTCCGAAGAAGGAGCAGCATCGCATCGGGCGAGCGGATCTGATGGCCGCGACCTTCGAGACGTTCGAGCGCAACATTCGCGACCAACTCGGTCGCACCCTGCAGGGCGGGGGATTCGATCCGGCCCGGGACATCGAAGCGATCACCGTGAATCGCTGGCCTCACGGGTATGCCTACAGCTACGACACGTTGAACGACCCGATCGAGTGGGCGCTGTTTGCTCCCGACGATCGGCCGTGCGTCGTCGGGAGGCGGCGATTCGGTCGGATCTCCATCGCCAACTCCGATGCCGCTGCCTCGACGCACACGGACTCAGCCATCGACGAGGCGTATCGAGCGGCCGGCGAGCAGCTCGTCGTTCGCAGCCGCGCCCGGCGCCGGACCTCCGAGAGCGACCCCCTCCCGTCGAGATAGACCGTGGGCTCGGCGGGACGTGACGCGAGAGTCGTCATCATCGGGGGCGGCGTGGCAGGGTGCAGCCTGCTCTACCACCTGACACGGCTGGGGTGGAACGACGTCCTCCTCGTAGAGAAGGACGAGCTCACCAGCGGCTCGACCTGGCACGCTGCCGGCCTCTGCACACAGTTCATCGCGAGCTACAACCTGATGAAGCTGCTTCAGTACAGCCTCGATCTGTACACGTCGCTCGAGGCCGAGACCGGGCAGGCCATCGACTTCCACCGCTGCGGGAGTGTACGGCTTGCGAACTCGCAGGATCGCCTCGATGAGTTTCGTTACCGGAAGGGCATCGCCGACCTGCTGGGCGTCCCCTTCGAGATCGTTTCTCCCCAGGACGCCCGGCAGCTATTCCCGCTCATCGAGCTGGACGGCATCGTAGGCGCAGCCCATCTCCCGACAGACGGATACGTCGATCCAAGCGGCCTGACCCAGGCACTCGCGAAGGGCGCTCGCTCCAAGGGCGCGGAGATCCTCCGGCACACGGTCGTGACCGCGATCGAGCGATCCGGCAGCAGCTGGCTCGTCACGACCTCGAAGGGCGAGATCCGCGCTGAGATCGTCGTCAATGCCGCCGGCCAGTGGGCGAAGCAGGTCGGCCGCATGGTCGGGGTCGATCTCCCGATCGTGCCCCTCGAGCATCACTATCTCATTACCGAGAAGCTCGAAGAACTCAGCTCGGTCGAGGTCGAGCTGCCGGTGCTTCGTGACGCGGATGCTTCCTTCTACATCAGAACCGAGGGAGGCGCCCTGCTCGTTGGCCCTTTCGAGCGTAACACGAAGCCATGGGCGCTCGAGGGGATTCCAGAGGACTTTCACAGCCGCCTGCTCCAACCCGATCTCGACCGGCTCGAGGACGTGCTCGAGGCTGCCGCCAGGCGGGTACCCGCCTTCGAGAACGCGGGGATCAAGAGCATCGTCAACGGGCCCGACGGCTATACTCCCGATGGTCGCTGCCTGATGGGACCGATACCCGGTCTCCCGAACTTTCACGTCCTGGCCGGCTTCAGCATCTTCGGAATCGTCTTCGGCGGCGGCGCGGGGAAGTACGCCGCGGAGTGGATCGTGGAGGGACAGCCGAGTGACAACATGTGGGAGCTGGATGCGCGCCGTTTCGACGCCGACGCCAGCTCGACGACGTACGTGGCGGCCCGCGCCTGCGAGGTGTACGAGCGCGAATACGCCATCCACTACCCGGAAGAGGAGCTCCAGGCCGGGCGGCCGCTGAAGACGGGACCACTCTATGATCGACTGCTCGCCAAGGGAGCGGTCGTCGGTGCCCGATTCGCGTGGGAGCGCCCGCTCTGGTTCTCCTCCGGAGGTCCGGCACGCGACGAGTACTCCTTCCATCGGGGAAACTGGCACGCCGCCGTCGGTGAAGAGTGCTCCGCCGTTCGATCGTCCGTCGGGGTGCTCGACCAGACGAGCTTTGCGAAGTACGAAGTCTCGGGGCCAGGTGCGGAGAGATTCCTCGACCGCCTGTGCGCGAATTCACTGCCTCACTCGATCGGCCGAATGTCACTGACACAGATGTGCACCCCCCGGGGCGGCATCGAGTGCGACGTCACCGTGACCAGGCTCGCCGAGGACCGCTTCTACGTGGTGTCGGCGGCCGCGACCGAGTGCCACGACTTCGAGTGGATCGCGCGCCACCTGCCAGATGACGACAGCGTCGAACTGGCGAACGTCACGGAC
Source organism: Acidobacteriota bacterium (assembly GCA_002730525.1). GTDB lineage: Bacteria > Acidobacteriota > Vicinamibacteria > Vicinamibacterales > UBA823 > UBA2161. The sequence goes on along the minus strand of PCAK01000031.1, from coordinate 36,696 downwards.
CGGGATGCGGTCCTCTCGCTCGCAGGTCCGCGCTCGCGCGACCTGCTTCAAGCGATTACCGGCGCCGACTGCTCGCGAAAGGCCTTCCCCTTCTTCCGCTGCCGCGAGCTGTCCGCGGGCACGATTTCCGTACGGGCGCTCCGGGTCTCGTACGTCGGCGAGCTCGGCTACGAGCTTCACCATGCCATGGCGGATCAGAGGGACCTCTACGACCTCTTGATGAATGCCGGCTGGCAGTACGGGATCGTCGACTTCGGATATCGAGCGCTCGATTCCATGCGGCTCGAGAAGGCCTACCGTCTCTGGGGTTTCGACATGTCCGCGGACTACACTCCCCTCGAGGCCGGGATGGGCCGCTTCGTCGATTTCGAGAAGGGCGACTTCATCGGCCGTGACGCGCTCCTCCGTCAGCGAGAGCGCGGCCTCAAGCGTGCCCTCGCCTGCCTCGTCGTCGATGCTAGGGACGCCGATCCTCACGGCTACGAGCCGATTCTGGCTGGCCGAGAGCGGATCGGCTACGTCGCCTCGGGCGGCTACGGGCATACGGTCGAGAAGACGATCGCCCTGGCCTACCTGCCGGCCAGGCATCTCGAGCCCGGCACCGAGCTCGCGGTGGAGATTCTCGGCGAGCGCCGAACCGCCCGGGTCGTCGAGCAGCCGCTGTACGATCCCGAGAACCGGCGCCTGCTCAGCTGAAGGAGAGCATGTGACAGTCTCGCGTCTCGAACCCAGCCGCGCGCGGGCCATCGCGTTCGAAACCTCGGCGGTCGGAATTCTGCGCACCGTCAACTCGGCGCAGGCAACCTTCACCGCGAGCTGCGCCTCGGGGTTCTATGCGTCGTCGATGCTAGACCTCACTCGGCTACCCGCCGACGGCAGCGACGGATACATGAGCCCGGAGTTCAACCTCAACACGATCTACAAGAGCGGCTACCGATTCCGGTTCCGGCCGGGCTTGCGCGGCGCCTCGCCTGCAACGTGCAACGGCGTGCAACCCGGCCGCTCGGCGACGACGTACTACATCGGCGCCGAGCCCGAGCTCGCCGATGGCCGCCGGTTCTTTGGGACCAATCAGGGCGGCACGGTCTATCAGAGCTCGAGTCGGATCCAAGACACCCAGGATTGCGCCCACCGGCTCCGGCCGTGCCGATTCAATAGAACACTGAAGGCGGAACAGGCGTCGAGAGCTCGGCTTGACGTAGGTCTAGTAGGGGTACCCTTGAAGTCTCGGCATTCCGGGCTCCCAGTCCGGCACGCGGGCGAACGTATTGCGGTTTGGCATCTCGACCTGCGGCAGGCTCTGGGCGTCGAGGACCCCGTCCTCTCCGATGACATCGTTGATGTAGAGCAGGTAGGCGGTCAGCGCGTAGACCTCATCGGCCGTGAGGGTCCCCTCTCTATTGAGGGGCATACCGCGATTGATGTAGTCCCAGACCACCGTCGCGTACGGCGCGCGGATCGGCAGCACTCGCCCCCATGCCCAAGGATCGGCCTCCGACCCACCGTCACGCTTCACCAACCTGTCAGCTCGGCCCCCTTCCCCTTCAGGCCCGTGGCATCCCCCGCACCGTTTCCGCTGGTAGACCAGTGCGCCTTCCTCGGGGGTCCCACTCCCCGGCGGGAGTTCCTCTCCCGTAGGACTGATGGAGATATCCCAGGCACGGATCTCTTCGGCGCTCGGGGTCCTTCCCACGCCATACGTGGGCGACTGCGCCAGTGCGGAGTTCGCCATGAGCATCAGAATCAGAACCGGGAGAAGCTTAAGAAATCGCATTGTGCACGCTCCCATCGCTCGCGACCCGCCACGGTTGAATGGAGTTATCGCGGCCTGGCACCCTGAATGACGGGCCCAGCGGGACTTCGAAGAACTCGGCGACCTGGGCTCTCGACGGTTGCACCTGACCCAGTTCGTCCGTGCAGCGCGACTGGAGCTCAGTTTCCTGCCCGTCCCAATTCCAGGAGAAGCCGAATCGGGTATGCGCCATGCGATTCGCCGACCCCTTGATCTCGGCGTCCGACCAGCTTCGGCCGCCGTCGGTGGAGACCTCCACCCTGCTAATGGCGCCCCCACCGGACCACGCCAGGCCGCTGATCTCGTAGAATCCGCGGCCCGGCAGCTCCTGTCCGCCGGAGGGAAAGGTAATGAGAGATTTCGGGCCGATCTGGTACCCCAGCGCCGCGGTGTCAGGGTCCTGCGTCAGATGCCCGTAGTCGTTGTAGGTCATGTAGTACCGATCCACCACCTTGATCCGCCTCAGGTACTTGGTGTGAAAGATCCCTTCGAAGCCAGGCACCATCAGCCGCAGCGGAAACCCCTGCTGGGGACGCAGGTCCTCGCCGTTCATGCCGTAGGCCACCAGGCAGTCCTCCATCGCCTTCGCCATCGGAATGCTCGACGATCCCTTCACTTCCTCTGTCCCTTCACAGACGATCCAGGGCGCCCCATCTTTCACACCGGCCTCCTCGAGCAGGACGGACAGCGGCACGCCGGTCCATTCGGCGCAGCTGGTCATGCCGTGCGTCTCCTGCGCGGTCCTACGGTCGGACCTCGAACTGTTCCCCGCGCACTCGATGAAATGTGTGCGGGTGACCGACGGGAGGCGCTTCAACTCCTCCATGGTGAAGGTCAGCGGACGGTCCACCATGCCGTGGATCATGAGACGATGTTTCCGCGGATCGATGTCCGGCATGAAGGAGCCACGGGTGGTTCCCACGAAGTGGAGCGAGGATGGCGTGATCACCCCCACCGAATCCTGAAGCGGAGCCGCCACATGAAACACGAGCCCAAACTCATCGGGCGAAGGCCGACTGCCGGGCGGGTGCGCTATGCGTACCGAGTCCACGAAACGGGAGCGCTCCCCGTAGGCGATCAGTTCGTCAGTGCCCTTGATGAACCCTTCAGGTCCTGGCAGCTGGCCCACCACGGGCTCTACCGCCCCCAGGGTCAAGCCGCCGGCCAACGCGGCGCCGCCTTTCAGGAATCTCCTTCGATCCGGTCTCTTGGAGTCCATGGGTCTCTCCTTCGCAGACGAGGTTACCCGCCGATTCTCTTAACGGTGTTCGCAAGTATACGCCCGTAAGCCAAGAATCGACCTACCGCGGCGAACGATTCGCTTTGCACCTATAATCCGTCTGTTCCCGACTTCGCCCGTTGCGCGGTGACCCCAGGTTCAAGATATTCGTTGCGACGGTGTTGGGGAGACCCGAATGATTGGACACCACCTTCCGACGCTGGCTCTTGTGCTCACGCTGATGCTACAGGCCGACCCTGGATTCATCGTGTGGAGCATGTCGGAGCTGGCAGGGCGCAATGATGCCCTCGGAGCCGAGACGGGACCGGACGGTTCCGCCCGTAAGACCCTCGCCGACTACGGCAGTCCCTCCGGATCGCATCGGTTTCGATTCATTCGCCGAGACCGGGACGGCAGGCCCGAGCAGCACGACGGCATCGACGACGTCGTCCTCATTCAGAGCGGTTCGGGAACCCTCCTGGTCGGCGGCGAGATGCTCGGTCGCAGAGGTGACCTCGGCACTTCCATCACCGGCGGGTGGAGATACGGCGTGGCTGCCGGCGACGTGCTCCGCATCCCGGCCGGAACTCCCCACGCCTACCTGGTGCCGGATGGCGGGCACGTCACGTATCTGCTCGTGCGGGTCCCGGCCTTCGTCGGCGAGGTGGTCGAGGTTCCGGATGGTGACGCGCCTCGGCTGGACCCTCCGGAATTCGGCATGTGGGAATCTTCAGAACTGGAAGAGCGCAATCGAGCCCTCGGGACAAGGGTGGGGCCAGACGGTTCCGCTCGTGAGACGCTTGCCGACTACGGCGCAGGTGGCCAGTCCCACCGCTTCCGATTCATTCGCCGGGATGACGACGGACCTCCCGAGCTACACCAGGACATCATCGATCTAGTGTTCGTGCAGAGCGGCGCGGGCACCCTCCTCGTCGGCGGAGAGATGATCGGCCAGTCGAACGTCCAGGGTGCCAGGATCGACGGCGGGTCGCGGCACCCGGTGGCTGCCGGCGACGTGCTCCACATTCCCGCAAGGACACCCCACGGCTACGTCGTCCCGGAGGGTGGGCACATCACCTACGTCCTCGTGCGAGTCCCAGCACTCGAAGGCTAGAGACCGCGGGCTGACGTCGACCTCACGGCACCCGCTCGAAGACGAGGCCTGTCAGATCGACTCCCTGGCCGGACGACCGATCGTTCGTCCCGCTCAGCTTCAGCAGGACGGCGTTCTCACCCTCCGCGAACTCGAGTTCGGCCAGCCGCAGCGGCCCGACCGGCTGGCGCGCCTCCCGAAACAGGTCGACGGCCTGGCCCTCGGCTCGCTCGTTCCGAAAGAGCTGCACGGTCGCCTGGTCCGGCCCACCCAGCGCTTCGATCGACACGGCGTAAGTGCCCGCCTCGGGCAGCTCGCAACGGAAGCCGACGCTGTGCGGCCCGAACACGTCCTCCCCTTCGACCCTCACCTCGAGATAGCGCGTATCCACTCCGTCGATCGGCTCCTGAACCTTCGTCACGGTCATGCCCCGAAACGAGAAGGAGTCGATCGGCACACTCCAGCCGGGTCGGAACAGGATCCGGTCGGGACCGCTGACCCGCCGCTCCGCCTCGCCGGGTAGTTCGAAGGCCATCGTCGGCCGCTCCTCCGAGTAGAAATACACGACCGACGCGTAGTCGGTCGGCAGCCGGTTCTCAGTCGGCGCGTGTTCGATCGTCAGCCGAGCGCTCGTGCGAAACGCATAGGCATCCGTCAGCATGAAGCGATACCCGGCGCTCCGGCCGAGCGCATTGTTGTAGTCCAGGCACCCACTGAGAGGCAGCGACACGCGTGACATCCAGCGCCCGGTCACGTTGTACCAACCGCCATTAAAGAAGTCCTCGGAACCGGTGCCATGAATGACGAGCTCGCCGTCGAGAATCGCCTGATCGTCCCCTTCGAAGAAGCCCGTCTGCGCCGACTCGAACCCCTGCGCCTGCAACACCGCACCCACGATGTGCCCACGGCCCTGCGTGTCCAAGAACGTGAACGGCTCGCCGTCGATGGTTGGGTTCTCACGGCGCCAGAGTGCGTAGAATCGCCCTTCGTCCGGCTCCCGCGGAATCCGGGTCCAAACCACCTCGACCTCCACGTCGAGCGGCGGACCTTCGGCTCGCTCCGACGTCAGCTCGATCCGCGCCGATTCGTCGAACGGCATCGGCAGGTAGAGGTAGTTCGTATCGCCGGCGGTGCCGGCCACGACCGATCGCATCGCTGGATCGCCCCAGCTGTACCCGAACAGATCCCCGACAGGACTCAGGACGGCAGGCTGCTCGTCGCCATCCCAGAAGATCCGAATGATGACGTCCCGCACCTTCCCGGCGAACGCCGACGCCGGACCGAGACGCAGCCCAGCGATCCGTCCTCCCTGGTCGGTCTCGAACAGGGTGACCGACGAGGCCGGCGCGAGGGACACCGACGTGCGCTCGGTCAGCAGTTCGACACCCGCCGGCGCCGCGCTAGCGCTGACATCCTCCCCCGCAGCTTCGAACAGCTCGACGGCTGTCGCCAGGAGTGCGCGCGACTCGGGCGCCGCGTACCCGTCAAACGTTCCCAGCTCCACGTCGTCCGGATAGAGCGCATAGTTGATCTGATAGAACTGAAGCGTCTCCGCCCGAGCGACGATCTTGATCGATCGCTCGAACGTTATCGGCAAGTAGCAGTAGAACCCACCCGCCCCATAGCCGACGATCGGCGAAACGAACGGCTCACGCTCGCCCGTAAACAGCTGCCTGAACGGAATTTCGAGTCGCGGTTCGTCTTCCCCGTCGAAGTAGAAGGCGAAGACATCGTCCGTCGGCGTCGGGGTCCAGATGCGGTAGATCGCTCCCGGGCCATCGAGCTCCGCCAGGACGAGCCCCTCGGCGTCCTGGCGGATGAACGAGTACGCCCCCGAGAAGCCGTCGTCGTTTCCACCCGTACGGTCGTAGCTCGAGAACGCCCCGACCTTCACCGAGCGCTTGAAGCGCGCGAGGTGATCCAGGCGGGTCAGCTCGGCCAGTCCGATCGCGTCCACGGCCGGCGATGGAGCCTCCAACCCCGTTGGCGGAGGTCCTGACTCGCACGCCGAGACGCCGACCAAAGTCAGAAGGAATCCAGCTCGAGCAACCCACAATGTCATTCGCATGGCCTATACGCTCCAAACGCTTTCTGTGCCCTACCCCCGACCTGGCGCCGACGCGCCCTCCAGCCTACAATGAGCCCACTTTCTACGTGAAAAGGATTGTGCGAAGCTCAACCACAGACTCGCCTTGAACGTCATTCGCGCCATCCTGGCCGCCTCGCTGTTCGCCGCGTACGCACCCGTACACGACGACGACCTCTCAGCCTTGCACTCCGAGATCGACGCCCCGCCGGCGGCCGGATACGCCGACACTGCGCGAGCCCGCTCGAAGGGCTCGCGCTCTTCGCCGACGATCCGTTGCGCTTCGCTCCCGGAACCCGGTTCTGTTACTCGAGCTACGGGTGGACGCTGGTAGGCGCGGTCGCCGAGGCGGCTGCGGGCGAGCCGTTTCTCGACCTCCTCCAGCGCGAGGTCTTCGACCCGCTGGAAATGCGTGATACGAGGCTAGACGACCCTGCCCGCCCCGTGGCCGGCACCACGCGCTTCTACTGGCCCCGAGCGGCCCGCGATCCGACCTACGGCATCGAGGACGCCAACAATCCTGACAACAGCTGCATTTAGGGAGGCGGCGCGCTGCTGTCGACGCCGTCCGACGTCGCCCGCTTCGGCCTCGCGATGCTCGACGGTCGTCTGCTCCGTGCCGATACGCTCGACCTGCTGCGCACGCCGCTCGAACTCGAGTCGGGGGAATCGACCGGCTACGGCCTCTGCTGGTTCGTCCGCTCTACCCCCCTTGGTCCGGAGGGAAACACGACGATATTCGGTCACGGCGGAAGCTCGGCTGGTGGGTTCACCTCGTTCATGACCTGCCCGAGCACGGCATCGTCGTCGCGATCACCACCAACATCTCCTACGCGGCGGACCTCCCCTCGCTCTCGTGGCAACTCGCACGCATCTTCGCCGGGGCGACGCGGCGGCGGCGCAAAGCCTCCTCGGGGAGTCGGCGCGGATAGATGAGTTCAGGCCCCGCGCCTGGTAGCCGCGGGCGTTGCGCTCCGGCGGTTCCCGTTGGGACCGCCATTCTGGCTATAATCCCCCGTCCCTGTCATGCTCCCAAGCCTGCCGACACTCGACTCTGCGAAGTCCTCTGGAAAGAGTACAAATGCGAAGAATGACAATTCGGATAGTCGTCGTCTGCGCCGCGCTGTCGATCGCCTCGGCGGCACTCGCGCGGGCCCAGGACCGTGCTGCGTCGACGATCATGGAGACGCTGGCGCCGTCGCGGAACGTGGAGGTCACCGACGCCCAGCTCGAAGAGCTGAAGACGCTTCAGATGGAGGCGCTCTGGGACGCGCTCGGCGCCTATCGGGAAAACTACGTGCGCGGGTTTCAAACAACGCAGCCCGGTGAACGAGTCGTCGGACGCGCACTGACGATGCGGCATCTACCGCCGAGGCCCGATCTCGTCGACGCGCTCAACACGCTGGCCGGAGAGGGCGACTGGAATCGAAGCTTCTACGGCCGAGCGGCCGACGAGGCAACACCCGGAGATGTCATCGTCGTCGAACTCGGGGGGATGTCCGGCGACCACATGTTCGGCGACATGGGCGCCCTGGGCATGAAGCTCGCGGGCATCCGCGGCGCTGTCGTCGACGGTGGCGGTCGCGACCTCGCCGAGCTGTCGGATCCGAGCTTCGCCGGTTTTCCGGTATTCGCCAGGTACTTCACGGCCGTGGTCTCGCAGTGGCAGGGTGTCGACTGGAACGTCCCGGTGCGGATCGGCCGGACGACCGTGCTCCCGGGAGACATCGTCGTGGCCAGCGACTCGGGCGTGCTCTTCATCCCGCCGCAACTCATCGGTGAGGTCCTGGACAGGGCGCGCGCGAAGGTCGCGATGGAAAATTATCAGCGCGAGTTGCTGAGGTCAGGAGAGCACCGGTTCGGCGACATCTATCCCCTGTCGCCCGCACTGCTCGAGGAGTACGAACGACGGTCGAGGCCGAGGCGCTAGGGGCGTGCCCGCAGTTCACGGTCGGACGTACGGTGCACCGATCAGCAGCGACGGGTCCGCGTCCGCTCTCGGCACGAACTTCTGCGTCCGCCCGTTCTGATTGTCCGAGCCGTACAGGTTGCCGTCGGCGTCAACCGCGAACGAGTGCATCTCGAGAAAACGCGTCGGCCCTTCGGTGGGCAAGGCCCAGGTGTAGCGCCAGTTGCCCTCGAGATCGAGCTTGGTGACCCTCGGCGGTTGCAGGTGCGAGACCCAGACGCCGTCTCTGCTGACGATGATATCGAGCGCCAGGCCGAAGCCGGTCCACTGGGCGACCGGCGCGAATTCGGGCTGATCCGAGCCGACAGCCTCGGCTGACTGCCGGAAGACCTGGATCCGCCGGTTCTCCCGGTCGGCGACGAAGAGCAGGCCGCCCGGCCCGACGGCCAGCGAGTGCACGACGTCGAACTGACCGGGCCCGCCTCCCAGCTCACCGAACTCGCTGAGATACGCGCCCTCACCGTTGAGGACGACCACGCGCGAGTTGTCGAAGCCATCGGCGACCAGGATGCGTCCATCCGGCAGGAATGCCACATCCTGCGGTTTCCCGAAGTGCGTCTCGTCGCGCCCCGCGACGTTCTTCTCGCCGAGCGTCATCAGGAGATCGCGACCGTCGTTCGAGAAGACGAAGATCTGATGCGCCGTCTCGTGCACGACCCAGACGCGCCGATCGGAATCGTAGGGGCTGATGCGGATCCGGTGGGGTCCGGGGCCATCGGTACCCTCGAACAGATGGTCCCACTGGTCCCAGACCTCGAGAAGGCGCCCATCGCCGTCGACCACGAAGATGCAGTTCTGCCAGATCCGGCCCTCGCCGCGCAGCGCGTTGATGCCAATCGAGCCCACGAAGCCGGTGAACCCCGACGGCACCGGGTCGGGTAGCCGTGTCTCGCCACGCTGGAGGACGAAGATACGGTCCGGCGACTCGGCAAAGACGCCCGAGTTCCCCCCCAACGCGAATCCCTCATCCGCGAACGGCTGCAGCCACCCCTCGGTGATGTCGTACGGGCTCCGCCCATTCGGGCCGGCCTCCTGGGACGACGCCGGCCCAACGACGAGCCCCACCAGGACAGCGCCCACAAGAACACCGGTGCACCAGCGCATGATCGGCCTCACTGTGCCTCACACACCGAGCGACCAACCCTCGCGGTACTCCCGGCGAACGTACTGGTTGGCGTCTTTGAGGTTCGTGATGCGCATCGCCGCGCCGTCCCAGAGGAGCTTCTTCCGGCCCAGGTAGTGGGTTTGCTCGCGGTCTCGGTCGTCCAGGACCGATTCGCTGAGCATGAAGCTGCGGAGGGCAAGATTGCCCATCAGGACCATCTCGGTCAACGGCCCGGAGTAGTCGAAGTTCGAAGTGCACGACGGACCGCCCTTGCAGGCGTCCACCCAAACACGCTGGTGGCCCTCCGTGTCGCCGTCGACGCGCGCCAGCGTGGGAGCCGGCTGCTCGAAATCCTCCATCCTCGACGTCGGCAGGAGCACTGGGTTGCGGCCGTACGTCTCGCACATGAGCGAGCCTCGGCTCCCGACGAAGAGACATCCCCCATCCCCGTCGCCCAACATCTCGTCCTCCCCCAGCTCCGCCGGTCGGCGAGGCAGAAGGCCGCCGTCGTACCAGGTGACCTGGACGGGCGGCATCCCTTCGCGCCCGGGAAAGTCGAAGTGGATCACCGAGGAGTTGGGTGCACTGCCGAGGTTAGGCAGCGGATTCCAGTCGTCGACGAACACCGACGCACTCGCCTCGACGCTCGTCGGATATCCGAGCTTCAGCGCTTTGAAGATCGGGTCGATGATGTGGCAGGCCATATCCCCCAACGCGCCGGTGCCGTAGTCCCACCACCCGCGCCAGCTGAAAGGCAGGTAGGCGGGATGATACGAGCGCACCGGGGCGGTGCCCAGCCAGAGATCCCAGTCGAGCGTGGCCGGCACGGGCGGTGTGTCAACGGGGCGCGTGAGACCCTGCGGCCAGACGGGCCGATTGGTCCAGGCGTGAACGGTGCGCACCTCGCCGATCGCGCCGGCCCAGATCCACTCGCAGATCTGGCGGATGCCCTCTCCCGAATTCCCCTGATTGCCCATCTGCGTGGCGACTCCGTAGCGCCGGGCCGCCTCGGTGAGCATCCGGGCCTCGTAGACATCGTGTGTCAACGGTTTCTCGACGTAGACGTGTTTGCCCAATTGCATCGCCGCCATCGCAACGACCGCGTGCATATGGTCCGGCGTCGCGACCATCACGGCGTCGATGCCGTCCGGCATCGCGTCGAGCATCACGCGGTAGTCGGTGTAGCGCTTCGCTTGCGGAAACCGCGCGTACGTTTCGGCGGCCCGTTCCTCGTCGACGTCGCAGAGTGCGACAACGTTGTCGAGGGTCCTCCCGGTCTCTTCGGTGTAGCCACTCGCGCCGCGCAGGATGCCGGCACCCCGACCGCCGACGCCAACGCCGGCGATGTTGAGCCGGTCGCTCGGGGCTTGGTAGCCGACCCCACCCAGCACATGACGCGGGACGATCATCATCCCCCCCGTCGCCAACGCCGAACGTTCCAGGAATGCCCGCCGCGACAGCCCGGACCGCGCGGCCCCACCGCTATTCTTGGATATGCTCATGATCGACTCCTCCCCGCCTCCGGCCTACCTAGTGAGCGCGAGACTAGCACAGTCGACGAGACACGCGGGCCCGTCATGGCGTCTCGTAGATCTGAATCAGGTTGCCACCCGTGTCGTCGAAGACGGCAATGGTCGCCGTGCCGACAGAGGTCGGGTCGGTGAAAAAGTCGACGCCTGACTCCCGCAACCGTTCGTAGGTCGCCTGCACATCCTCGACCTCGAACGCGGCGGCGGCGATGCCCTGCTCGAACATCGCCTGCTTGAAGGCTTGGGCAGCGGGATTGTCGCTGGGCTCCAGGAGCAGCTCGGGGCCGTCCTCAGCGCCGGGGGCCACGACGGTCAGCCACCGGAATGGGCCGACGGGAAAGTCTTCCTTCTTCTGGAAGCCCAGGATTTCGGTGTAGAAGCCCAGCGCCTCCGCCTGATCGTCGACGAAGACGCTGGTCAGCCTGATCTTCAGCGTCGTGCCTGAGGCGCCGTTTCTGCGTCTGCGCACCTCTTCCTCGCTGACCCCGCTCGCGTCGTTGCCAAACCCTGCCCGAAGGTAGGTCAGGAGCTCCCCGAGTTCCTGATCGGTCAAGAAGCTGTGCTGCGGCATGACGTTGCTGTAGCTCTCGCCGTTCACCTCGATGTCACCCTCCATCCCATTCAGGGTGAGATCGATGAGCCGGTTCTTGTCGCCACTCACCCACTCGGTTCTCGCAATGGGCGGAAAGCGGGCACCGTCACCTTCGCCATCGGCTTGGTGGCAGGTCGCGCAATAGGACTCGTAGGTGAGCGCGCCGCCGGTGAGGACTGCAGGCGAAAGGTTGTCGGCCACGGGATCGGGAGTGCGGATGTGGCTCAGCGCTTCGCGTGCCTTCATCGCCGCCAACTGGTTCTCCCCGAAGGTCGCCGCGTCGCCGGTGAAGCGGATCCGCCAGATCGCCCCATGCTCGGTTTCACCCACGTACATCGAACCATCGGGCCCAATCGCGATGCCCATCGGCCGGAAGACCGCGTCGCCGGCCGACACGATCGGGTCGACTCTGGCGAATCCATCGACGAAGACTTCCGTCGGACCGCTGGGCTCGCCATTCGCGAACGGCACGAAGCCGATGATGTAGCCGGACTGGGGATAGGGCGCGCGGTTCGTCGAGCCGTGGAAGGCGACGAAGGCGCCGTTTCGATAACGGTCCGGGAATTGGTCGCCGTGATAGAAGACGATGTCGTTGGGCGCCCAGTGGCCCGGAAAGCCCCTGATGGGTAGGTCGTAATCACTGCATCGACCGACGGTCTGCCCATCGCCCCCGTATTCGGGCGCCAGCACTTTCTTGCCCTGCAGCTGGTCGTAGTGGCAGTACGGCCAGCCGAAGTCGGCGCCCTCCGTCACCCGTAGAAACTCCTCAGCCGGTAGCAGGGCGCTTTCCCACCCGTCGAAGTGGTTGGGGAACATCCGCAGCAGGCTGTCGCGCCCGTGCATCACCGTGTAGAGCTGCCGGTCCACGGGATTCCAATCCATCCCGACCAGGCTCCGGATACCGGTGGCGAATAGGGTGCCGTCCTCCTGGCTCTGGTTCGGCGTGTCGGCGTCGAAACGCCAGACGCCCCCGTAGGGGCCGAGCTGCGGACACGGATCCACACCTGGCTGGCCCGGGGTGCGCTTCGGATCCTGGCAGGAATTGGAAGGCGCGCCGAACGGAACGAACAGATGTCCTGCGTCGTCGAAGGCGATCGGCTTGGCGTTGTGCTCGCGCGCGGGCGGCTCGTTGGGGTCGACGACGATCGCCTCGATCTCGCTATCGGGCACCATCTGGCCGGGTGTCAGCTTCTGACGGTAGACCGTCTTCTGTGTGCTGAAGTACAGGTAGCCGTCATGGATCCGCATGGCGGTCCCGTATCGGCCGTAGATCGGGTACTTCCCGAAGTACCTGATGTCGTCGAGCCGTCCATCGCCGTTCGTGTCGCGCAGAACCGCGTTGCCATTCTCTTCATGGGCATCGCGGAGCTTCACGTAGACGTCGCCGTTGTCGCCCACGGCAATGTGCCGGACTCGGCCCTCGAACTGGTTGATGACCGCCTGCGCCTCGAACCCGTCCGGCACGAACAACCCGCCGTTCTCTTCCAGGTCAAGACGAATTTCGTCAGGAAGGCTCTCCTGTGCGGCGCCGAGGTTCGGGCCGAACAGCAGGCCCACGAGCAACCCAACCAACCAGAGTCTCGTCATCATGTTAAGCAAATGTCTCCGCCTTCAGCTTGAAGAGCGCCGCCAGCTCCGAGCCACTCAGGTTGGCTTCGGGCAATCCCTTTTCCTCGCCGGTCACCCGGTGGGCGACGTAGTCGCCGATCACCGGGCCGATCTTGAACGCATGCCAGGAGCCGCCGCCGACCAGCCAGACGTTGTCCATCTCGGGATGGAGGTCGAAGATGCACTGCCCGTCGACCGAGAATTCGGTCTGACAGGTCCAGACGTGGAGGATCGGCTGGTCCTTGAGTGCAGGGAAACGGCTAGCCAGGGTCTGCCTGACCCGGGCCGTTTCCTCCGCGCTCGGCAGACGCTCGTACTGGTCGGGATCCACTTCGTCGGTCGGATTGATCAACAGCCCGAAACCGGCGCCATTGATGCTCGGCAGCCCGAGACCGGTGTTCGGGAGGTTGGGCACGGCGAAGCGATGGTCGCCGGGTGGCGTGCCGATCATGTTGTAGGCAGCCTTCCGCACCGAGAGCTTGCCCGCCATCACCTCGGGAAACACCTTCGGCAGCCAGGCCCCCACGGCAAACACGAACGTGCCGGCGCTGACCGTCTCACCTGACGAGAGCGTCACCGTCTGGAGCGAGCCCCCGGCCCGCGCACCCGGCGCGGCCTTCCCCAGCAGGAACCTGCCGCCCTTCTCCTTGAACGCCGTCGCCACAGCCATGTTGGTATCTCGCGGCGACAGCACCCCGCCCCAGGGGTGATAGAAGCCGAAGTGTTCTTCGCTCGGGGGCGGCGCCTGCGGCCAGCGCCGGACCAAATCGTCGTTCGGGATCACCTCGTACGGCACCCCGTGCTTGTCGAACAGCGCGCGCTCCGCGTTGTTACGAGCGGTCCATTCGCGCCTGAACGCGAGGCCGCCGCACTGGTAGAACATCCGGGTGCCGAACTCCGCCTCGCGAATCTTCCACTGCTCGCAGGCATCGCGCGCCCAGAGCATCTCGTGTTCGTCCTCACCGTAGGTGAGACGCATCCCCCGGATCTCGCCCGGCGAACTCGACTTCGAGTTCCCGGCCCCGTACTGATCGATTAGCGCCACCGACAGGCCCATCTCCCGAAGGTGGAGCGCCGTCCAGTTGCCCATGACGCCGGCACCCACGACTGCCACGTCCACGGTGACGTCGCTTCCCGTCCCCTGCGTCGACTGGGATGCGGGCGCCACGACGTCGCCAGACGCCGCGTTCAGAACGCCGTTCGTGCCGAGCGCCAACGTTCCCGCGCTCGCTCCCACCGTCTTGACAAAGCGTCGACGATCCATCTGAGACTCCTCTTGCTTGGCGGTATGCGAGTTCACGGCGTGTGCGTCACGCCTTCACTTGCGATCCGTGTCGACGTCGATTGCCCGAGCCACTCGTAGATGATGGTGAGCTGCTCGTCGGGCACGTCGCTCTCCGACTGTGCCTCCATCTCGCCGATCCCTTCGCGAACAACCCTCAGAAAATCGGGGTACGTCCGGCCCGTTCCCACGAGTTTCGGCGCCGTGCCGCCCTTAGCCGACGGACCGTGACACGTCGCGCAGCCCGCGTCGTCGAACGCCTGCCTGCCTCGATTCCCGTCGTCCTGCCTGCCCGCCACGCCGGCGCCCAGCAGGATCAGGGCCACGAACGACGCCGTGGCCAGTGTCGTGACGGATCTGGATCGACGACTGCGTGAGTGACGAGGCATGGTTTCCTATCAACGAAGAATCACGAACTATATACCCCCGACAGCCCCGCCAGCGCGAGGGTTGTCGGACCGCACGGGTCAGCTTCCCCTATAATCAGCTGATCCCAAAATCAGCTGATCCCGAACGCCTCCTTAGATGATGACAACAAAGACCTGGTTCACCCTCGTCGTTCTCGCGATCCTGACTGGCGTTAGCGTGCTCGCCTTCGACGGAGACAGCGCGCGCCTGGTCACGCCGGCTCAGTCCGACTGGATCGAGCTCTTCAACGGCCGCGACCTGAACGGCTGGACGCCCAAGATCACCGGCTACGAACTCGGGGATAACTACGGCGAGACCTTCCGGGTCGAGGGCGGCCTACTCACGGTCGCCTACGACCAGTACGACGACTTCGCCGGCCGCTTCGGGCATCTGTTCTACGAGCAGTCGTTCTCGCACTATCTGCTGCGCGTCGAGTACCGCTTCGTCGGCGAGCAGGCGCCCGGCGGGCCGAACTGGGCGGTCCGCAACAGCGGCGTGATGCTGCACGGCGAACCGCCCTCTGCGATGGCGGTGGAACAAGAGTTTCCGGTCTCGATCGAGGTGCAGTTCCTCGGCGGGACCGGCGAGGGCGAGCGCGCCACCGCCAACCTGTGCACGCCGGGCACCAACGTCGTCATGGCCGGCGAACTCGTCACCCAACACTGCACCAACTCGTTGTCACTGACCTACGGCGGCGACGCGTGGGTGACCGTGGAGGTAGAGGTGCGCGGCGACCAGGTCATCCGGCACCTGATCGACGGCAAGGTCGTCCTCGAATACGAGGCGCCGCAACTCGACGACCGCGAGGAACATTCCCGCGACCTCGCCGCACGGCAAGCGGGTCTGTTGCTGTCCGGAGGTACGATCTCGCTGCAGTCCGAGAGCCACCCGATCCAGTTTCGCAGGGTCGAACTTCGGCGACTCCAGTGACCGCCGCTATCCTGTTCGTTCGCCGATCACCCAGAGGTTGGCGCTCGAGCGGATGAACAGCTGGCCCTGTGACACCGCCACGGTGCTTAGGCAGTAGGGCGTGCAGCCGTCGTCGAACGAGTTTGACGAGAGAATCTCGAAGTCCGGCCCGGACCGGTACACGGTCCACAGCCCCTCTTCCTCGGTCGACACGTAGATCTTGCCATCCGCGAGAATCGGCGACGAGCTGTAGGTACCGCTTGGCAGCCGCTCGGGGCCGTAGACGATCTCGCCGGTCTCGAGCCGCAGACAGTAGACCACGCCTCGGTCGGTCACGACGTAGACATACTCGCCGTCGCTGACCGGCGTCGGCACGTCGGGGCCCCGGTCGAACTCCCACGCGATATGGCTGTCGCCGATGTCACCGCTGCCGCCCGGCCGGATCGCAACCATCGGCCGGACGCGGCTCGGCGCGACGATCAGGTCGCCCATGATCGTCGCCGACGCGACGATCCGATAGGCCCCGTTGTTCTCGGGATTCAGGACGTTCGCGCGCCAGAGTTCCTCGCCGGTGTCGGGATCGTGGCCGGTGACCGCATCGCCGCCCGTGATGACGAGTTCCGTCTTGCCGCCGTACTCGAGCCAGACCGGCGTCGTGTAGGAATCCGGGGACTCGCGTCGTGCCGTCGTCGGCCGCTCGATGTACCACAGCGTCTCGCCGGTCATCTTGTCGACCTTGACGAGGTACGACGGATCGTCGGTGCGCATGCCGTGGAGCACCTGGACGTAGAGCGCGTCGCCCTGCAGGAGCGGCGACGAGGCGTATCCCCAGTTGAGTCCGAACGGGTAATAGTCGTCCGAGATATTGCGCGACCAGATCTCGTTGCCGTCGAAGTCGAATGCCTTCAGTGCGCCCACGCCGGTCATCACCCAGACATGCTCCCCGTCAGTCACGGGCGACGGCGACGACATGTTCTGCTTCCGCTGCATGTTGTTGCCGTCAGCGATGAGCGCCTTCCAGGCGACCGCCTGCGTCCGGCGATCGACCGCCCAGAGCTCGAGGCTGCCCGAGGCCGTTTCCGTGGCGACGTTGAGGAACACGAGGTCGCCCCAGATGATCGGCGTCGAGCCGCTGTAGGCCGGTAGCGGGAGCCGCCACGCGATGTTCTCGGTCGCGAACTCGTCGCAGTTCGGCGGATGCGTCGGGACCGCCACCGAACCTCCGCCGCGCCGCCGACCACCCCTGCGCCGCTGTCGTTGGTCTCTCGACACGGTCAGGCTGGCCCGGACGATGCGGGGGCCCGCGGGCGCCGCCGTCGCCTGGGGCTCCGGCGCGTCGAGACACCTAGCGCTCCAGCTCACCGGCAAGCTCGTTTCAGAACTGACGCCGTTGTGGCTCGGACCGCGCCAGTGGGGCCAGTTGTCAGCCAAAAGCGACCCTCCGGCCGCAACCGTCAGCGCGCACACCGCTCCGAGTAGTCTCCGCATCTCAGTCATTCCTTTCGATGGCAGCCTAACTGGACAGACGACCCGGTTTAACCCGGCGTTTCGCTCTTCCCGAGCCACGTGAGCGACGGCGACACTTCTAGAGAGAAGCTTGCGGCATACGGATGGTTGACGGAAGGCTGTCCGCTCCACACAGAATTGTGATGGGTGAATGTAGCTCGGACCACTTGCTCTCTACTCTTGAAAGATTCTTGAAACATTGCGCACGAGAAGGGCCGATCTGAGCTGAACGAATTAAAGCGTTCGAGAAAAGGTGCTGGAGATGGAACTAGGGCGCGAAGCGAAGCAGCCGGTTCGAGAACTTGAACTCGCCGACCCAGAGGAGCTCCCCATCATAGAAGGGGGCGGCGGGCCAAAAGGTCTTGTCGCGCTTGATCTCGGGCGTCGTGTCCTCAAAGCTCGCCTCGCCCAGGACGATATCAGCACTCTGCCCGTCCAGTGCATCGGCGATCTTGCTCCACACGTGGATCTGGCTGTTGCCCGTGTCGGCGACGAAGAGACGGCCGTTGGACGCGAATGCGCCTTGAGGCAGGTTGAACACCCCCTGGCCCCCGACGACGGTCGGTTCCGTGCGCGCAGACAAACCCTTCACCTCGTACAGGAGCACGGAGTGTGCGTTGGGGCTCACGACAACCAGGTAGGTGCCGTCGCTGGCGACGCGGTCCGGTCCAGCGACGTCCAGTGAGAACGCTGGCTCAGAGGTGGACGAAGGAATCCCCGTCCAGACGTAGACCTTGTTGGCCGTGCGATCCGCCAGGTAGAAGTTCCTGCGGTCAATCGCGACGCCCCGAAGCTCCTGCAACTCTACGCTACCTATGTGCTCCGTGAGCGTTCGATCGGGGAGCTCACCGGCAAGCGGCAAGTCTTGCCAGATGAGAACCGTCTGCCCGCCGGCGAGGGCGAACGCGCGCGTGTCGATGCCATTGTCCCACGGGCCGTCCCCCCCCGCAGGGAATTGATAGATGATGTCGGGAGGGGCACCGCTCTCGCCAGGTATGGTGGTCCACACCGACAGACGGTTGTCGAAGTCCGAGGAGACAAACAAGCTCTGCCCATCGCTGGCGGGCACGGGGTTCGTGATGAAGTGGTTCGTGACGAGCGTGTTCGTACAGATGGACGGGCTGCCGATGGCAAAATCCGGGGGCGTGTCATTCTGCGTCGGCATCGAGTCGTACACGACGATACGGTTCGCGTTCCCCGAAACCACGTATACACGGTCCTCAGCCACCGCGACCCCGGCATAATCACCAGCCCCGCCAGACCACGGAAGAACGGGCACCACGTCTGGCGCGTCGTTCTCGTCGACCGGGACGGTGTTCCAGATCTTGAACGCCGAGTCGAGCCCCAGGAGCGTGCCGTCCTGGGTGAACGTTCCGTGCAGCCACCCGCCATACGGATCGTCGAGGAAGAAATCCGGCGGCGCATTGTCAGCGGTCGGGAACGTACGCCAGAAAAATGTGCCCCAAGCACTCTTGCCAGGGACGTTGGCATTGTGATCCCCGACGATGAGGGTCGTTCCGTCGCTCGTGATTGTCCGAGGTGTGCCTAGACGTCTGTTGGTCACAGCGATATCCGGCGAGATGTTGTCGGCAGCAGGGATCCTGTTCCAGATGAGCACGGAGGAACTCTGGGTCCCGGCCACGACGAGCTTCCTGCCATCGGTCCAGACACCCCAGGGCCACTCGAAGTACTTCGTTGGATCCTGCTGACGGAGCACGTTTGACTCGAGGACAACGTCCGCTGCCTCGCCGGTCCTGGTCGGAAAGTCCGTCCAGATGAGGATGCGCTCGTTCATCGTGTCGGCGACGGCCAGGTGCCGCCCATCAGTAGTGACCTGCGTGGGCCAGTTCATCTGGTCACGCCCCGTTCCTGGTTCGTTGCGCTGTTTGTTCCTCTGTCCGAGGACGAAGTCAGGAGGCACATTGCGGTCGGGTGGTGTCCGCCACACCAGTACACGGTTGTTGAACGTATCGGCGAGGATGAGGCGCGTGCCGTCGGTAGCCATGCTGGCCGGGTGATTGAAGAGGTTCCCGCCACCCGTGCGGTTGAAGTTCAGATGTGAGAGAACGAGATCGGCATTCTGGCCTGTCGTGAAGAAGCCGCGTCGAGGACGACGACGATCACGTCGGTAGGTCTCGCCGGTCAACGTGACCGTGGTTTCCGTAGGTTCCGACGGACAGACATCCCCGTCAAGCGTCCCTTGCGCACGGCCGCGCAAGGCGTACGGCACGTACAGGCTGGCCGACGACACAACGAGCACTGCCACAAGCAATCGATTCTGGTGCATGACGATCTCCCGCATAGAATCAAGGAGAGAGGTGGTGAGCTGGCGCTTGAGCCACTTGGTGACCCGTACCATTCTCCTACATAATCGCGGTTGCGTCGCCGGATTCGGGGTGAGTGCCGCACCGTGCACTCTCGATTGTACGTCGTCAAATCGATCTGGACCGAGGCTCCAGTTTCGTAAGAGAGCCTTCCCGCCGGGTCGCCGCGCTGGGCGGCATGTGTAGATTCTCACGTTTTCGCGCTGCCAGTGTCCTCCGTTTGATCTGCGCCCGCCGGGCCAGAATGGCCGTGGCTTACCCCCTTCCGGCCTTTGGCGCTGATCCCAACCAAGAGCAGAAACAGGTTCGGGTGGCGACGGCGTTTTTCGCTTTCCATCTATAATCACTACCCGTCGCGGGACACGCTTCCCCACGTGAGCTCGACACGACGACGTTGGCAGCCGCTGGCGCGAGTACAGCAATGGAGGCGATGACGATGCGCAGACGACAACTCTTCGTAAGCACGCTGTTTCTGGCCGCAATCGGCGTTCTCGGCGCCGGCCAGTCGTTCGTTGAGCGGGCGGGGGTCGTGCAGGCCCAGAGCGGCGTCGAGGCGCCGACCTTCGAGGTGGACCCGCTCTGGCCGAAGCCGCTGCCCAACCACTGGGTCATGGGGATGACGATCGGCGTCGCCGTCGACGCGCGGGACCACATCTACATCGTCCACCGGCCCGGATCGGTCTCGGCCGGTGAGAGCCCGGCGGCGAACGGCAACGCCGAGGAGTGTTGCGAGGCCGCGCCGCCCATCCTGGAGTTCGACCCCGCGGGCAACCTCGTCGGCTCCTGGGGCGGATCGGGTGACGGCTACGAGTGGCCCGAATCAAACCACGGTTTGGCCTTCGACCATCGCGGGAATCTCTGGATCGGCGGCAACGGGGCCAACGACGCCCACATCCTGAAGTTCACCAGAAACGGACAGTTCGTGGCGCAGTTCGGCAGAGCTGGCGCCAACGGCGGCAGTCACGACAGGGAGAACTTCGGGCGTGTCGCCAAGGTCTTCGTCGACGCCTTGGAGAACGAGGTCTACGTGGCCGACGGCTACGGCAACAGGCGCGTCGCCGTGCTCGACGCCGACTCGGGAGAGTTCAAGCGCTACTGGGGCGCGTACGGCAATCGCCCCGACGACGGCGACCTTGGACGCTACGATCCGGATGGACCGCCGGCGCAGCAGTTCCGGAGTCCGGTCCACTGCTCGGAGCTCTCGACCGACCGTCTGCTCTACGTCTGCGACCGGGCGAACGACCGGATCCAGGTTTTTCGGCCCGATGGCACGTTCGTGAAGGAACAGTTCGTCGAGAAACGGACCCTCAGCGGCGGGTCGGTGTGGGACGTCGCGTTCTCACGCGACCAGTGGCAAACGTATATCTATCTGGCCGACGGCGTGAACCAGCGGATTCACATCCTGCTGCGAGACACGCTCGAGGTGCTGACGAGCTTCGGCGACGGCGGCCGGCAGCCCGGCCAGTTCTACGGCGCGCACAGCATCGCCACCGACTCGCAGGGCAACATCTACACGACCGAGACGTTCGAGGGACGCCGGGTCCAGAAGTTCGTCTACAAGGGGATCGGCAATGTCCCCCGGGGGCAGCAGGGCGTCCTCTGGCCGTCCGAGTAGGCCAACGACGACGTCCGGCGGCGGCTACACGCCCTGCGCCACGTACTTCTTGACGGCCGCGACGCCGCGCTCGACCTCCGACTCGAGGTTGTAGAAGTGCGGTGAGAATCGCAGTCCGCCGCGATCCTGCCCGCCCCGAGTCGCGCAGCCGATCCGATCGTTCTCGTAGAGCGCCGCCGAGAGCCGTCGCACGTCGAGATTCCCGGGCAGGAACGAGACCACCGCCGCGCGGCGGGAAGGATTAGGGCTGGTCCAGACCTGGACGCCATCGATCTTGTTCAACTCCTCGATCGCCAGTGACGCCAGGTCCCGCGAGCGCTGCTCGATCGCCTGGCGGCCAACGCGGGTCTGGAACTTCAGCGCCTCGCCGAACGCAATGATGGCCGGCTCGTCCCGCTGGCCGAAGCCCTCGTGTGTGCGAGAGATCCCGACACGACCCGAGTAGGCACTGAGGATGACCGGCCAGATCTTGTCGTGGGATCGCTGGTTCACGAATAGCCCCCCCGCCTCTTTGGCGCCGCACGGCCACTTGTGGGCACTGCCGGTGTAGAAGTCGGGCTGGATGTCGCCGAGGTCGACGTCGAGCAGGCCGCAGCTCTGCGCGCCGTCGAGGAGCGAGAGCACGTCGTTCTCCCGCGCCAACTGACACAGCTCGCGCGCCGGCATCAGGTCCCCCACCGAACTGGTCAGATGCGTGAGGGCGAGCACGCGGGTCCGCGGCGTCAGCGCCGCGCGCACCGCCTCGATGTAGTACTCCGGCCCCGGATGAGGATTCGGATTCGGCAACTCATTGATCGTGAAGCCGAAGCGCTCGCTCTTGCTCTCCCAGGCCCGCTTGTTGCTCGGGTGATTGTCGGCGAAGAGAACGACCTCGTCGCCCTCGCCGAGATGCACGCCGCTCGACACCATGTTGTTCGCTTCGCTGGTGTTGCGCGTGATGATGATCTCCTCGGGGGTGACGCGCAGGAAGTCGGCCAGGAGCTGGCGGGTGTTCTCCTTCCCCTCGGCCATCTTCACCCGGTTCTGCGGCGACGGATCGCGGTCCATGTCGCGCGTGTTCTCGTACATGGCGTCGAGTGCGGGCGCGGACGACGGGCACAGGTTGGCCGCGTTCATCACACCGAGATCGCGGGGCATGACGAACTGGTCGCGCACCGCGCCCCAGAACGATTCGGTCGGCTGGGCGGGGGTCTGCAGCAGCGCCTGTGCCGGCCCGGTCCACGGTCGGCCGGCCACGAACCACGACGCGGCCCCACCCACCGTCATCATGCGCGCGAAATCCCGCCGACTCAGACCGTTCGAACGTGCCTCGTGACTCGCTGCCATGACCACTCCCTTTCCGTGTCCCGCGACCCTGAAGGGCCCTTTATTCACCCGCCGGTGCCGCCCGGCACGACGCCCTGCAATCGTTTCAGAACCCGGTCGGCCGGACCCAGAAGCTCTCCTCCCAGACGCCGTCCGGGGAGATGCTCTGCAGCTCCGAGTAGACGCCCCGCTCGGCCAGATTCAACGCGTTGCTGATGCCGGCCATCGGCTCGAAGCAGACGAAATTCCGGTCCTGACCGGGCGAGGCGGGCTTCGGCGCCCAGACGACCGCCGCGCGCCAGTTGCGACCGAAGATGACGTCGACCTGCTGCTGGCGACCTTTCACCGTCATCACCGCGCGGCCGTCGGCGTCACGCACGAGATCCGCGAATACCTCGTCCAGTTCGTGATCCCGCAGCGGGACGGCCTGAGGATCCGGAAACAGTCGGTCGATCGGCTCGGTCTCGCCCGTCGGCAGCTTCCGATCGTCGAGCAGCCATCGGGTCCGCGCACCGACCGAGATCGTCCAGTCGTCGCGCCGCGAGTCGGTGAGCTGGAAGTACGGATGGAACCCGATCGCGACCGGCATCGGCTCCGTCGACAGGTTGTGCAGCCGCGTGGCCACCTCGAGCATCCCGTCCCTAAGCCGGTAGGTCATCTCGATCGTGTGCGCAAACGGGAACTGCGAGATCCAGGCCGGCTCCTTGTAGAACTCGAGCCGGCTCGTCGCCCATGCGGACGTCGTATCGGCGGACGCGTCGACGAGCTGCCACTCGGCCGTCGCCAGGAATCCGTGAATCGGAATCTCGCCCCGCACGTTGCCGAGGCCCATGTCGAAAGCGTACCGGCGTCCGTTGGCGTAGAAGGCCTGTTCGTCGAGCCGGTTCGCCCAGGGCCCCATGAACGGGATGCCGCCCAGGCTGGGTCTGGCCGCGAACTCGGCGGGCGACGCATAGGGCCACCAGACCACCGGCTCGTCGTTGACGGTCAGGGCGACGCCGATATTGCCGACGCCCGGCGCGATCGACACCGCCATGCCACTGCGCGCGTCCTCCAGGCGGACGACATCACCGATCTGCTGCGCCGAGAACGGCTGGGCCGAGGCAGGCGCGCTGACCGCCAGCGCCAGGCCAAGCACGAGGCCGGGCGCCAGGACGAAATCGCGGAGTGGCATCCTGATGCGCCCGATCTTACCTGCTCTGGACGAAATCTTCACGAGCCGCGGGCGGTCAGGCCACGCTCTTCGTGGCGCCCTCCGGTACGTGGAGCCGGAGTAGCGCCGGCGCGCTCGTGTCGGTCTGGTCTCTAGAGCACTGCTCGATTGACGATGAAGGCCTGGGGATTGCATTGGTAGGTCCCGACGTTTCCTTCCTCGTCGATCTCCACGATGCGATAGCCTCGGTAATTCGTGCCCCAGTCGCCGCCGATGTGGCCATCGAACAGGTAGGCTCTCTCGTTCGCGTACATGAAGCCGTCGACATCGTGATCATGGCCATGGAAGACGGCCGCAACGTTCGGGGTGGTCTCCAGAAGCGACGACGCCTCCAGGCAGTCGACGCCGTACCTCGTCACCTTTCGCTGGCTGATGTGGAGAAAGGCGAAAATGTGCCGCTTGTCCCGGTAGTGGGATAGCCGCTCCTCGAGCCAATCGACGTCGACGCAGAGATAGTCCCCTTGGACATTCGAGGTCGTGCCGAGTAGAAAGGCACAGTCGCCCTGTTCGAAGTCGTGGTTCTCGCCGTATCCCCACACCTCCTCCCAGTGCGACGCGGTGGTCATGTCGTGGTTGCCTTTGGTGACGAAGTAAGGGACCTCGAGGCGCTCGTAGTACTCTTGCACCTGCGGCAACAACTCCGGCTCGTTGTGAATCAGGTCGCCGTTGAAGACGACGAAATCGAGGCCCTTGCCCCGCCGCTCTTCGTTGAGCCACGCCATCATCTCTTCATGGAACCTCACGTAGTTCGTGTTCGGCTGACCGAAGTGGCCGTCCGATGCGACGGCGAATCGACGCAGCGTCGACGCTTGGGCACGTTCTCCAGCGGCGGCAGGAGTGGCCCGCATGAACGGTGACGCACAGACCGCACCCGAGATCGCCTTGATGAAGGTTCGCCTGTCAGATCGTCTTGGCATAACCTTAGGAATAGCAGAGGTCGAGTCGTTTGCAAGAGATTTCTGTGCCCGAGCGACAGCGTTGGTGCTGAGCTTTCACCTATAATCAGGTGTTCCCGGCAAACGGAGTTTCACGATGAAAAGGAACGGATTCGACCGGCGCGCCTTCCTGGCCACCGGGCCCGCAGCCTTCGTCGGTCTCAGCGCCGCGGGCGCCGCCGCCCAGGAGGCGCCCGTCAGCCCCGGAGACGCGATCAAGGTCACGAATATCGAATCGTTCGTCCTGACGAACTCCTGGGTTTTCGTCAAGATCTCGACCGATGCCGGCATCACCGGCTGGGGCGAGATGCTCAAGGACGATGCCAAGGCCTGCGCCGCCGGCGCGCTCGAAGTCGGCGACTACCTGATCGGGAAGGATCCCCGTCCTGTCGTGCACCACTGGCAGGCGATTCACCGCGGCGCGTTCTACCGGGGTGGACCGATCAAGACGGCCATCTCGTCCGGGATCGACCAGGCGCTCTGGGACATCACCGGCAAGTGCTACGGCGTGCCGATCTGTCAGCTCTTCGGTGGTCCGACGCGCGACCGGGCGAAGGTCTACGGCACGGTCAGCGAGGAGACCGGCGTCACGGCGATGAAGGTCGGGCCGAGATCGGCCCGTCAGCCCTTCAAGTACACCGAAGGCAGCAAGTTCATCGAGGAGGTCGCCGAACGGTTCGGCGCGCTGCGCGACCAGCACGGTACCGGCGTTGACATTGGCCTCGATTTTCACGGCGCGGTGCAGCCGACCACCGCCAGCCTTCTCATCAAGGCCCTCGAGCCCTATCATCCCTGGTTCTACGAGGAGATCGTCCAGGCGCTCAATGTCGACGTCATGGCCGACCTCGCGCTGAAGACGCATATCCCGTTGGCCACCGGCGAACGCGTCTTCACCAAGTGGGGATTCCGCGAAATTCTCGAGAAGAGGGCCGCCATGATCCTGCAGCCCGACGTCTGCTACGCAGGCGGCATCACCGAACTGAAGATCATCGCGGGCATGGCCGAGGCCTACTACGCGCCGATCGCGCCCCACAATCCGAACGGCCCCTGCTCGCTCGCCGCCAGCTTGCAACTGGCCGCCTGCATCCCGAACTTCATGGTCCAGGAGCGCGGTGACCGCGAGTACGACCTGCTCGCCGAGCCGCTGCCGCCCGTCGCCGACGGCTACCGGCCGATCCCGACCGGCCCCGGCCTCGGCATCACCATCGACGAAGACAAACTGATGGCGGAGGTCGGCGAACCCAGGCCGTACACCACCCAATTCGACCCCGATGATGGCTCGGTTGTCGACTGGTAGGACGCTCGTCGGAGCGGCCATCCTGTGCGGGATGGTGTTGGTCGCCACGGCCGGCGTCATCACGCAATTCGAGCCGCAGACTCCGACTCGCAACCGTCTCGAGGCCGCGGCCGAACTGTTCGAGCAGGAGTGCGCCGCGTGTCACGGCTCCGACCCTTCCGGGGGTCGGGCGGTCAGCCTGTTCGATCAGGCCTGGCTCGATTCAGTCGATGATGACGCCATCATCACGGCAATCGAACAGGGCGTCGCCGACACCGAGATGCCACCGTTCGCAGATCTGCTCGATGCTCCGGAGGTGTGGGCGCTCGTCCAGTTCATCCGCAGACGGACCGGTAGCTTCGTCGAAGCGCCCGCGTTCGTCCCGGGAGCGGACGGTGAGGTCATCGGCTCGGAACGCCACACATTCAGGATCGAGACCATCGTCGACGGCCTGGAGACGCCGTGGGCCTTGGCCTTTCTGCCCGACGGCCGGATGTTGGTGACCGAACGGCGCGGGACGCTGCGCATCATCGCCGACGGCGAGCTCTCCGAACCGGTGGCGGGCACGCCGGAAGTCTGGGAGCGTCAGGACGCGGGCATGCTCGACGTCGCGATCCATCCGCAATACGCCGACAACGGCTGGATCTACCTCTCGTACTCGGAGGTCATGCCCGGGCACACGCCGTCCGCCTCCGAAGCGACGCCCGGCATGCCACCCGGGCGCGACCCACCGAGTCCGCCCAACATGGAGGTGTTCGTCCGGGGCCGGATCAACGACGATGGCGAGTGGGTCGACCAGGAAGTGATCTATCGCGCGCCGCTCGACCTGTACACGTCCAGTGACACGCACTACGGCACGCGTCTCGTCTTCGACGACGCCGATCACCTCTTCTTCTCGATCGGTGAACGCGACGTGATGGCGCACGCGCAGGATCTGGCCGTCCCCCTGGGCAAGATCCATCGCGTCAATGACGACGGCACGATTCCCGGCGACAACCCGTTCGCCGGTCGGGACGGCGTGGTTCCCTCGATCTGGAGCTACGGCCACCGGAATCCCCAGGGGCTGGCCTGGCATCCGGAGACCGGGGCGCTCTGGGAGTCCGAGCACGGACCGAGCGCAGGCGACGAGATCAACGTCGTCGACCCCGGACGCAACTATGGCTGGGGGGTCATCTCGTCTGGGATCCAGCGGGGCATCACGGAGGTCTCGCGCGAGGGCATGGAGTCGCCGATCGTCTACTTCACGCCGACGCTCGCACCGGCGGGCATCGAGTTCTACTCGGGCGACCCGTTCCCAGGCTGGACGAACAGTCTGCTCGTCGGCGGCCTGTGGGGTCAGGAACTTCGACGCCTCGAAATCACCGGCCGCGAGGTGACGCACCAGGAGGTGCTGTTCGCGCAGTTCGGCCGGGTGCGCGATGTCGTCGTCGGCCCCGACGGCTACGTCTACGTCGCGCGCCAGGACCCCACCGGCGGAGGCACCGGGGTCGCGCTGACCGCCTCGACGCCTGGCTCGATCATCCGACTCGTGCCGTCGGTCCTTAGAGATGCGCGCCTGCTGTAATCCGAAGTGCTTCGTGCTACGGTAGCGTTCGGCATCCGCCGCATCTGCCGTAGCGAAGGGAGTTGACCATGTCATCGTTGCACACTCTGAAGTCCGTGCTGTTCATCTCTGCCGTCTTCCTGCTGGCCGGCTGCGCCTCGGAATCGGGCGCACCGGAAGCGATGCCGGAAGCCGTAGCGGTCGTCGCCAGCGGCAACCTGATCACCGGCGAGGGCCTGCCGAACCCGGCCCCGAACGAGACGCGCAACTGGGGCACGCTGCCCGAAGGGCGAGAGTGGGGCTCGACGGCCGGGGTCGACATCGATCCGAACGATGGGCACGTCTGGGCCTACGAGCGCTGCGGTGCGGGTGCGCTGAGCGGCGGCCCCACCGACTGTGAGAGCAACCCGGTTCCACCGATCTTCAAGTTCGACCGGAACACCGGTGAGATCCTCGCCAACTTCGGCGCCGACATCTTCGTCACGCCGCACGGCATCCATGCGGCCAACGACGGGACGGTCTGGGTGACCGACTTCGCCGGGAACCAGGCAGGCACCCGGGGCCACCAGGTCCACCAGTTCAGCGCCGACGGCGAACTACTGATGTCGATCGGTGTGGCGGGCCAACCGGGCAGCGAGCCCGGCCAACTCAACCAGCCGAACGACGTCATCGTCGGGCCGGACGGCAACATCTACGTCAGCGACGGGCACAACGGGCAGAACAGCCCCCCGCACCCAGAGGGCTCGACCGGGCGAATCGTCAAGTTCGACGCCGAGGGCAATTACCTCACCGAGTGGGGACAGATCGGATCGATGCACGGCGAGTTCCGGACGCCGCACGCGCTCGAATTCGACGATCAGGGGCGGCTCTGGGTCGCCGACCGCGGTAACCATCGGATCGAGATCTTCGACCAGGAGGGTAACTACCTCGAGTCGCGCTACGCCTACGGACGGATCAGCGGCATCTTCATGCATGAAGGGATGCTCTACGCGATCGACTCCGAATCGAGCCCGAACAGCCACTTCCCCTGGACGAACGGTGTTCGGATCGGCCCCCTCGACGAAGACGTCATCACCGGCTACATCCCGCCGCACGACGCCGAGAGTCGGCCGTACCAGGGCGCGGCAGGCGAAGGCGTGGCCGTCGACGCCGACGGCAACGTGTACGCCGCCGAGGGGCCGAACTCCCTGCGGTTCGCCGGCGGGGCGTTCACGAAGTACTCGGTGCAGTAGCCGTGACACCCGGCGAACCCCGGTCGTCGTCGATTCCGGCAACCGACCCCGTCGACCCCGGCCGGCGCCGCCTTCTCGCCGGCGCCGGCGCGAGCGCCGCCACGCTCCTCTTCGATCGTGGTGGCGCCGGCGAGAAGGCGCAGAGCGACACCGTCGTCTTCACCCACACCACGGTGGTGAACGCCGATAGCGTGCAGGAGGACGTGGCGCTTGCGGTCGAAGGCAGCGTAATCGCGGCGCTCGGCTCGACCGACGACGTCCTCCAGGCGTATCCGGGAGCCGACGTCTACGACGGCCGGCGCAAAGCGCTCTTCCCCGGCCTCATCAACTGTCACGCGCACATGGGGGCCGTCCTGGCCCGGGGCTTCAACGAAGACTTCGGCTTCCCGAATTCCTATCGCCTAGCGGTCTCCCCCGGCAGCCTGCTCGAGGGCGAGGAAGCCACGCTAATGGTCACCGTCGCGGCGCTCGAAGCGATCCGGACGGGGACGACGACGATCGTGGAGTACACGGGAAACATCGCGCAGGACGCCGAGGCCTTGGCCGACAGCGGCCTCCGCTGCGTCTTCGCCGAGTCGGTTCGCGACAGTGAGAACGTGGCCGGCCCGCTGTCGCCGGAACGGCTCGCGGCGAGCGAGACGCCGCGGTTCTCACCCGACCGGCGCGACGCAGGGATGCAGCGGATCGAGGACCTCTTCAGCACGTGGCACGGCGCGCGAGACGGACGGATCTCCGTCTTTCCCGCGGCCGCGCTTACCGAGACTTCCTCGCCGGAACTCCTGCAGGCCGTCCGTGCCTTCGCCGAGGCGCACGACGTCGGCTACACCATCCATCTGAACCAGAGCCGCGCTGAGTTCGAGTTCATGCTGCGCTACCACGGCGTCCGGCCGACGGCCTATCTCGACCAGCACGACTTCCTCGGCCCTCGCCTGTTCGCGGCACACGCCCGGTACGTCGACGCGGGCGAGATCGCGATACTGGCCCGCTCGGGCACAATCGTCTCGCACCAGGCCGCCATGGCGGCGAACCGCGGGGTCAGTCCGCCGATTCCCGCCCTGCGGGCCGCCGGCTGCCCGATCGCGCTCGGCACCGACAACAACACGAACGACCTCTTCGAGGTGATGCGGACCGCGCTCAGAACGGAGCGGACCCGGCGCGACGACGAGCGGCCGGGCCTCCAGCCGCAGCCGGAAGACATCCTCGCCGACGCGACCGAGAACGGCGCGCGCGCCGTCCATCAGCGCGAGAGCCTTGGCACGCTCGAGGTTGGCAAGAAGGCCGACCTCCTTGTCCTGGACACGCTGAAGGCCCACCTGGTGCCGGCGGGCCGGATCGCCTCGGCGTGGATCCACAACGGTCAACCGTCCGACATTGAATCCTCGATGATCGACGGGCGATTCGTCATGCGCGACCACCGGGTCCTCACGATGGACGAGGACGCCGTCCTCGATGAAGCCGACCGGGTCGGGCGCCGCATCTGGAACCGGGTGCAGGCGGAGAGCCCGGTCAGGGTGCCCCGCCTACCTCGCCCGGTCTAGGCGCCGGCAGGCTGCACTCACACCGGGCCCACCCCGTACGAACTCCTTCATCAGCGGGACTCTACCACCTGAAGGGCCGCCCGACGGATTCGCCCGCCCGCCGCCGCTTACGGCTGCGACTCGCCCGGTTCCTGAATCTTCACGAGACCCACGGTGTTCGAACTGCTCTGGTGAATGAGGAGATCACCAGCCCGGGTCACCCAGGTCCGACGGATGATGCCGACGCCTGACGGAATCGCCCAGCTCTGGAACACTTCGGTTTCTGGATCGAAGCGAACCAGCGCCTCCGGCCGCATCGCCGACTCGTTGTACCAGATGACGTCGTCGATGACGGAGACCGCGTAGGGGTGCGAGGTCGAGCCGCTCGGTGACGGCCACTCCTTGATCTCCCCGGTTTCCGGGTTCAGCCGCCCCAGCCGTCCCATGGTGGAGTTCCCGTACCAGACCATCCCGTCGCTGCTGAGCGCCAGGCGGCGGATCCGCGTCTCGGGCTCGGCGATCTCGTAGTACCGGATCTCCATCGTGTCCGGATCCATCGCGCCAATTTTGTTCGTGCCGTTGTGGGCGATCCAGAGCGTGCCGCCCGGGCCGACCTGGATCCCGTAGGGTCTGGGCTCGGTCACGATTTCAGTCAGTTCGCCGCTCTCGGGATCGAGCCGTCCGAGCATCCCGGCCTGCTGGGCCGTGAAGTAGAGCTGCCCGTTCGGGTGGAACAGGCCGGTGTGCGGGTCGCGCGCCTCGGTCTTGTACTCGGTGATCACGCCGGTCCTGGGTTCCAGCCGACCGAGGGTGGCGTTGCTGTTCCCGGTGTACCAGATGCTGCCGTCCTCATCGGCGATGAGGCTGTGAGGTCGCGCCTCTGGCGGAAGATGGTACTCCTCCATCTCCATCGTCTCCGGATCGATCCGGCCCACGAGGCTCGCCCACATCCCGGTCCACCAGATCGATCCGTCCGGCGCCTCGATCGGATCCCGGGACCGCTGCCCGAGCGTCGGAACCGTCCACTCGACGATCTCGATCTCGGTGTCGCCGGGAATCAGTGTCGGACGCCGACCCGGCTTCTCCGGGAAGTGCGTGGTCAGATAGTCGGCGAGGGTCTCCTCTTGCGGCTCCGCCAATTCCACCATTGTGGCCATGACCTTCCGCCACTCCTCCGCCGTATCGTAGCCCTGGGAGCGCGTGATCATGTTGAGCCCGTGGCAGCTCGCGCAGGCTGCCTCCGCCAGGAGCTTGCCCGCGCCGTCCGGAAGGGAGACCGGCTGCCCCCGCTGGGCCTGGACTGGCGTGGCGGCGCCGAACGCGAGAACCGCCAATGCAGTGAGACTACGAATCCACATAATCATCCCCCCTCCCGCCCGGGCAGGGCGGGCACATTCCGAAGACAGCAGCAGCGTACAATGTTCGCTGTAGCGCGGCAATCCGGAGTCAAGGCCGCCGCGTGGTCACCATGAAACGCTCCACGATCAACGCCCGGGTCCGGGCCGCTATCGAGCTCTTCGACACCCACCGGTTCGCCCTGCCGCCGTTTGCCCTCTGGAGCCCGGCGGCGTGGAGAGACGCGGGGGCGGACGCCGACGAGCTCCGGCGGTGCCGTCTCGGGTGGGATCTGACCGACTTCGGCCGCGGCGACTACGCTCGGTGCGGCCTGCTGCTCTTCACGTTGCGGAACGGAAGGGCCGCGGCGGAGCCCGGCGACCCGGTGAAGTCATACGCCGAGAAGATCATGGTCGTCGGCGACGCGCAGGTCACGCCCTGGCACTACCACCTGGTCAAGATGGAGGACATCATCAACCGGTGTGGCGGGCAACTCGTCGTCGACGTCTGCCGGGCCGACGCGGAGGGCCGGCTGACCGACGACGCCGTCACGGTCTCGGTCGACGGAATTCGCCGCACGGTGGCAGCCCGCGGCCGGGTCGAACTGTCGCCCGGCGAGAGCATCACGCTGCCGCCCAGACTGGCCCATCAGTTCACCGCTGCCGGCGGCGCGGTGCTCGCCAGCGAGGTCTCGTCGCTGAACGACGACGAGACCGACAACTACTTCATCGAACCGACCAGTCGGTTCCCGTCGATCGAGGAGGACGAGCCGGCTCAGTACCAGCTATGCACCGAGTATGAATAGTTGGGCTCAGCCTAGGGGTCCAGAGCCAGCCCGCCTCGCGAGGCGATCTCGCGAAGCCGCGCGGCATGGCTCCGGTTCGCGCCGATGATGTCACGCAGTCGTTGCCGGATCTGCGCCTGCTCGGGCGCCGCCATCGCACCAGCGGCCGTGACGGCCGCCGCCGCCGCCGCGTAGCAATCGTCGGCATACGTGATCGACCCGCACTCGGCCGTCAGATTCGCCAGAACACCGGCCGCGCCCGACCGTGTCATCGACGTCCCGCCCGAACCTGTGCGGCCGAAGCGCTCTTCGGCCAGCTGAATCTCGGCCTGCGCGCCCCGACGGATGTTGGCCGCCTCTGTACCCGCCTGGAAGCAGGTGAACGCCGGGCGGTCCGCCCACCGCAGCGGACCGCAGGCATGGATCCCCGCCTCGAGCGCCGCGTCCGCGACCTCGGTGATCAGCGCCTCGTACTCGGCGTCGCCCTGGCCGAAGCCGGAGAAGTTCCCCAGGTCGCCGCTCGCCGCGAACAGCCCCGTCACGCCGGGCAATCTCGCGATCTCGCGCGCGTTCTCGACACCCTCGAGCGTTTCGATCATCAGGAACAGGACGACGTTGGCGTTCCACGTCTGCCGGTAGCCCCCGGGCACGTCGTTCCACAGTTCGCTCGGCCCCTGGCCGCCGCCGGAGCTACGCCGGCCGATCGGTGGAAAGTAGGTCCAGTCGATGGCGGCCTGGGCCTCCTCGACACTGTCGATGGTCGGCACCACGATGACGAGCGAGCCCATGTCGGTGGCATGCTGGATCTCACGCTCGTCCGCGTAGGCTACGCGGACCCCTGGCGCGGCAGGGCCTGGACATGTCCGCCAGAGGCGCGCCACCTGCTCCCAGGAGATCGCCTCGTGTTGCATCTCCACCCAGAGAAAGTCGTAGCCGGCGCCGGCCATGGCGCAGTAGGTTCGCGCATCGGTCGCACGGACCGTACCGCCGATCATCGGGCCGCCGGCGATCAGCTTCCGCTTCGCGGGGTTCCAGATTTCGGGATGCTCCCCCTCGGGTAGCTCGAAGCGCGACCCGTAGTCGAAGTCCTCGGCTCTGAACCGCTGATCGGGTTGCGCCGGCTGGGCCGAGGCCGGCAGCGCCGCGGCACCCAGCACGGCACTGACCGCCACCGCAACGTACGCGACACCGACGAACCTGAATCTGTTTACAAGCAGCATGGCGTCCTCACTCGTGGTTTCTTTCGTCTCCGGGGCTAGATGGCGCGACGTAGTCCTTCCGGGCCCGTGCCCTCAAGCCGCGCTGGGAAAGCCGGACGTCGATGTCATGCACCCTGCCGTCGCGTTTCGACGGGGCGAAGCCGATCATGTACTGGCTGTGCAATTCGTCGGCGACTCGCGCGAACGCGGCGCCGAGATCCTGACCGAGCCGAATCTCCACATAGCCGCCACCCGTGTCCTCCGCGACACGGGCAAGGCCCGAGTCGGGCATGTCGGCCAATATCAACGCCCGGAGCCCGCCGGGACCGACCGCCGGCTGCAGCATCGGCCGCGGGCCCCGGCTGCGCATGCCGATCGCGTAGATCATGACGTCGTCGTCGCGCGCGCGATCGATGACTTGGCTCTGGCTGGCGACGCCGCGGCCGAAGCTGGTCGGTCCGCTGTCCTTTCCGTCACTCAGCACGAGGACCACCGGCCGCCCTTCGCCCTCGTCCTCGTCTTCCTCAATGAACGCGTCCATCGCCTCGTCGAGCGCGCGCCAGAGCGGTGTCTGTGCATCGGCTGCGATCGCCTCCGGAAGCGCCTGCAACAACTCGTCGGGAACACGAGTGAAGGTAGGGCCAACTGCAATGTCGTGCCCGAAGATGCCGATCCGCGCGAGATCCTCCGCGCTGAGCCTCGCGATGAGCTGTTCCGCCGCGCCGCGCAGCAGCGGCAGATTGCCCTGCATGCTGCCCGAGACGTCTAGCATGACGACGAGCCGGATGGGTTGCGGTGTGTTGTCGAACAGGGTAACCGGCTGCGGTTTGCCTTCATCCCGCACCTCGAACTCGTCCCGCGTGAGGGTCGTGATGAGCCGGCCGTCGCCATCGGTCACGGTCACGAAGACGCGGACAACGTCGCTCTCGCCGCGGAAGAGCGGCTGCTGCTGCTGTCCCGCCATCCCGAGAACGGCGACGACAGCCGCCACCAGGCATCCAGAGGTCAGAAACCGAGCCATACGCGCAACTCCCCTATCGGTGTATAAGGACCCTAAAGGACAGCCTACACGGAAATGCGGGCGCCCTGGCGACTTCCCAAGGAGATCGACATGAACGTGCCATTCCGGTTCGCCTCGTCTCTGGCCGCGTGCAGCGTGGCGGGCGCACTCAGTCTCGGCTGCCAGTCTGGGCCGGCCGTCGCGATCGATATTGACGACGATGACATCGGCGGCGTGGTGTCCAGCGACAGCGGCCCCGAGGCCGGCGTCTGGGTCATCGCCGAAACGGACGACCTCGGCACACGGTTCTCACGCATCGTCATCACCGATGACGCGGGACGGTTCGTCGTGCCTGATCTACCCACGGCCGACTACGAGCTCTGGGTCCGCGGCTACGGCCTCCTCGACTCGGCCAAGACCGACGTGGCGCCGGGCACCATGGTCGACCTCACGGCGGTGGCCGCGCCGGATCCGGCGTCGGCGGCGCACGCCTACCCAGCCGCCTACTGGTACTCGATGATGGCGTTGCCGTCAGAGAACGAGTTGGCGGAGGCGGAACTCGACGGCGGAATGAACGAGTACCTCACCTGGATGAAGAACATGGGCTGCGTCGGCTGCCATCAACTCGGCCAGGAGTCGACGCGCACTCTGCCCGAAGGGATCGGAGAGTTCGCGTCGTCCGAGGAGGCCTGGCTCAGGCGGATCTCGTCGGGTCAGGCCGGACGCCAGATGGCGGGACAGGTGACCGGGCGGTTGGGCGGCCTCCCGCTGAAGTACCTGGCCGACTGGACCGATCGCGTCGCCGGCGGGGCGCTGCCGACGACACACCCGGAGCGACCGATCGGCGTCGAACGAAACGTCGTGGCCACCGTCAGGGACTGGGCCAGCCCGACGGTCTACATGCACGATCTGATCTCGACCGACCGGCGGGACCCGACCGTCAACGCCTACGGCCGGATCTTCGGCGCACCGGAGCTGAGCACCGACGACTTCCCAATTCTCGATCCGCAGGCCAACACCGACACGAGCTTTCACGCACCGGTGCGTGACGACGACACGCCGACGACGGGCAGCGCGCCGGTCGTCGAGCCGTCACCCTACTGGGGCGATGAACTCCTCTGGGACAGCCGTGCCAACGCCCATAATCCGATGATGGACGCCGCCGAGCGCGTCTGGTACACGTCGCGGATCCGCGGACCGGGAAATCCCGACTTCTGCCTCGAAGGGTCGGACCACCCGTCGGCCCGCGCCTTCCCGCTCGAGCGTTCGGGGCGGCACCTCGCCATCTACGAGCCGGACAGCGGCGACTACACCTTCATCGACACCTGCTTCAGCACGCACCATCTGCAGTTTGCCGCGGATGCCAACGACACGCTCTGGACGAGCGGCGGCGGACAGGTGGCCGGATGGCTCGATACGAAGAGATTCGATGAGACCGGCGACGCCGCAGCGTCGCAAGGGTGGACCCCGTTCATCCTCGACACGAACGGCAACGGCCGGCGCGACGACTGGGTGGAGCCGGGAGAGCCGAACGACCCTGCGCGCGACACCCGGATCAACGCCGGCTTCTACGCGGTGATGCCGAATCCGGCCGACGGTTCGATCTGGGGATCGGTGGCGTTCCGGTATCCGGGCGCCATCTTGCGGCTGGATCCCGGAGACAACCCGTCAGAGACCGCGCTGGCGGAAATCTACACGCCGCCACTCCCCGGCTTCGGCGTCCGCGGCGCGGACATCGATTCGAACGGTGTCGTCTGGGTGTCGCTCGGCAGCGGCCACCTCGGCGAGTTCGACCGCAGCAAGTGTGAAGGACCGCTGAACGGTCCGGAGGCCACCGGCGATCACTGTCCGGAGGGATGGACGCTGCACGGACTGCCCGGCCCCGGGTTCGACGACCTCCCGGAATTCAGCATCGAGTCGAGTTACTACACCTGGGTCGACCAGCACAACACATCCGGCCTCGGCAACGACGTGCCGATCGCGACCGGCAACCTGTTCGACGGCGTGCACGCGCTTGTTGACGGTGAGTTCGTTACGCTCCGCGTGCCGTACCCCTTGGGCTTCTACAGTAAGGGATTCGATGGCCGCATCGACGACCCGGATGCCGGCTGGAAAGGCCGCGGGCTCTGGGTTTCGGAGGGCGACCGGACGCCTTGGCTGATGGAAGGCGGCACCGCGAACCGCCCGCTCGTCGTCCACTTCCAGGTGCGCCCGGATCCGTTGGCGAAGTGACGGTGTGCGCCGGCGCCCCGTGGGTCACAAAGAGGTCCGCCACGGCCTCCAGCACGTCGGTGGAGCGCAGCCGCCGCGCCACCACCAG
>PCAK01000030.1 GCA_002730525.1 Acidobacteriota bacterium | reverse complement strand
TGATTGGCTCCGGCGTGTAGCGTTGTCTCGGCACTTCCAGCTCCCTTTCGACCCAAAATCCTCTCCCTAGTTTTGGACCGGTTTGAGGGGGCACGGGCAAACAAGGCAAAAGATGAAAAGTCGATGCGGTTAGCACTCCGTACGGCCCAGTTGGGTCGCGAAGAGCTTCGGACAGGCCTCACGGAATCGCACATCGTGCGTGTCGGCCCAGTCGCGGACCTTGTCGTTGAACACGGGGGAATCGTCGCGCAGCTCGGGGAACTGCGTGCGCTCCTTCGCGGGAACGGCCATCAGCACGATCTCCGCGCCGGATTGCCGGACGCCGAGCACCAGTTGCTGTAGATACGCATCGGTGAGCGGTGCGATCCGAGACGCCAACGTTCGTTTCGGATCTTACTGCGAGCTGCCGTCTTGGATGCGGCACCGCTGAGCCGAGCGCCATCTTGCAATTCCTCGGGGCCGTGCAGTATCCTCACTAAAAGGCGAAGAAAACACGAAAACATAATCCATGAAATTAACGAAATCCGAGCTGGAGGAGCTGCTGCGGGCCAAAAAGCTCGGAAATACCCTCTGTTCAGCTCATGACCGTGGTTCCGATCTGGCCCCGACGAGCATCTCCGCGCTGGATGCGGAACTTGGGGGTGGGCTGCCCCGAGGGGAGCTTTCGGAGATCGTCGGGGCCCGCTCGTCCGGCCGGACGGGCACATTGTGTGCGGCGCTCGCGGCCGCGACCAGCCGTGGCGAACTGGCCGCGCTCGTCGACACGCTCGACCAGTTCGACCCGGAGTCGGCGGCCGCCGCCGGGATCGATCTGTCACGTCTCCTCTGGATCCGGGGGCGTCCGGGTAGCCGTGATGAGGGCGCGTGGCGTGCCGTGAACCGCGCACTCAAGGCGCTGGGGCTCTTGCTCCATGCGGGTGGTTTCGGCGTGGTCGCGCTGGACTTGGGCGATCTGCCCGAGCGCACCCTCCGTCGGATTCCGTTCACGACATGGATCCGATTGCCACGCGCCATCGAGGGGCGCCCGACCGCCTGCGTGCTGGTGGGCGACCGACCGATCGCGCGGAGTGCCGGCGGGATGACGTTGCGTTTGCAGCCCGTCGAGGGGGGCGTCCGCTGGTCCGGTTCTGTGGCGCGGGACCATAACGGCCATGGCGGATTGCTGCAAGGACTCGAGGTGGCCGTTCGGGTGATCGGCGCTCGGCGTCCACACGGTCGGCGTCCTCGGTCATTGTTCATCTCCGCCGGCGAGGCAGGGACGGCGCTGTTCAGCGCGTGACGGGTGAGGAGATGTTCGCGAGTGTGCACGCGTCGACGTCCGAAGGGAGTTCGCACGACGATCTCCTCCGTCTGGGTCGCGACTTCAGCCCACGGCTCGAAGTGATCGATCGCTACACCGTCGTGCTGGATGTCACAGACCTGCAAGGGATGTGGGGTGACGCCCGGGCCATTGGCGACGCGATAGGCCAGGCGGCCGGCGAGCGAGGGCTCCGGTGTCGGGTCGCGCTGGCGGCGACACGGATCGCGGCGGTGCTGCTGGTGCACGGCCGTGCCGACCCACTCACGGTCATCGAGCCTGGTGATGAAGCGGTGGCCGTGGCCGCGCTGCCACTGGACTTGCTCGAGCGCGTGGTGGCGCTCGAGTCGACGCGGGGCGCGGCGCCGCCCGCCACGGCGGGCGATCGCTGGGCCACGATTCCCGTGCGCACGCGGTTCGGTCGTTCACCGGCCGCGAAGCGATACCGGGAGGCGCAGCGGCGCATGGGTCGGATGATCCAGGTGCTGCGACGGTGGGGGCTTGCGACGCTCGGGGATCTGGCGGCGCTGCCGCGCGACGCGTTGTTCTCGCGGCTGGGTGCGGACGGCGTGGCCTGGCAGCGGTGCGCGCGTGGCGAGGAGTCGCGACCACTCGTGCCCATGCCTGAAGATTGTCCCTTCGAGGCGGAGATCGACCTCGAGTGGCCGATCGAAGGGGTCGAGCCGCTCGCGTTCGTGCTCGGCCGGGTGCTCGAACCGCTCGCGGCGCGGCTCGCGCGAGAGGACGCCGCGGCTGCGGTCCTGACCGTCCGGCTCTGGCTGGTCACGCGCGTCTGGCACACGCGGACCTTGGAACTGCCCGCGCCGATCCGCGACCCTCGCGTGCTGCGCACGCTGCTCGTGCTCGATCTCGAATCCCATCCGCCGCCGGCAGGCATCGACCGCGTGGGAGTGGCCCTGGTCCCCGCGCCGGCGCGAATCGTGCAATTTTCGCTGCTCGAGCAGGCCCTGCCCTCGGCGGAGCAGTTGTCGACGTTGCTGGCGCGGTTGACGGCGCTCATGGGGGTGGGGCGCTGCGGGGCGCCCGTGGTGGTCGACACGCACCGCCCCGGCGCCTTCGACATGCAGCCGTTTCAAGTCGGGGCTTCGCCCCGAACCCCCGCGCCACCCGGCATCGTGGACCAGTGGTCAGCGTCCAGAAGTGTCGTTATCACCATATTGCGGCGGTTTCGGAACCCGCTGGCGGCGCGGGTCTCGGTCGATCGTGGCTGTCCGGTACGGGTCTCGGCGGGCGGTGGCGTCGGCAGCCGCGCGGTCGAACGGTGCGCCGGCCCGTGGCGATCGTCGGGGCACTGGTGGGAGCACGGCACACCGGAGGCCACACGCCGGCACGCCGGCCGGTGGAGCCACGACGAGTGGGATGTGGCCCTGAGCGACGGTGGTGTCTACCGGATCTATCGCGATCGGGCAGCCGGCGGGTGGTTCGTGGCAGGAGTGCTCGACTGATGTACATCGAGCTGCATGCTGCGTCGGCGTTCTCGTTCCTCGACGGGGCGTCGACGCCCGAAGCGCTCGTCGACCGCGCGGCCGCGCTCGACTACCCAGCGCTCGCGCTGCTCGATCGCGATGGGGTCTACGGCGCGCCGCGGTTCCATCAGGCGGCGACGGCGGCCGGGATCACGCCGATCATCGGGAGCGAGTTGACGATCGCGGCACGGGAGACGGCGAACGGCACACACGGGTGGGGGGCGGCGTGTCTCTGGCGGCTGCCGGTCCTCGTCGAGTCGACGGAAGGGTATCGCAACCTGTGCCGCCTCGTGACCCGGATGAAACTGCGGGCGCCGAAGGGCGAAGGCGCGCTCACGCTCGAGGATTTCGATGGCGCGACGCGCGGACTCGTCGCGCTGGCCGGCCAGCCGGCGCTCGATAGCCAGCGGTACGGGGTCGGCGGGATGCTCGATCGGCTTCTTGGCCTGTTCGGTGCGGGCAACGTCTACGTCGAGGTGCAGCGGCATCTCCTCCGGGACGAGGAAGCCGACACGCAGGTGCTGGCGGCCCTCGCGTCGGCCTATCGCGTGCCGCTGCTGGCGACCAACGGCGTACGGTTCGCCACGGCGGCGGATCGCCCGCTCTACGATGTCTTGACCTGCGTGCGTCACAAGACGACGGTCGATCGCGCGGGCCGGCGGCTGGCGCGCAATGCCGAACGGTATCTGAAGCCGCCCGGTGAGATGGCCCGGTTGTTCCACGATCTGCCCGAGGCGCTCCAGGCCTCCGACGCGTTGGCCGAGCGGCTGCAGTACACGATGGCCGACCTCGGCTATCGCTTCCCGGACTATCCCGTGCCATCGGGCGAGACGGTGGCGTCGTTCCTCAGGAAGATCACGGAGGTCGGTGCGCGTGAGCGCTATCGGCCGTACCACGAGCGGGCTCGGCGCCAGATCGCGCGCGAGCTGGATCTCATCGAGAAGCTCGACCTGGCCGGCTATTTCCTCATCGTCTGGGACCTCGTCAACTTCTGCCGGCGGCAAGGGATTCTGGTGCAGGGCCGCGGCTCGGCGGCCAACAGCGCGGTCTGTTACAGCCTGGGCATCACCGCGGTCGATCCGGTCGGCATGGATCTGCTGTTCGAGCGGTTTCTCTCCGAAGAACGCGGGGAGTGGCCCGACATCGATCTCGACCTGCCGAGTGGCGACCGGCGCGAGTCCGTCATCCAGTACGTCTACGAGCGCTACGGGCAACTGGGTGCGGCGATGACCGCGAACGTCATCACCTATCGCGACCGTAGCGCCACCCGGGAGGTTGGCAAGGCGCTGGGGTTCGACACCGATCGGATCGACCGGTTGACCAAGCTGATGAGCCGGTTCGAGTGGACCGATCCCGAAGACACGCTGGCCCGGCATCTCAGCGGCGCGGGGTGCGACCCCGCCGATCCCCGGGTCCAGGCATTCGGCGCGCTCTGGCATCGGGTGCAGGACCTGCCGCGTCACCTGGGCCAGCATTCCGGCGGCATGGTGATCTGTCGGGGGCGGCTCGACGAGGTGGTGCCGCTCGAGAACGCCAGCATGCCCGGCCGCGTCGTGATCCAGTGGGACAAGGACGACTGTGCCGCCATGGGGATCGTCAAGGTCGATCTGCTGGGCCTCGGCATGATGGCCGTCCTGCAGGACGCGATCGCGCTCGTCAACGGGGATGGCGACGCGGATGGTGAGTCGGTCGGGGCGCGGGTGGACCTGGCGCATCTGCCTCCGGACGACCCCGACGTTTATCGGATGCTGCAGGAGGCCGACACGATCGGGGTCTTCCAGGTCGAGTCGCGCGCGCAGATGGCGACGTTGCCCCTGCTCCGGCCTGATCATTTTTACGACCTGGTCGTCGAGGTCGCGCTCATCCGTCCCGGACCGATCGTCGGCCAGATGGTGCATCCCTATCTGAAGCGGCGGGCCGGACGCGAACCGGTCGTCTATCCACACCCGTCGCTCGAGCCGATCTTGAAGCGCACCCTGGGCGTGCCGCTTTTCCAGGAGCAGTTACTGCGCATCGCGATGGTCGCGGCCGGGTTCTCCGGTGGTGAGGCGGAGGAGTTGCGGCGCGCCTTTGGGTTCAAGCGCTCGGTGAAGCGCATGGAGCGGATCGAGGCGCGCTTGCGCGAGGGGATGACGCGGCAGGGGATTACCGGCGCCGCGGCTGACGGAATCGTGCGGTCGATCACGTCGTTCGCGCTCTACGGGTTCCCGGAGTCGCACGCCGCGAGCTTCGCGTTGATCGCCTACGCAAGCGCGTATCTCAAGGCGCACTTCCCGGCGGCGTTCTACACCGCGCTGCTGAACAATCAGTCGATGGGGTTCTACCATCCCGCCACGCTGGTCAAGGATGCCCAGCGACGCGGCGTGCGGTTCGAGGAGATCGACGTGCAGCGCTCCCGCTGGGAGTGTGCGGTGGAAGCCGACGGCGCGATCCGGCTGGGACTGCGGTATGCGTCGGGGCTGCGGGAGGAGGTCGGGAGGAGGATTGAAGAGGGAGCGAGGCGGTCGGAGGCGGCAGGCGACCGAGCGGTGGAGGCCGTGCGGTGCCCCAAGTGTGGCAATGACGATCTGTCGATGATCGAGGTGGTGGAGCAGGGAGGAGACCGACGTCGGTTTTGCAGTAGTTGTGCGAATGCGTGGACTGGACACGACCGCAGGCAGCCGGAGGCCGGGGGCGGCCGGACGTCGGAAAGGTTTTCGTCTGTTGAAGATTTGATTGCCCGCACGGGGATCCACCGGGACGAACTGGCGACGCTGGCCGAGGTCGGCGCGCTCAATGCGTTCGGGCACGATCGGCGTAGCGCGCTGTGGCAGATCGAGCAGGCCATCCGGCCGGCGGGGGAGCTGTTCAAGGCCGGAGGCCGGAGGACGGAGGGAGGTGTTGCGGGAGGTGCCGTGGCTTCCGATCAAGGGCTGCGGGTGGCCGAGGAGCCGCCGTCACCGCTCGCCTCGATGACGCCGGTCGAGCGGGTCATTGCCGATTACGCTGGCACGGGGCTGACGCTTGGGCCGCATCCGATGGCGCTCAGACGCAGCGAATTGGCGATGCGCGGGGTGCTGCGCGCCGTCGATCTGTCCCGCGCGCGCAACGGACGGCGCGTGAGGGTCGCGGGCGCGGTCATCACGCGCCAGCGTCCCGGGACGGCCAAGGGATTTGTCTTCTTGACCCTCGAAGACGAGACCGGGATCGCCAATGTCATCGTGCGTCCGGGTCTGTTCGCTGCCGAGCGTCTCGCCGTGGCGGACGAGTCGTTTCTGATGGTCGAGGGGACGCTGCAGATCCAGGAGGGCGTGACGTCGGTGAAGGCCGAGTGGCTGCACGGGCTCGGTGGGCAGCGTCCGGCGATCGACTCGCACGATTGGAACTAGGCGTCAGGACGTCTTCGTCTCCCGATAGGCCGACAGGCGTTCGATGAAGTTCTCGCGCAGGTGGGCCTCGTGCAGTCGGCCTTCTTCCTCGACCGGTAAGGCCGGGAGCGCCCGTATCACCTCTTCGGCGAACACCCCCCGGCCCGTGGCTTCCGGACTGGTGCCATCGGCCCAGACGCGAACCCGGAATACGCCGCAGCTCGGCGAGTCGCTCTTGAAGACATAGCCGTCCAGGTCGAGCTGCGCGAAGTCCTTCACGCGGCGCCGAGCATGGGCGCGCATCCGCTCGGTGAGATCGACTTGGGTCTCGACCGACTCCATCCCGATCGACCCCGCCGCGCGGCGAACCAGCCGGATCGCCTCACGCGGTGTGCCGAGGCCGATTTCCATCTCGGGGCAGACGGCAATCCATTGGACCAATGGGCCGAGCGAGTCAATGAGCGACCCGTCACGCTTGTGCCCCCCGTCATGCCGGACCTCCTCCCCGAGGAGGCAGGACGAGATCCCGAGGCGGAGCGGCAAGGCGGCGGCTACGGCTGGCTGTTCAGGGAAATGCTGCCGTTGACTGTTTCCAGCTCGAGTTCCGGACCGCCGTCACCCAGCCGCCCGTCGAGCCGGCGTCGGCCGACCTCGCGGACCGTGAGCGGGAGGTCGGTGCGGATCCGGCCGTTGACGGTTCGTGCCCGGACGTTGGCGTTGACGTCCTCGGGAAGCGTTATCGAAATGCTCCCATTGACGGTCTCGAAACTTACGTCGTGATCCCAGTCGGCCCGGCCCATGTCGGCCTCGATGCTGCCATTCACGGTCTCCGCTTCCGCGCGGCCGCTCGTGGAGATGTCGATGGCGCCGTTCACCGTGGTGGCGATCACGTCGGAGTCGAGGTCTTCCGCTCGAATGCTGCCGTTCACGCTCCGGCCGGCGAAGGCGACGCCGTCGGGCACGCGGACCTCGAACTCGACCTTGACGTCGTTGTTCCGCACGCTCAGGCGGCCGCGGTCACCGGGCAGACACTCGTTACCTTCGCGTGGATACACGGCGCAGATCGTCACGCCGCCGTTGTGCTCGACGACTTCGATCCGCACCTCGTTCGGGTCGTCACGCCGGCCCGTTCGGGTGGCTGTCACCTCGACGTCGTCGCCCGACGTGCGGGTGGCCACGACCTGCCCGTTGATTCCCTTGATTTCTATGGCGTCGCCCTCGGCGATCTCACCGCTCCACTCGAAGCGTTCCACCGATTCCTGCGAGCCCTGCACGAGGTCCATCATCGCGTGACCCGCTTCGAGCGAGCAGCCCGAGAAGGCGGCGAAGGCGACGGCCAGACCAACCGACGAGAACCATCTATGCATGCGGATTCCTCCAGGCCAGATTTGGCATTCTGGGCCGTTAGACGGCGGACGGTGGGGGAAAGTTCACCGGGACGGCGATGGAGCCGACGTGCGCCAGGGGCTACGAGGCCGGTTCCACCGAG
The DNA here is from genome assembly GCA_002730525.1 of Acidobacteriota bacterium. GTDB lineage: Bacteria > Acidobacteriota > Vicinamibacteria > Vicinamibacterales > UBA823 > UBA2161. The sequence continues at coordinate 41,562 of PCAK01000030.1, read as the reverse complement.
CCCTTGACGGTGGGGGTCCGGGTCGGCGGGATCTGCGGTTTTCGCCAGAAATCCATCGTCGAGACGCGGTGCACACAGCCGATCGTGCAGAAGGGCGCGCAGTCCTTCGGCTTCAGGAACTCCCGTCTTACGTCAGCCACCGTGTACTGGTCGAGCGGGATCGCCGGCTCCCCGCGCTGCTGCGAGCAGTAGTGCACGAGGCCGAATTCGCAGATATACAGGTAGCGGGCCCCGGCGCGGCAGCGCCAGGCATTCGGGCGGCCCTCGACGAGGTTGTCCTGGAACCCGGAGATGCCCGAGTAGAGGTTCTTGGCCACCTGCCGGGCGCCGCTGACGCGTGCCGAGACGTCGTCGAAGACGGCTCGTTCGGTGGGGCCGAGCGGCTTCAGGCGGCCCGATCCGTCGTGAATGATGCCGACCGACGTCGAGAAGCCGAGTTCGCGCGCCCGTCTCGTGATGGTCCGGGCGTCCTCCGGGTTCTTCACGCCGCCGCCCACGACCGAGTTGATGTTGACGTCGAACTCGGCGTGATCACGAAGTCCCTCGAGCTTCTTGTCGAGCAAGCGGAGACTCTTCTTTGACACCTCATCAGGCTTGATGTTGTCGATGCTGATCTGGAGAAAGTCGAGGCCCGCGTCGTTCAGCGCCGCGATCCGTTTGGGCGACAGGTAGTACCCGTTCGTGATGAGCCCAGCCATCATGCCGCGGGCGCGCACGGCGCCGAGGATCGTGTCGAGGTCGGGGTGCATCATCGGCTCGCCGCCGCTCATGGCGACGACGGAGCTGCCCAGCGCGGACAACCGGTCGAGCCGGCTGAGCATCGTGTCGAGCGGAACCGGCTCCGACACCTTGTCGTACTCGTTGCAGTAGCCGCAGTCGATGTTGCAGCGGCGCATCGGCACCATGTGGACGAGCAACGGGTGGGCGGTGTGGACGAGCCCCCGCGCGAACTCGCGCACGGCGCGCGCGTTCCGGTGGAGTTTCTTGAGAGTGCGCATCGATCTTCGCAATTATAACAGGATGCTCGCGATACAATCGTAGCGGTCGCGCAGTGGGGCGCGCTCCTACACGAACGCAGAGCGGAGGTGTCGGTGAGTCGTCGACGAACGTTGGAAGAGTACCGGGAACGCGCCAAGGGATTGATCGAGCGACGGAAATCCAAGATTCACGGGTGGGGCGTGTTTGCCACGGCGCGCATCAAACGCAGCACGAAGATCATCGACTACGCCGGGGAGAAGATTCCGCACAAGGAGAGCCGCCGGCGCGAGGACAAGTACCTGAGCAAGGGGCACATCTGGTGCTTCCACCTGAACAGCCGGTGGGTCCGAGACGCCGGCGTCGGGGGCAATGTCGCCCGGTTCATCAACCACAAGTGCGAGCCCAATTGCTGGGTCGACATCGAGGGCCACACGATCTGGATCCGCGCCGCGCGGAATATCCGGAAGGGCGAGGAGCTGAGCTACGACTACGAAACCGACGGGGACAAGATCATCCCGTGCCGGTGCTCGCCCGGTTGCACGCGCAAGCTCTGACACCGGTCGCATCCGAGGTGCGGCCTGACCCTCGGGGCCATTCAGATGCACCTGTTCTATCTGCACGGCTTCGCGTCGTCCGCCGGTTCGACGAAGGCGGCGTGGCTGGCCGAGCGCCTCGCGCCGTTCGGTCTATCCCTGCACTGCCCGGACTTCAACCAGCCCGACTTCCACGGTCTGACGACCTCGCGGATGATTGGGCAGGTCGACGATGCCATTGCCGCCCTGCCATCCGGTCCGGTCGTACTGATCGGATCCAGCCTGGGGGGCTTCGTGGCCTGGCACGCCGCAGCGCGACAGTCGGCGGCCGCGGCGCGCCGCACGCCGATCGAACGGTTGGTCTTGCTGGCCCCGGCGCTGGATTTCGGGGCGAACCGCCGGATGGGCGATCTCGACGCCGACGGCATCGATCGTTGGCGTGACGCCGGGTACCTGGACGTCTTCCACCATGCGTTCGGAGAGACGCTGCGCGTTGGCTACGAGCTGTATTCGGATGCCGCAGGCTACGACTCGTTTGCGGTCCAGGACAGTGACGCGCCGCCGACCGTCATCTTCCAGGGGCGTCGCGACGACGCGGTCGATCCCGCAATGGTCCAGCGGTTTTCGCGCGGGCGCGCGGCAGTCGAACTGCACCTGCTCGACGACGACCATCAACTGCACGACAGCCTCGAACTGATCTGGCGCCGCGTCGTGGAACTGCTCGAGCTGGAGCCCGGTGCATGAACGATCCGTTCGTCTCGCTCGTTGTGCCGGTGCTCGACGATGCGGCCGAACTCGAGTCGCTGCTCGACGCGCTGCCGCCGACGACCGACGCGCCGGGGCTCGAGGTCATCGTGGTCGACGGGGGTGCCGACCCGGCGCTCGGCCCGCTCCGTGACCGGTTCACCGAGGTTCGCTGGAGCGCTTCGCTGCCAGGCCGCGGCCGGCAGATGAATCACGGGGCCAGTCTGGCGCGTGGCCGCTGGTTGATCTTCGTCCACGCCGACACACGGCTGTCCCCGGGTTGGGACGGTGAGATCGCCCGTGCCGATGCGACGGCCGGCGTGGTCGGGGGCAGTTTCCGGTTCGCGCTGGAGACACCCGCCTGGCAGGCGCGACTCCTCGAGCGCGGCGTGAGGTGGCGGGTCCGCTGGCTCGACCTGCCCTACGGCGACCAGGCGCTCTTCGTGCGGCGCGAGGCCTTCGAGTCGGTCCGTGGTTACCGGGATTGGCCGCTGATGGAGGATGTCGACTTGGTCCGCCGGCTCAGGCGGGTGGGGCGGCTCTGGCACTCTTCTATGCCCGTCCGGGTCTCGGCGCGGCGATGGCGGCGTGACGGATGGGCCCGGCGGAGCGTCAAGAACATCGGGCTCGTCACGCTCTATCTTGCCGGCGTGGCCCCGGCGCGGCTCGCCCGTCTGTACTACGGCCGCGACGCGCTGCGACCGTCGTCGCGGCAGACCTGAACTGCCTCGGAGACCGTCCACCGGAGTGACGCACGCATGGAAGCTGAATCGCTCGTCCAGCCGCTCGACGACGCCAACCGGGAGCTGCTGTCCCACGTGCGGCCCGAGGATTGGAAGAATCCGGCTGGCGCCGGCGTCTACGACCTGGTCGTGATCGGCGCCGGCACGGCCGGGCTCGTGAGCGCCGCCGGCGCGGCGGGCCTGGGCGCGCGCGTCGCGCTCGTCGAGCGCGCGCTCATGGGCGGTGACTGCCTGAATGTCGGGTGTGTGCCGTCCAAGGGGCTGCTCCGGGCGGCCCGCCTGATCGGTGAGGCGCGGAAGGGCGACGCGTTGGGGGTGCGGGTCACGGCGCCCGAGGTCGATTTCGATCGCGTGATGCGGCGGATGCGCCGCCGCCGCGCCGACATCAGCCCGAACGACTCCGCGCGCCGATTCGCCGACCTGGGCATCGACGTCTTCTTCGGGGAGGCCCGGTTCACCGGGCCTCGAGGGATCGTCGTGGACGGCCGGACGCTGCGATTCAAGCGGGCCGTCATTGCCACGGGTGCGCGCGCGGTTGCGCCGCCCATCCCGGGGCTCGCCGAGACCTCTTTCCTGACGAACGAGACGCTGTTCTGGCTCACCGAACTGCCGCGCCGCCTGCTCATCATCGGCGGCGGACCGATCGGCTGTGAGATGGCGCAGGCCTTCGCCCGCTTCGGTAGCCAGGTGACGCTCCTCGACATGGCGTCCCAGGTGCTGCTGCGCGAGGATGGCGACGCCGCCGCGATCGTCTCCCAGGCGCTCGAGCAGGATGGGGTGACGCTGCAGCTGGACGTGCGACCGCAGGAGGTCCGCGAAGGGCCGGATGGGGTGACCGTGACGTTCGACCGGGGCGGCGAGACCGGTCAGGTCGTCGGCGATCGCCTGCTCGTGGCGGCGGGTCGGGCGCCGAACGTCGAAACGCTCGACCTGGGGGCGGCGGGCGTCGCTTTCGGGCGGCGGGGTGTCGAGGTCGACGATCGTCTGCGGACGTCGAACCGTCGGATCTATGCGGCGGGCGATGTCTGCTCTGCGTTCAAGTTCACGCACGCGGCCGATGCGATGGCGCGGGTCGTCATCCAGAACGCGCTGTTCCATGGCCGGAAGCGGGCGAGCGCGCTGGTGATTCCGTGGTGCACCTACACCGACCCGGAGATTGCGCACGTCGGCCTCTACGAGCGCGAGGCGCGAGAGCGGGGCCGTCGGGTCGACACGCTGACGGTGCAGCTGGCCGACGTCGATCGCGCCATCCTCGACGAGGAGACCGACGGTTTTGTCCGGGTCCACCACGATCGAGGCCGATTGCTGGGATGCACGATCGTGGCGCCACATGCGGGCGAGATGATCGGCGAGGCCGCCTACGTCGTCACGCAGGGCGGCGGCTTGACCGATCTGTCCGCGACGATTCACCCGTACCCGACGCAAGGGGAGGCGTTGAAGAAGGCTGGCGACGCCTACCGTCGAACGCTGCTGACGCCCACCGTGCGGAAGTGGTTCACACGCTACTTCGCCTGGACGAGGTCGTGGTGACCTGCCGGGACGAGGCGTTCCGCTCGTATCCGACGTCGTAGGTAGTAGCATGGTGCGCGGCCGGATGCTCGGCAAGCGAGACATCCAAGGGGACGGAGCCATACATGCTAATTCGGCGTCGGGCGGAGATCGCGTCGTCCGAGATCACCGATGAGCAGGTCTACCTGAACCGACGCCAGTTCATCCGAGGTGCCGCGGGTGCGGCGGTGGGCGTCGCCACGGGCGGATTCGCGCTGGGCGGAGGCGGTGTGGCACTCGCCGAGGGCCAGGACGCGATCCCGAACGTCACGCCGGGGCCGTTCGGCACCGACGAGACACAGAATTCGTTCGACGACGTCACCAGCTACAACAACTACTACGAGTTCGGCCTCGACAAGCGCGATCCGTCGCGCAACGCCCACACGCTGACGACCGAGCCGTGGACGATCAAGGTCGACGGCGAGGTGGCGAAGCCCGCCGGCTATCACCTCGAGGATCTGCTCGAGGGGGTGACGCTGGAGGAGCGGGTGTACCGGCTTCGCTGCGTCGAGGCCTGGTCGATGGTCGTCCCCTGGGTCGGGTTTCCGCTGTCGACCCTGATCAACCGGTTCGAGCCGACGGGCGGTGCCAGGTTCGTCGAGTTCACCACGGTCATGCGGCCGTCTGAGATGCCCGGTGTGCGGCGCCCGGTGCTGGACTGGCCCTACGTTGAAGGCCTCCGGATGGACGAGGCGATGCATCCGTTGACGATTCTCGTCGTTGGCCTCTACGGCAAGACGCTGCTCAACCAGAACGGCGCGCCGATTCGCCTGATGATGCCGTGGAAGTACGGCTTCAAGAGTGCGAAGTCGATCGTCCGGATGCGGTTTACCCGCGAACAGCCGCGGACGGCGTGGAACAAGTCGGCTCCGCAGGAGTACGGGTTCTACGCCAACGTCAACCCGACGGTGAACCATCCGCGCTGGAGTCAGGCGTCTGAGCGGCGCATCGGGCGGTTCTTCCGGCAGGACACCTCGATGTTCAACGGCTACGGCGACCAGGTCGCGTCCCTCTACGACGGCATGGACCTGCGCCGGTTCTACTAGCACCTTCGTGACGAGGTCGTCTGGTGAGCACCGGGTCCCTGAAGCGGATCGTGTTCGTCGTGTGCGCGTGGCCGACCGTGTGGCTGGTCGGCCGCGGCCTCGTGGGCGCTCTCGGTGCCAATCCGATCGAGGAGATCACCCACGACACCGGCATCTGGACGTTACGGCTGCTGCTTGCGACGCTGGCGATCGCGCCGCTCGGCTACCTGACGACCTGGCACCGGCTCATGCCGGCCCGGCGCATGGTCGGCTTGTTCGCGTTCTTCTATGGATGCCTGCACTTCACGACCTACGTCGTCCTCGACTGGTTCTTCGATGTCGAGGCGATCGTGGAGGATGTGGTCGAACGGCCCTACATCACTGCGGGGTTCACCGCCTTCGTCCTGCTGATTCCGCTGGCGGTCACGTCGACGCGGGCGATGGTGCGGCGTGTGGGCCGTCGCCGCTGGCAGCTCCTCCATCGCCTGGTGTACGCGAGCGCCACGGCGGGCGCCGCGCACTTCATCTGGCAGGCCAAGGCTGACCTGCGGCGTCCGGGTCTCTATGCCGGGGTGCTGGCGATCTTGCTGGCGATCCGGCTCTGGCGGCGATACGGACCGGCGCGGAGTGCCCACTCGCGGGCCTAAAGGCCCGCACCACCGTGGCTCAGCTGCCGCCTACGTCGTTCAAGGTCCAGTCGTAGTCCAGGAACCTGATGCGGGCCGTGCCGGTGCGCGCCAACGCGGCCGCCGCCGGCGGTCCGAAGTCGGCCACGAGCCGCAGCCAGCCTTCCTGGGCTAGTGCCCGGCGCGTCGAGTCGGCCAGCTGGGTCGCGAGCCGTTCGGCGACGAACGGCTCGCCCCGGAGTGGAGGGCAGCTCAGCGCGGCGCAGTTGATGGCGAAGTGCACGAGGGGCTCGGCAAAAGTCGGTCGGAGGATGTCGTGCTCGATCTGGTCGAGTGTCACCCGACGCCCGCCGGCCTGCCAGGTGATCGCGTCCCAGACCCCGTCGATCTGGCGGATGCTGCTGCGTGGGTAGAGGCTCAGCCAGCTGCCGCGAATCGGGTAATGGTCGACGATGACCCGCAACGTCAACACGTTGTAGGCGTTGATCCAGTAGACGAGCTGGTGCGCTCGGCTCCAGGCGTCGAACGCCTCGCGGGAGACGGCGGCTAGTTCGTCGACGGCGGCATCCAGCGCGACGCGGTCACTGGCCAGCCGACCGTAGCCGACGCGCGACCCGACCAGGGACCCGTCGAGGACGCTGGCGTAGGTCCGGCACTGGTGGTCGAATGCCTGGGCGCCTGCCTGCGCCGGCGGGTGTGCGGCGGTGAGGCTGAGCGCTGCCAGGAGCAGGAGGGTCCATCGTCGTCGCATCGGCCTCCGTTCCGGCCGTCGTCCTGTTGAGGATAACGCCGAACGGGGCCGAAACATTCTGCCCATCAGACTCACGTTCCGGCAGTACGCGCTGTCGACCGACGACGTTCCCGGCGCCTGAGACCGTCGGATTTCGGCCTGCGCCACGCCTGGAGGGCCGCCAACCGGGTCCGAATCTGCCAGGTCAACCCTCGAAACTGCCCGTTGACCGGATGTTGGGAGGCCGTGGCCCCCGAAACGGCTATCCTGTCCGGGTTCAGAGGTTTGCGAACGATGCTGCGGCCGGCGGCGCGCCGGTCACCGGGCACCGGCACCCATCAGGAGAGGGCATGCACAAGCCGATCAAGTACGTCGAGAAGGCGATGACCTACGCGGCCTCGGCCGCCTGGGGGGCGTTCGACGCGCTGAACCAGATCAGGCAGAACCCGTCGTTCACGCCGAACTGGTCCGACAAGCCGCTGCTGAAGTCGCACGAGAAGGTGAAGCCGCCGTTGGGCTGGCCGCGGGAGACCGATTCGCTCTGCCCGGTCTGTGTCCGCGAAGCCCGACAGGCGATCGTCGACGGCAAGCAGGACTACGAGATCCTGCTGCACGAGAAGGTCGGCGAGATCAAGGCCACGATTCTCGAGCGCGACGGCAAGATCATGATAGTCAAGGATTGCCCCGAACACGGGCACTTCGAAGACGTCATGTCAAACGACCCGGCGTTCTTCCGCCACCTCGAGGAGACGTTTCCGGGCAGCGACATCTGCGCGCACAACGACGAGAAGCTGCACAACCATGGCAGCAGCACGCTCAAGTACGGCCGCGGGGCCGTGCTGACAATCGATCTGACCAACCGGTGCAACATGATGTGCGATCCGTGTTTCACGGACGCCAACCAGGTCGGTTTTGTGCACGAACTCGACTGGGACGAGATCAAAACGCTGCTCGACAACGCGATCTCGATCAAGCCGAAGCGGCAGATGTCGGTCCAATTCTCCGGCGGCGAGCCGACGTTGTCGCCGAACTTCCTCGACGCGGTCCGCTACGCGCGCAAGGTCGGCTTCAACAGCGTCCAGGCGGCGACCAACGGTATCGAGTTCGCCAGGCGACCCGAGTTTGCGCAGGCCGCCGCCGATGCCGGCCTGCGGTATGTGTATCTGCAGTTCGATGGGATCGGCAACGAGGCCAATTCGCATCGTGCAGTCGGCAACCTGTTCGACGTGAAGCTGCAGGCGATCGAAAACCTGCACAAGGCCGGTGTCGACATCGTGCCCGTCATCACGATCCTCAACGGCGTGAACAACGAGCAGGTCGGTCGCGTCGTCGAGTTCGCGCTGGACAATCCGAAGAAGATCAACTTCCTGTCGTTCCAGCCCGTCTCGTTTACCGGCCGCGACGAGGAGATCACCGACGAGCGGCGCCACGCCCAACGCTACACGCTGTCGCATCTGGCGCAGGACGTGAAGCGCCAGACGAACATCGGTGAGCCGGTGCGTGACTGGTTTCCGATCTCGTTCATGGGCACGTTCACCGACTGGGCCGACCTCGTGCATGGGCCGACGGGCGACTGGGGGCAGCTCAACTGCGGGTGTCACCCCAACTGCGGCATCGGCATGGCCGTGATGGTCGACAAGGAGACGAAGGAATCGGTGCCGGTGACTGCGTTCCTGAAGGCCGACCGGCTGTCGAAGGACATCGCGCGGATCAACGATGCGGCGCGCGGGCGGTTCCTGTCGGTCGTGGGGATGGCGCTGGCCTTGATGCGGAACTACGATCCGTTCCAGGCGCCGACGCACTTCAAGCTGGTCGACTTGATGAGGAAGTTCGACAAGACCTTCGGCGCCAGCGGTCACGACTACGGCAAGGTGACGGGGGACCGGACCCAGGCCGACATCGCGAAGCGGCGGTCGGATCGCTGGAACTTCCTGTTCATTGCCGGGATGTGGTTCCAGGATCTCTTCAACTACGATTTCCGCCGCACCGAGCGCTGCATCATTCCGTACGCGACGCAGGAAGGCGAGATTTCGTTCTGCGCCTACAACACCGGCATCGGCTGGCGGAACATTATCGAGAAGATGCACATGACCGCCACGTTGACCAAGTGGTACGAGGAGAAGGGGCGTCACGAGATCTTCGCGGGTGGCAACGACGTGGCACTGGCGACGACCGCGCACAGCTTGATGCTCGACCCCGTGGCGGTCGCCACGGGGCGTCAGACCGACCTGGACGATCAGGGGATCGCGAAGACGGCGCGCGAAGAGAAGCTGCAGGCACGTGCCGACCAGCGGCAGCCGAGCCCCGAGGATGAGCGGATGGCGGCCCTGTACCGGCAGCACATACTCGGCGAGACCCCGCCCGAGCCGGTCATCCAGATCCAGGGGCTCGGCAGCAAGACCGAGAAGGAGCCGGCCGCGACGTCATAGAGCGAGTCGAGGTCAATCTGGAGAATGTGGAAAGGGCCTCGGCAACGAGGCCCTTTTTCTGTTGGCGGTCAAAGTGCTAGCCGCCCCGGGTATGCATCTCGAGGTGCGGCTCTTCCTTGAGCCGGCGGATCGGGATGAACGGCACCCGCCGGTCGGCGCCGAGCCGGGCTTCGGCGCCTCGGTCGGTCCGCCTCCGCCAGACCGCCGCGATCTGCTCACGGAGGTCTTCGCCCGAGGCGCCCGCTCTGAGCGGCTGCCTGAGGTCGACGCCGTGCTCGCCGTAGAGACAGAGATACCAGAGGCCGTCCGCCGTCAGGCGGCTGCGGTCGCAGCTCTGGCAGAACGGTTCGGTCGTCGACGAGATGATCCCGAAGATCGTGCCGTCTGGCAGGGTGAATCGATCCGCGGGCGCCGAGGTGCGTTCGTCGACCGGCGCGATCGGCCCGTAGCGGTCGGTGAGAATCTCCAGTATCTCGCGGCGTGAGACGACGGCGTCGGTCGACCACTGCGTGGCGCCGCCGACGTCCATGTACTCGATGAACCGAACCTCGATGCCGCGCTGCCGGCCGAACTCGAGCAGCTCGGGGAGTTCGTCGCCGTTGACATCACGGATGACCACGCAATCGAGCTTCACACTGTCGAAGTCGGCGTCGAGAGCGGCGTCGATACCAGCCAGAACCGCCGGATGCGCGTCGAATCGGGTGAGCTTCTCGAAGCGATCGGGATGCATGCTGTCGAGGCTCACGGTGATCCGCTGCAGGCCGGCCGCGCGTAGGGCCCTGGCCTGTTCGCGCAGCAACATGGCGTTGGTCGTGAGGGCCAGATCCTGCACCAGCTGATTCGCCGCCAGCAGTTCGATGAGCACAGGCAGGTCCTGGCGCAGCAGCGGATCGCCGCCGGTCAGACGCACCTTGTCGACGCCGAGGCCGGTGAAGGCCTCGACGAGCCGTGAGGTTTCCTCGAAGGTCAGGATGCTTTCGCGCGGCAGCCAGACGTAATCGGCTTCCGGCATGCAGTACTGGCAGCGCAGGTTGCACCGATCGGTCACGGACAGCCGCAAGCTGCTCAGCGGGCGTTCGAGCGCGTCGACGACTCGCATGGGAGCCCTGATTATGCCATGATTAACAGGATTCGGTGATTGCCCTGCCATCGGGATTGCTGCCGGCGTATTCACGTTTCACGGACTACTGATCGCCACGAACTGGGTCACCGAGTGGGTGCCCGGGACCCTCGCGCCGCGGCCGGTCGATGGCCCACGCGCGGGCAAGACAGAGATGATTCCAGGGGTGCGAGGCACGCGCGACATCGTGCCCGGCGACGTCGAGCGCTGGCAGCGCGTGGAGGCCGTGGCGCGAGACGTCTGCGGCCGGTACGGGTACCGCGAGCTTCGGACACCGATCATCGAACGCGAAGAGCTTTTCGCGAAGGGAACCGGCGCCTCGACCGACATCGTGCAGAAGGAGATGTACGCCTTCACCGATAAGGGCGGCGAGCGTGTCACCCTGCGCCCTGAAGCGACGCCGGGCATGGTCCGTGCCTTCGTAGAGCATGCGCTCGAACAGTCGCTACCGGTGCCGAAGCTCTTCACGATCGGGCCGATGTTCCGGTACGAACGGCCCCAGAAAGGGCGCTATCGCCAGTTTCACCAACTGAACGTCGAGGTGTTCGGCGTCGCGGATGCGGCGCTCGACGCCGAGGTCATCGAGATGGCCTGCACGTTCGTCGAGACGCTCGCCATTCAGGGCGCCGAACTGGTCATCAATTCGGTCGGGTGTCCGGAGTGCCGACCGGAGTTCAGCGAGGCGCTGCTGAAGGCGCTGGGCGAGGATCTGCCGAAGCTGTGCGGTGACTGCCAGCGACGCGCGGCGACGAACCCGCTGCGCATCTTCGACTGCAAGGTAGCGGCCGATCAGCCGATCATCGATCAACTGCCGCACTCGGTCGACTACCTCTGCGATGGGTGCCGCGAGCACTTCGAGGCGGTGCAGCGATATCTGCGCGCGTACGAGCAACCGTTTCGACTGTCGCACCGCCTCGTACGCGGCCTCGATTACTACACGCGGACGACATTCGAGATCCTGGCGTCGCAATTAGGAGCCCAGAATGCGCTGCTGGGTGGGGGACGATACGACGGCCTGGTCAAGAAGCTCGGGGGAGCGGACCGACCGGGTATCGGCTTCGCGGCCGGCCTCGAGCGCCTGGTTCTTGCGCTCCCGGGCACGGACGACGAGGTGGCACCGGACGTCTTCGTGGCCGCGCTGGGTGAGGGAGCGCGAGAGGCCGCGTTCGTCCTCGCGCGGGCCCTACGGGCCAGCGGACTGCAGACACTGGTCGACTACGAACCACGAAGCGCGAAGGCGCAATTGAAGCGGGCCAATCGGGCGCGCGCGCGCTACACCGTCATCGTCGGCGATGACGAACTGGCCCGTGGTGAAGTCACCGTGAAGACGATGGCGACCGGAGAACAACAGAGCATCGCGCGCGACGGTGTGGTGGCCGCGCTGTCGTCGTCGTGAATGAGGGGTGAAGACGACTGTGGGTGAACCACTCGGGAATCTTGTCCGGACGCACACCTGTGGCGCACTGCGCGAGGCGGATGTCGGCGACAACGTCGTGCTGCTTGGCTGGGTGCATCGCGTGCGTGATCTCGGTTCCCTCATCTTCTTCGACGTGCGCGATCGCTACGGTCTGACGCAGGTCGTGGCCAGGGACGATGACGGACTGCTGGCGACGGCGAAGCGGCTGCGCCCGGAGTTTGTCGTGGCGGTCGTCGGGCGCGCGGAGATGCGGTCGGAAGAGACCGTGAACCCGAAGCTCGATACGGGCACGGTCGAAGTGGCCGCGCGGGAGATCCGGGTTCTCAATAAATCGGCTCGCCCGCCGTTCCAGATCGCCGAAGAGAACCCGGTGTCCGAGGACCTCAGGTTGCGCTACCGATACCTGGACCTGCGTCGCCCGCGGATGCAGCAGAACATCCGGCTGCGCCATCAGGCGACGGCGGCGATCCGCCGGTTCCTCGATCAGCATGATTTCCTGGAGATCGAGACGCCCATCCTGACGAAGTCGACGCCGGAAGGCGCACGCGACTACCTCGTGCCCAGTCGGGTGCACCCGGGCGAGTTCTTCGCATTGCCGCAGTCGCCGCAGATCTTCAAGCAGTTGCTGATGATCGCGGGAATGGATCGGTACTTCCAGATTGCGCGATGTTTCCGTGACGAAGACCTGCGGGCGGATCGGCAGCCCGAGTTCACGCAGGTCGACGTCGAAATGGCATTCGCGAATCCCGATCTCGTCTTCGCGCTCATCGAGCCGTTGATGCAGGAGCTGGCCAAGGCGGTCGGGCTGGGCACCGTCGAGGCGCCGTTCCTGCGGATACCCTACGCCGAGGCGTTGGCGCGGTATGGCAGCGACAAGCCAGACCTGCGCGTCGCGATGGCGATCGAGGACGTGTCGGAGGCGTTCGCCGAGTCGAGCTTTCAGGTGTTCCGCCAGATCGTCGCCGATGGCGGTGTGATCCGTGCCCTCCCGGTACCCGGGCGCGGCGGCGCGTCGAGGAAGGAACTCGACGACTTCGTCGCACGGGCCGGCGAACTGGGTGCTGCCGGTCTGGTCTGGGCGCGCCACGGGTCCGACGGGGCGGTGCAGAGTTCGGTGCTGAAGGTCGCCGGCGAAGCCGCCGTGCGCCGTGCACTCGAGCTGGCTGGTGTCGGGAAGGACGACCTGATCCTGATCGTCGCGGGTGAGGGCACGGCGGCGTCGAAGCTGCTGGGCCAGTTGCGCCTGGAGATCGCCCAGAAGGCGGGCTGGTTGGACCCGCGCACGTTCGTGTTCGCGTGGGTCGTCGACTTTCCCTTGCTGGAATGGGACGACGCGGACCAGCGCTTTGCCGCGATGCACCATCCATTCACGTCGCCGATTGATGCCGATATCGAGAAGCTGTCGAGTGACCCGGGCGCCGTGCGGGCGAAGGCCTACGATCTCGTGCTGAACGGCAGTGAGATCGGCGGCGGCAGCATACGGATCCACGATCAGGCGATGCAGCAGCGGATGTTCGACCTGCTCAACATCGGGCGGGATGAAGCGCGCGTGCGGTTCGGATTCTTTCTCGACGCGCTCGAGTACGGGACGCCGCCTCATGGCGGCATCGCGCTGGGCCTCGACCGGATCGTCGCGCTGCTGGCCGGCGAGCCGTCGATTCGCGACGTGATCGCGTTCCCGAAGACCGCGGCGGCGGTCGACCTGATGGCCGGCGCCCCGGCCGGGGTCGACCAACGGCAGCTCAAGGAGCTGAAGCTGCGGTCGGACGGTTGACCGCCGGAGGGTGCCATGCTACCCTCGAATAGGTAATTAGTTGCAAGTAAAGGAGATACGCGACTCAACCCTCCATGCGGAAGATTCCGATCCCGGCTGAGGGGGTCGAAACGCTGTTCGGCTCGTTCGACGAAAACCTCAAGAGCCTGGAACTCCTGTTCAACGTCAAGATCCGGACCGCGGGCCAGGAGCTGCTGGTCGATGGGGCCGAGGCCGATGCCGACAAGGTCGCGCGCGTCATCGAACAAGTCGAAGGACTGGTCAACAGCGGCTATGCCTTCGCCAAGGGCGACGTGAAGCGCGCGGCCCAGTTGGTGGCTCAGGATGCCACCGTCGATCTCGCCGACTTCTTCCTGCGCGGCGCCGGCAAGCCGTCGGGCAAGCGCCGGGTGATGCCGAAGAGCGTCAACCAGCGCCACTACCTCGAGGCGATCGAGCGGCACGACATCGTGTTCGGAATCGGGCCGGCCGGGACGGGCAAGACCTATCTGGCCATGGCCGAGGCGGTGTCGTTCCTGATGAGCAAGCGGGTCAGTCGCATCATTCTGGCCCGTCCCGCCGTCGAGGCGGGAGAGAAGCTCGGGTTCCTGCCGGGCGACCTGCAGGAAAAGGTCAATCCATATCTCCGGCCTCTCTACGACGCGCTCTACGACATGCTCGACGGCGATCGTGTCGAGCGTCTACTCGAGCGCGGCGTCATCGAGATCGCGCCGATCGCGTTCATGCGAGGGCGTACGCTGAACGACGCGTTCGTCATCCTCGACGAGGCCCAGAACACGACGTCGGAGCAGATGAAGATGTTCCTGACCCGGCTCGGCTGCGGGTCCAAGGCCGTCATCACCGGCGACATCACGCAGATCGATCTGCCGCCCGGTCGGGTCTCCGGGTTGATCGAGGCGATGAACGTCGTGCGCCAGATTGACGGCATCGCGTTCGTCACCTTCGACGACCAGGACGTCGTTCGTCACAATCTGGTACAGCAGATCGTCAAGGCCTACGATCTGTTTTCGGCTCGCGCCACCGGCCCCGATGTCGTCGAGTCGCCCGCGGCGCCGGTCGAAGCGCGGTGGCCCGCCGCGGTCCCGGCCCGTGACGAGTAGGCAGACACCGACCATGTCCTCAGGCCACCGCTCCGATTTGCGTGCGGGGCTGCGCGTTGCCGTGACCGATGACCTGGGCCGGGGCCTCCGCCATCCCGGCCTCACGCGATGGCTGCGCCTGGCCGCCCCGTCCTCCGCGCACGGCGTAGTCACCGTGGCGCTGGTCTCGGACGCACGCATCCGCTCGCTGAATCGCCGGTTTCGCGGCGTCGATCGGGTCACCGACGTCCTGTCGTTCCCGATGGACAACCGCGATGACGGACCGGAGACTCCGTCGGCGGCTGAAAGCCCGGTGCGACACCTGGGAGACGTGGTGATCGGTCTGGGTCGCGTTGACCGCCAGGCACGCAGTGCCGGCCACGCGCCGGCGACGGAGTTGAAGATTCTCGCCCTCCACGGACTGTTGCACCTGCTGGGCTACGACCACGCCGGCGATGACGGCCGGATGGCGCGGGTGGAGCGAGAGTGCCTCCGCCGCGGCGGTCTGGCCGCCGGGCTGATCGCCCGCGCCGGCGGGACTCCGCGTGACCGCTGACGCGGGTCCGCGAGCCATGAAGTCTGGATTCATCTCGTTCGTCGGGCGTCCCAACGCCGGCAAGTCCACCCTCCTGAACCGGATCATCGGGACGAAGCTGGCCATCGTCTCCGACAAGCCACAGACGACTCGGAACCGGATTCTGGGCGTCAAGGCCTATCCGACCGGACAGGCCGTCTTCATGGACACACCCGGGATCCATCGCCCGCTGCACCGGATGAACGTGCGCATGGTCGACCTGGCGCTCGACTCGATGCGGCGGGTCGATCTGCTGGCCGTAGTCGTCGACGCGGCCGAACCGACCGGCAGCGGGGATCGCTTCGTCGTGAAGCAGCTGGAGCGCGCGAAGATTCCGGTCGTCCTGGTCCTCAACAAGATCGATCTCATCGCGAAGCCGAAGTTGCTGCCGATCATGGACTGGTATCGCGAGCAGCGCGAGTTCGCCGCCCTCGTGCCGGTGTCCGCCCTGAGCGGGGACGGTGTGGACGACTTGGAGGCGCTGCTGTTGGGCCGGCTGCCGGACGGCGATCCGCTCTATCCGGAGGACTACCTCACGGATCAACCGGAGCGGTTCTTCGTGGCCGAAACGGTACGCGAGAAGCTGCTGCAGCACACCCATGCGGAGATTCCGTTCTCGAGCGCCGTCGTGGTGGACCGGTTCGAGGAGGTGGACGAACGAGGCGTCATCCGGCTGTACTGCTCGATCCTCGTCGAGCAGGCCTCCCAGAAGCCGATCGTCATCGGCCGTGGCGGGTCGATGATCAAGCGCATCGGGACCGGGGCCAGGCAGGATCTGGAGCGGTTCTTCGACGCGCGCGTCTATCTCGACCTGCACGTGAAGGTGCGGGCGGAATGGCGCGAGAATGATCGGCTGCTGGACGACCTCGGCATGGGTCGACGCTAATGGCTTCTGTGGTATCTTTAGTTGTTGCCGATCGCACTATGAACGACGACAGTTACCCATCTGACCGTAGACCCACTGCCGCGAGAGTGGACCATGCCTGCCCAGCGCCGAATCGACCTGGTGCTCGAGTCAGTCAAGCGACTGCAGCGGATTGGTGCGGACGCTAACCTCCTCAACCTCCTTCAAAAGCAGCATCCGGCCGACCTCGCCCAGATCTTCGGTGAACTGACGGAGCGCGACCGCCGCGACGCCTTCGCGTTGCTGGTGGAGCGCTACGGCCGCCTCGCGATGGAGGCGATCAGCGAACTGGAGCCGGAAGACGGCGCCGCCATGCTGGGCGATCGCTCGGCCGAGGAAGTGGCGCCGCTGCTGCAGGAACTTCCGAGCGATGACGCCGCGGCGCTGATCGAGCAACTGCCCGACGAGGTGTCGGCGCAGGTCCTCGACCTGCTGGAACGGCGTGAGGCCGGCGACGTGCAGAACCTGCTCGAGTACGCCGAGCAGACCGCCGGCCGCATCATGAACCCGCACGTCTTCGCGCTGTCAGAGGATTTGACGGTCGGGGAGGCGATCGCCGCGCTGCAGACCTCTCGCGACGTCGAGATGGTCTTCTATGTCTATGTCGTCGACGTGCGCCGGCATCTGGTCGGGGTGGTCTCGCTCCGTCGCTTGCTGCTCGTCTCGACCGAGACGCCCCTCAAGCGGATCATGACGACTGACATCATGAGCGCGCGCGTCGACACCGACCAAGAGGAAGTCGCGCGCGTCGTGGCGTCGTACAACCTGCTCGCGATGCCCGTCGTCGACGAGGAGCACAAGCTCGTCGGGATCATCACTGTCGACGACGTGATCGACGTCATCAAGGACGAGGCGACCGAGGACATCTATCGGCTGGCCGGCATGGCGGGCGACGAGCACGTGTCGACCCCCGCCAAGGAAGCGCTGCGCAAGCGGCTCCCCTGGCTCGGCGTCAACCTGGCGACGGCCGTCATGGCGGCGGCGGTCGTGGCGCTCTTCCAGGAGACGATCAGTCAGGTCGTCGCCCTGGCGGTGTTCATGCCGGTCGTGGCGGGCATGGGTGGCAACGCGGCCACGCAGACCCTGACGGTCACCGTGCGCGGGATCGCGCTGGGCGAGTTGACCTGGGGGAATTCTCGCAAGGCACTGGTGAAGGAAATGCTCATCGGGCTGGGCAACGGGCTCGTGCTCGGCCTGCTCGCGGCGGGGATCGCCTGGGCGATGCAGGGCGACCCGTTCCTCGGGATGATTCTCGGCCTGGCCATGGTCCTGAACATGCTCGTGGCGGCGATGGCGGGCACGCTGATTCCGATCGTGCTGCGGGCGCTGAACGTCGATCCGGCGCTGGCCTCGTCGGTCTTCATCACGACCCTGACCGACGTGTTCGGTTTCCTGTCGTTTCTCGGGCTGGCGACGGTGTTCCTGAGCTACCTCCGCTAGCCGGTGGCCGTGCACTCGCCGAACGGCATCGAGAGTCGAGGCGCCAGCGCCGCCGTCCCAGGCTGCGGCCAACCCCTTTCGGCTGCTAGAATACGGCGCGTTGGGGAGCGGTCGGTCGACCAGGCCTGCCGACCGCTCGGCGACTGGTCATGCCGCAGTTCACTTCGGAGGCGCTCGTGTTGCGCACCTACCGGTTGGGGGAGGCCGACCGAATCGTGGTCTTCCTGACGAGCGATCGCGGCAAGAAGCGGGGGGTGGCGAAGGGTGCCCGGAAGACGCGGTCGCGCTTCGTCGGTGCGCTGGAGCCGTTGACGCACGTGCAGGTGTCCTACTACGAACGGGAACATCGGGATCTCGTGCGCGTCAACGATGTCGAGATGTTGCGGTCGCCGTGGTCGGCCCTGGATCCGGACGCCCTGACCTACGTCGGGTACTTCGCCGAGCTGATCGACGAGTGGGCGCCCGAAGCAGATCCGAATGAGCGGCTGTACCGGCTGGGTGCATCGGTGATTGAGGCGATGGTCGTGGGCACCCCGACGGAGCGATTGGCGCGGTACTTCGAGTACTGGCTCCTCCGGCTGCAGGGCGTGTATCCGTCGGTGCTCGCCTGTCATGGATGCGGGGCGGACCTCCAGGACGATGGCGCGCGGCTGTCTGCCCGTGACGCCTTGTTTCTCTGTCCCGGGTGCTTGGGCGGGTCGCAGGGCCCGGCGTTGTCGCCGGCGTCGATCGCGTTTCTTCGCGAGGCGGCCCGCGCGCGGCCGTCGAGCCTCGGCGACCTGTCGTGGTCGGTTCGGGTGGGGCGTGAACTCGAGGCCGCCCACCGTGTGTTGATTACGACCCACCTCGAGAAGGAACTGAAGTCGATGCGCGTGCTGAAGGAGCTCCGGCACTGAAGGCGGTGCGGCGGCGCTCCGACGTTCGATACGGCCATTTGTGACTCTCCAAGACCTCATCGCCACGCTGTCCAGCTACTGGGCTTCCCGCGGCTGCCTGATCCATCAACCGCTCGACCTCGAGATCGGCGCCGGCACGATGCACCCCGAGACGTTTCTGCGGGTGCTCGGCCCGTCGCCGTGGCGGGTGGCCTACGTGCAGCCCTCCCGGCGGCCGGCGGACGGCCGCTTCGGCGAGAACCCGAACCGGCTGTTCAAGCACCACCAGTTCCAGGTGATCCTCAAGCCGGCGCCCGACCGCTCGCAGCAGTTGTATCTCGAGAGCCTCGAGGCGTGCGGGATCGACTGCGGCGCCCACGACGTTCGGTTCGAGGAAGACAACTGGGAGTCGCCGACGCTGGGGGCCTGGGGGATCGGCTGGCAGGTCATGCTCGACGGCCAGGAGATTACGCAATTCACGTACTTTCAGCAGGCGGGTGGGCAGGTGCTCTCGCCGATCTCCACGGAGATTACGTACGGCCTCGAACGGATCGCCATGCAGTTGCAGCGCGTCGACAACGTCTTCGATCTCGAGTGGGCGCCTGGCGTGAAGTATGGTGCCGTGCGACAGCAGGAGGAGGTCGAACAGTCGAAGTACGTCTTCGGGCAAGTCGACCAGCCTCCCGGCGAGTTCGCGACCTTCCACCGCGAGCTGTTCGATCGATATCACGCGTTCGCTACGACGCTCCTCGAGTCGCGGCTGGTGCTGCCCGCGCTGGACTATTGCCTCAAGTGCTCGCATGTCTTTAACGTGCTCGACGCGAGCAGTGGCGTCGGCGTCACCGAGCGCACCGCCTACATTCTTCGGGTGCGCCAGCTCGCCGTCGCGATCGCACGGGCGTACTCCGGGGTGTCGACCGAGGACGATGCGGATGACTAGGGGCGATTCGGGGAGCGGCGGGGAGCTGCTGATCGAGATCGGCTGCGAGGAGATGCCCGCGGGCTGGCTGCCTCGGCTGACGCGCGACCTCGCGCGGCACCTACAGCAGCGGCTCACGGAGGCCCGTGTCGCCGCCTCGGCGCCGAGCGCGTGCAGCACGGCCCGACGCCTCGTCGTCACGGCGGAGGGCGTCGCCGCGGGCCAGGAAGATCTCGAGGAACTGGTCACCGGGCCGCCCGTGTCGGCGGGCTACAAGCCCGACGGGACTCCGACCAAGGCCGCGGCGGGATTCGCGCGGAAGCACGGGGTCGAGGTCGCGGCGCTTGTCGAGGTCGACACGCCGAAGGGGCGCTACCTCGCACACCAGCGTCACGAGGCCGGGCTGCCGACGATCGAGGTGCTCCCGGCGGTGCTGGCCGCCACTCTGCGCGACCTCACGTTTCCGAAGCAGATGCAGTGGGATGCGCAGCTCGACGATGGCAAGGGCGAGCTACCGTTCGGTCGACCGATCCGATGGCTCGTGTTCCTGCTCGATGGCCGGATCGTCCCGTTCACGATCGGGCGGACCTCCGCGGCGGAGGGCGCAGACGTGGCGGTCGTCGAGGCGTCCAACGTGACCTTCGGGCATCGGTTCCTCGGGCCCGGCGCGGGCGAGCCGGTGACGGTGCACTCGATTGCGGACCATCGCGCGGCGCTCGCCGAACGGTACGTCGTGCTGGACCGGGCTGCGCGTCTCGAGAAGATCCGGAGCGCGCTCGTCGCGCGGGCCGAGGAGTGCGGTGGCGCCGTGGATCTCGCGTCACCGACGCTGGCAGCGCTCGTCGAGGAAGTCCCCGACCTGGTCGAATTTCCGATGGTTGTGGCCGGCGGGTTCGACGAAGCGTTTCTCGAGCTGCCCGGTGAGGTCCTGGCCAGGACAATGATTCACCACCAGCACTTCTTCCCCGTGGCGGCCCGCCAGAACGGCCTGGCGCCGTCGTTTCTGGCCGTCACGAACACGGCGCCGGAGAACGCGGAGCGCGTCTCGCGAAACGCCGAGCGCGTGCTGGCCGCGCGCCTGCGCGATGCGAGGTTCTTCTGGGAGGCCGATCGCAAGGTGCCGCTCGAGTTACGGTTCGAGCGCCTGGCGACGGTGCTGTTCCACAAGCGCCTGGGCAGCTATCGCGAAAAGTCTGATCGGATGGAGGAACTGGCCGGCTGGATCGCGCGCGACGTCCTCGGTCGCGACGACGCGCGCGCAGACGCCCGGTCGGCGGCGCGTCTGGCCAAGGCCGATCTGGCTACCGAGATGGTCGGGGAATTCGCCGAACTGCAGGGCGTGATGGGCGGGATCTATGCGCGCGAGCAGCAGTTGCCCGAGCCGGTCTGGCAGGCGATCTACCACCACTACCTGCCGGTGAGCCCGGAGCCCACCGCGGCTCCGGCCAAGGCGGACCTTGGCGCCGGCGCTGTGACCTGGGCCGCGGTTGCGCTGGCCGACAAGCTCGACACGATCGTCGGCCTGTTCTGCGCGGGCGAGCGGCCGACCGGCTCACGTGACCCGTTCGGGCTGCGCCGCCAGGCGCACGGCGTGTTCAGGATCTTGATCGACCTGCCCGAACTGACCGGCGTCACGGCACGGACCTCGTGCAGTGAACTGCTCGACGCGGCCGCGCGGCCGTTCGAGGCGTGGCGCACAGACGCCCAGCTTTCCGAGGCCGTGGTCGCCTTCATGCTCGAACGGCTCCAGTACGTGCTGGAGCAGCGTGGCCACGACATCCGGAACATTCGGGCCGTGACCGGTGCGGCGGGGGCCGCGGTGCGGCCGCTCGAGGCCAGGTGGAAGCTCGAGGTGCTACCGGAGTTCACCGAGTCGAGCGACTTCAAACAGCTCGCGGTGGCGTTCAAACGGGTTCGCAACATCGCGTGCGAGTTGTCGGATGCGGACCACGAGGCGGCCGAGGCGGCGGGGCCCGACCTCGGCACGGTGTTGACGGAGGATGCCGAGCGCGAGCTGGTGAAGGAAATCGAGGCCCGGCAACCGGTCATCGACGAGGTCATGGCGAGCAGCCAGGATTTTCGTCTGGGCTTCGCCGAGGCGGCGAAATTCGGGCCTGCCGTCGATCGGTTCTTTACGGACGTCTTCGTCATGGTGGATGATCCGGTCGTTCGGACCGCCCGGCTCAGGCTGATGAAGCGGCTGGAGCGGTTGATTCTGCAGTTGGGGGACATCTCGGAGATCGTCGCGGACCCGGAAGGGTGAGCCGTCGGCCGCGACACACCTAGGGACCAGGACAGTGGCGAAGACGACCAGGAAGCGTTCGAGGGCAGAGGGCCGAGGCCGGGGGGCACGTACCCGGGCCGCTGCGCCGGCGACGCGCCGGACGAAGGCGAAGGGGCCCCAAGGGAAGAAGCACGTCTACTTCTTCGGCGGCGGCAAGGCCGATGGGCATCGCGACTTGAAGGACGTGCTGGGTGGCAAGGGCGCCGGCCTCGCGGAGATGACCAATGCCGGCCTGCCAGTGCCGCCGGGGTTCACGATCGCGACCGACGTCTGCGGCGCGTACTACGCGCGGGGCGAAAAGGTCCCGGGGACCGTCGACCGCGAGATGATGCAGTATCTCGCACGGCTCGAGCGCGTCGCCGGCGCGCAACTCGGCTCGAGCGACAGCCCCCTGCTGGTGTCCGTCCGGTCCGGAGCGAAGTTCTCGATGCCCGGCATGATGGACACCATTCTGAACCTAGGATTGAACGACGAGGCGGTCGAGGGTCTGAAGCGCCGGACGAAGAACGGCCGCTTCGCCGCCGACAGCTACCGCCGCTTCATCCAGATGTTCGGGAACGTCGTTCTCGACATCCCCAAGGACACCTTCGACGCCGTGTTCGATCGGGTCAAACGGGAGAAGCGTGTCCGCCAGGATACGGCGCTCTCGGAGAAGGCGCTGCGGACGATCGTCGATCGGTACAAGCGGCTCGTGAAGCGGAAGACCGGCCGCGAGTTTCCGCAGGATCCGCACGAGCAGCTGCGAATGGCCCGCGACGCGGTGTTCCGCTCGTGGCACAACCCGCGGGCGACCGAGTACCGCCGCATCTACGACATTCCTGAAGACATCGGCACGGCCGTCAACGTGCAGCAGATGGTTTTCGGCAACACTGGCAACCGGTCGGCGACGGGCGTCGGGTTCACGCGTAATCCGGCGACCGGTAAGAAGGAGTTCTACGGCGAGTTCCTGATCAACGCGCAGGGCGAGGACGTCGTGGCGGGCATCCGGACACCGGAGCCGATCGCCGAGCTTCGACGGGTGCTGCCGCGTGCCTACACGCAACTTCGTGAGATCACCACTCGGCTCGAACGCCACTACCGCGATGTGCAGGACTTCGAGTTCACCATCGAGGACGAGCAGCTGTTCATGCTGCAGACCCGGAGCGGCAAGCGGACCGGCCATGCGGCGGTCGTCATCGCGACCGATCTGGTGGCCGAGAAGCGGATCTCGGCGAAGGAGGCGATCGGCATCGTCGACCCGGAGTCTTTGACGCAGCTGCTGGCGCCGGTCTTCGATCCCAAGGCGTGGGCCGCGCTGCCGGTCGCCACGCGCGGCCTGCCGGCCTCGCCCGGCGCGGCGTCGGGGGAGGTCGTCTTTACGGCCGACGACGCGGTCGCCCGCTCCCGCGAGGGCCGGCCGGCGCTTCTGGTGCGCAAGGAAACGGCGCCAGATGACATCCACGGAATGTACGCGGCACAGGGCGTGCTGACGGCCACCGGGGGGATGACTTCTCACGCGGCCGTCGTCGGGCGGCAGATGGGGAAGCCGTCGGTCGTCGGAGCCGGCGAGTTGGAGATCGACGAGTCGAAGGGGCGTCTTCGGATCGGCCGGCACGAGGTGCGTGAGGGTGACTACCTGTCGTTCGATGGCCTGATCGGTGAAGTGAAGATTGGCCAGGCCGCGACGAAGCCGAGCGAGATTCTCCAGGTGCTCGCGGGCAAGCTCAAGGCGAAGCGGTCCGATATCTACCAGCGATTCGAGAAACTCCTCGGCTGGGCCGACGCGCATCGAACTCTGGGGGTCAGGGCGAACGCGGATCAACCCGACCAGGCCAAGATCGCCCTGGCGTTCGGCGCGGAGGGCATAGGCCTCTGTCGAACGGAGCATATGTTCTTCGGCGAGGGGCGGATTCCGATAGTCCAGCGGATGATCATGGCCGAGACGGAGCGAAGCCGGCGCGCCGCGCTGAAGGAACTGTTGCCGTTCCAGCGCGAGGATTTCTACGGCGTCTTCAAGGCGATGAAGGGCCAGCCGGTCACGATCCGCCTGATCGACCCGCCGCTGCACGAGTTTCTGCCGAAACGCGAGGAACTGATGGTCGAGCTGGCCGTGGCGGAGGTGCGGGGTGAGGAGGGGAAAGCGATCGAGGCCAAGCGCAAGGTGCTGCGGCGGGTCGAGCAACTCCACGAGTTCAACCCGATGCTCGGGCACCGCGGCGTCCGCCTTGGCATCACGTATCCCGAGATCACCGAGATGCAGACCCGGGCGATCATCCAGGCCGCGTGCCGGCTCGCCTCCGAGGGTGATGAGGTGATTCCGGAGATCATGATCCCCCTGGTCGGCGACGCCAGGGAGTTTCGTGACCAGAAGGCGATCGTGGATCAGGTGGCCGAGGAGACGATGGCCAAGGAGGCCCAGCGCGTGCGCTATCTCGTCGGCACGATGATCGAGGTGCCCCGCGGCGCCCTCGTCGCCGGCGAGATCGCCGCCGAGGCCGAGTTCTTCTCTTTCGGCACGAACGATCTGACCCAGATGGGATACGGCTTCTCGCGCGACGACGCGGGCCGCTTCCTCCGCATCTATCAGGACCGCAAGATCATGGAACGCGATCCGTTTCAGTCGATCGACACGGTGGGGATCGGTGAGCTGGTGCAGATCGGCGTCGAGCGCGGCCGGCGAGCACGTCCGGATCTGAAGATTGGCATCTGCGGGGAGCACGGCGGCGACGCCGCCTCGGTGCACTTCTTCGCGGAGGTCGGCCTCGACTACGTGAGCGCGTCGCCCTATCGGATTCCGGTCGCGCGGCTGGCCGCCGCCCGGGCCGCGCTCGGGAAGGCGTGACGCGCCGGGCGCTTCGATCCGGCGGCCGTCATCCATCACCTCGCCATGGCGAAAATCAACCGCCTGTCGACAGAGCTGGCCAGCCAGATCGCCGCGGGTGAGGTCGTCGAGCGGCCGGCCTCGGCGGTGAAGGAGCTCGTCGAGAACGCCCTTGATGCCGGCGCCAAGCGCATCGGCATCACGACCGAACTGGGTGGCAAGAGGTGCATCCGGGTCGAGGACGACGGCGAGGGGATGACGGCCGACGATGCCGTCCTCGCGCTCGAGCGGCACGCCACGAGCAAGCTTGCGAGTGCGAGCGACCTCAGCGCGATCCACACACTGGGATTCCGCGGTGAGGCGCTGCCCAGCGTCGCGTCGGTCTGTCACCTGACCCTGCGGACGCGCGCGCGGGGGGACGCGACCGGGACGGTGATTCAGGTCAACGCTGGCGTCACGGCATCGGTCCGGGAGACGGGGGCGCCCGAAGGCACCCTGGTCGAGATCGCCGACCTCTTCTACAACCTGCCCGCGAGGAGGAAGTTCCTGAAGTCCGACTCCGCCGAGTCGGCGCGCATTTCGAAGCTCGTGACCCAGCTGGCGCTCGGCTACCCGGAGGTGGGGTTCAACCTGACCAGTGCCGGCCGGCAGGTGCTGCGGTGCGCGCCGGCCGAGAACTTCGCCGAGCGGTTCTATCAGCTTTACGGCGATCGTCCGGACCTGATCGAAGTGCGGAAGGAGGCCGGCGGGCTCCGAGTCAGCGGGTACATCGCGGCGCTGGCCGAGCATGGCTCGACGGGGCCGGTCCGCGGGCCGCAGAATCTCTTCGTCAACCGCCGGATCGTGAAGGACCGGACGATCGCGCACGCGATCATCACCGCCTACAGCCGAGCGACGATCAAGGAGCGCAGCCCGGAGGTACACCTCTTCATCGAGATGCCCGCCGACCGCGTCGACGTGAACGTCCATCCGATGAAGGCCGAGGTGCGGTTTCTCGAGCAATCGCTGGTCCACGAGGTGTTGCGCCGGGCGCTCGGTGAGGCGCTCGGGGAGGGCGCGGCGCCCGAGTTGCAGTTTCAGGCGGCGGCGCCACGGTCGGCCGAGCCGCAGGCCAGGGCGATTCCCGGAGTGATGGCCGGGGCATCGATTCCGAGCCGCTGGGCGCCCGTGACCGCGGCATTCGTCCGTGAGCCTGCCGGGTCGGCGGCGACCGCCTCCGGCGAGGCTGAGGCGGCGGCACCGGCTCTCCGAGGTGAGACAGGCGTGAAGCCGATGATCGCCCTCGGGCAGTTTCGCGACACGTTCATCATCGCGGTCGACGATGAGGGAATCGTCGTGGTGGACCAGCACGTGGCGCACGAACGTGTGCTCTTCGAACGGGTGATGGAGCGCCTCGGCTCTGGCTGCCTGGAGAGTCAGCGACTGCTCGAGCCGCTGCTGATCGAACTGTCGGCCGGCCAGCGGGAAGCGCTGGTGGCGCACGCCGAGGCCTTGGACCGGCTAGGTTTCGAGGTCGAGGAGTTCGGCGGGGACGATGTGCGCGTCCGGGCCGTACCGGCGCTGCTGGATCTGGCTGGCTGCGAGGCGACCATCCGCGCGCTGGCGGACGACCTCGACAGCTTCGACTCGGGGCAGCACGTCGAGGAGGCACTGCGACGGATCGCGGCGACCACGGCATGCCACGCGGCGGTCAAGGCGAACGATCCGCTTACGCCGGACAAGATGCGCCACATTCTCGACGAGCTGGGCCGGACGGCCTATTCGACGGTCTGCCCGCACGGGCGACCCGTCCTGCTCCGTCTGGGCCGGCACGAGATCGAGCGGAGCTTCGATCGGGCGTGAGGTTGGAGCCCTGATGCGCTGGACGGCGTACTACGCCGGTCGCTTCCTTCAGTTGCTCGGCATGTCGATCCTGCTGTTCGCGATCGTCGATGCCGGGCCGCTTGGCCCGAGTCCGCGAACCTTCGCGGGCGGCGTGGCGGCGTTCATCGTCGGGTGGCTGCTCGTCCGGCCCGTCGCCAAGGGTTAGGACGGCCTCGTCTCAACCGCCCGCATCCGTGCGCCCGGTTCCACGACCGCACATGCGAACGCACAGGGCTGGATAGGAACCCCAGTCATATCAAGACGTTAGCCCTGCCACGGCCTGGCACTCTTCGTGCTCTAATGATCAGTCCGTGAATCGAACGAGACCGCCGACGTCTTGGGACAGTGAGAGGCCCGCCGCCCCGCGGGCGCACAAGATTCTCGTCGTTGACGACGAGCGACTTGTGCGCCGTCTGACCTACCGGTGGTTGGCCGAGGACGGCTACACCTGTCGGATGGTCGGCAGTGGCGCTGCGGCGCTCGAGGCGCTCGAGGGTGAACACAGCGACCTGATGGTCACCGACATGCTGATGCCGGGCATGTCCGGCAGCGAGCTGCTGCGCACGGCGCGGACGAGCAAGCCCGACCTCGCGGCCATCATGGTGACCGGCGTCGACGACCCGGAAATCGCGAATGAATGCCTGAAGATCGGAGCGTACGGCTACGTGGTCAAGCCGCTCGAACGGAACGAGATTCTCATCAACGTGGCCAACGCCCTCGAACGGCGACGGCTGACGATCGAGAGCGCGACCTTCCAGCACCGACTGGAAGAGCAGGTGCGCGCGCGGACCGCGGACATCCGCCGGCGCGAGGAGGAACTCTGCGAGCGCCTTGTGGGCGCGACCGAGTATCGCGACGAGACGACTGGCGCGCACGTGCGGCGGATCGGACTCTACGCCGAGACCTTGGCGGAAGCGCTCGGTTGGAATCTTGCGGGGATGGCGGATATCCGTCTCGCGGCGCCGATGCACGATGTGGCAAGATCGCGATTCCGGACGAGTTCCTGCTGAAGCAGGGGTCGCTGACCTCCACCGAGTTCGACGTCGTCAAGCGGCACACCACGATCGGTGCCGAGATGCTCACCGGTTCCAGGGTGAGCACCATCCAGATGGCCGAGTCGATCGTGCTCAGCCATCACGAACGATAGGACGGAGGTGGCTACCCGCGAGGCCTGCGCGGTTCGGCGATCCCGGAGGCGGCGCGGGTGGTGGCCGTTCTCGACGTGTACGACGCGCTCATCCACGATCGAATCTACCGGCCGGCGCTGCCGGAGACCGAGGCGCTCGCGATGCTTCAAGCGGAGCGCGGACGACACTTCGAACCGAGGATCTTCGATGCGTTCCTCGCGATGCTTCCGGACCTGCGCGACATTGCCCGCGGCTAGCTCAGGTCTTCTTCTTCAACCGGCGCAGTTCGACGAGCCGCTCCGCGATCTTCGGCTCGAGGCCGTGCGACGACGGCTGGTAGTAGCGCCGGTCGGCGAGGCTGTCCGGCAGGCAGTCCATCGCGGCCACACCGTCGGGTTCGTCGTGCGCGTAGCGGTAGTCCTTCCCGTAGTCGAGCGACTTCATCAGCTTGGTCGGCGCGTTGCGTAGATGCAGCGGTACGGGCTCGGCGGCCCGTTCATGCGCATCTGCTGCGGCGCGGTTGTACGCCGTGTAGACGGCGTTGCTCTTGGGCGCGGTGGCCAGGTAGAGCGCAGCTTGCGCGAGCGCCGTGTTGCCCTCGGGCATACCAAGGAAATGCACCGCATCCTTGGTGGCGATCGCAATCGTCAAGGCCCGCGGGTCCGCGTTACCGACGTCCTCGGATGCAAATCGCACGAGCCGCCGCGCGATGTAGAGGGGGTCCTCACCAGCCTCGACCATGCGGGCCAGCCAGTACACCGCGGCATCGGCGTCGCTGTTGCGCAACGACTTGTGGAGCGCGGAGATGAGGTTGAAATGCTCCTCGCCATCCTTGTTGTACAGCAGCGAGCGGCGCTGGAGCAGATCGGCCAGCAGCGGCACGTCGATCGTCGTCGGCGCCGCCGCGGCGTCGGCCGCCGCGTCACCCCGTGCGAGCGCCGCGGCGAGTTCCAGCAGATTCAGCGCGACACGCGCGTCACCGCTGGCGTGGCGGGCGATCGCCTGTAACGCCTCGGGCGTGGCCGCCAGCCCACGGCCGCCGAGGCCGCGGTCGGCGTCGTCGAGCGTCCGGGCGAGAATGGCGGCCAGGTCCTCTTCCTGCAGCGCCTTGAGGACGAAGACCCGCGATCGTGACAGCAGCGCGGCGTTGACCTCGAACGAGGGGTTCTCCGTCGTCGCGCCGACGAGGGTGATGTCGCCCGCCTCCACCCGCGGCAGGAACGCGTCCTGCTGCGCCTTGTTGAAGCGGTGGATCTCGTCGACGAAGACGATCGTCCGCCGACCCAACTGCCGGCGTGCCCCTTCGGCTTCGGCCATGACCGCCTTGATCTCCTTGATCCCGGCCAGGACGGCGCTGAAGGCGATGAAGTGCGCCTGCGTCGTCGCCGCGATCAGGCGCGCGACCGTCGTCTTGCCGGTGCCGGGCGGGCCCCAGAGGATGATTGACTGGAGGGTGTCGTGCTCGATCGCCTGGCGCAGTGGACGCCCGGGCGCGAGCAGATCGCGCTGGCCGACGAACTCGTCGAACGACTGGGGGCGCATCCGTTCGGCCAGCGGCGACGGGGTCGCCGAGCCGGTCGGCGTCGGGTCGTTGAAGAGTTCACCCGTCTTCATCGCACCGGCCACGGTGCTGCCGGCGTGTCATCGCCGCGGCGCTGTCGAACCGACTCGTAGATCACGACCGCCGCCGCCGCGGCGGCATTCAGCGATTCCGCACCGCCCGGCATCGGGATCGACAGGGTCTCGTCCGCGGCAGCCACCACCGCCGTCGGCAGACCGCCGCCCTCGCCACCGATGAGGACGAGGGTGGGCTGGGTGAGATTCATCGTCCAGGGCGGTGCGCCGTCTCCAGCCGCTGTCGCCACGATCGTCAGGCCCGCCGCGCGTGCGTGGGTGACGACCGCAGCCGGGTCGGACGCTCGCGCCACCGGCACCCTGAATGTCCCACCCATTGCCCCGCGGAGCGCCTTCCAGCCGTACGGGTCGGCGCACTGGCCGGCTGCGACGACGCCGCTCGCGCCGGCGGCGTCAGCCGTCCGGATGACCCCGCCGACGTTGCCCGGGTCCTGCAGGTCCACCAGACCGATGACGAGTCGCGGCGGTCGGGCCAAGACATCGTCGAGCGTGATGGCCGGACGCTCGGCGAGGGCGACGATGCCCGATGGTGACGACACCGGACTGATCGCGTCCATCACGCCGTCGGTGACGCTGAGGACGCGAGCGCCCTGGCGCGCGATGGCCGAGGTCAGCGCGGCCAGGCTTGCGTCGGCCTCCAGACGCGATGACGCGACGGCCACCAGGGTGAGGGCGAGGTGCGCGCGCCGGGCGTCCTCGACCAGGTGCCAGCCATCGAGCAGCATCGGTGCGTCAGCCGCGCGGGACGCGGCGGCGGCGCGAAACGCGCCGACGGTCGCGTTCCGACGGCTGGACATCTGCTCGAAGTCTGCGGGCATGATCGGTGAGAGACGGCGGGCGTCGCGCCGACGTTCCGCGTCCGAGCAGGATAGCAGAATGCGCCGTCGCGACGCGGGAAGCGCCCACTTCCGTGCGCGGGCGCGTGCCAGATTGGCACGGGTGTGCGCCCTGCAACCGATGGTGGGGATGACTCGATGGCGCAGGACAGCTCAGGGATTGCCTTGAGGCCTCCGGGACGGCTGGTGTGAAATTTGCAAGCCGTCATTCCGCCAAGGGCTTGGGTGTACGGATGGTCAATGACTCGGAAACCTTGCTGGTCGTCGATGACGAACCGGCGATCCTGACGCTGATGTGGCGCCTGCTGAGGGCCGACGGGTACACCGCGAACTGGGCGTCAGGTGCGTCGCAGGCGATGGAGGGGGTTCAGGCGATTCCGACGCCGATCGATCTGCTCGTGACCGACGTGGTGATGCCAGGGATGTCGGGGTTCGAGCTCGCGACTCGGATTCAGACTCAGTACCCGGAGACCAAGGTGCTGTTCCTGACCGGCTACGTCCGAACCTGGGATGAGGTACTGAGCGGCCTGGCTCTGTCGCAGTATCCGTTTCTGCTCAAGCCGTTCACGGCGGAGGCGTTGCAGCGAGCCGTCCGGAGTGTTCTCAGCGTGCCGGATCAGCCGGAGTCGGTCGACCACCGACGCGCACGGCGGCGCTCCACGGCCACGAGAGTCCGGTACCGGCTGGACGGCAGCTCGACCTGGCAGACGGGGCTGGCGCGGGACCTCAGTCGATGTGGGATGTTGCTCGAGGTGGCCGAGCCGATCGGTCCCGAGCAGCGGCTCGACCTGGCCGTCACACCGCCGCCTGCAGCGGGGCAGCCGCGTTCCAGCGGGAAGCGCACCTACCCCGGCTACGTCGTGCGAGCCGCCGAGACTGCACCATTCTCCTCGTTTCCGGTGGGGGTATTCGCCGCCTTCGACGTCTAGAGGCCGAGCGAGCCCAGCGTGCGTCCACGTGAAAGGGAATCCTTCCGGTCAGACGATGCCAGTCGGTGGGACGGTGGGGACCGCTGGAGTGCGCACGATTCTTCTCGTGGACGACGAGCCGGCGGTCCGTCGAGTCACGAAACGCGCCTTGGAGAGCGACGGCTACGCGGTAATCGAAGCAGGCGGTGGCGAAGAGGCATTGCGTCTCGCGCTTGCGCACACGGAGCCCATCAACCTCTTGATTGCCGATCTGGTCATGCCTCGCGTAGATGGATTCACGCTGAGTAGGCGGCTAGCAAAGCAACGTCCGGAGATGAAACAGCTGTGGATCTCGGGATATGCGGAACGTTCGCCAGCGGTCCACCAGGATCTGCAGAGCAGCGACACACCGTTCTTGACCAAGCCGTACACCCTCAGAGAACTCATACGCAAGGTTCATGGTGTACTGGGGGAAGCATCTCGTTCCTCACCGTCGGCATTCGGTTCGCTCCGGCAATCAACTGAAGGGTAGGTGCCCGATGAGCCAGCTCCGCCAGACCATCCTGATTGTTGATGATGAGCCACCTGTGCTGAATCTGCTGGGCCGAATCCTGGCTTCTGCGGATTACCAGGTCCTGAAGGCCACCAACGGAGCAGAGGCGCTAGCCGTCAGCCGCAGCCACACCGGCCCTATTGATCTGGTGATGACCGACGTGAACATGCCGGAGACGAGAGGGTTCGTGCTGGGTGAACTCTTGGAGACCCTCCGTCCCCAGACACCCGTCGTGTACATCACCGGGGACCCCGGTGTCATCTATTCTTGGCGGGAACGGCGTGTGGGGCAGCATTGGTCGCTCCTCCTGAAGGCCGTTCACCCCAGAGGCTGTCCTGGAGAGAGTGCGTCAGATTCTGCAGACCGAGCACGCCGGTCCGCGAGGGTGACGCACCAGAGACGGGCAGGCTGCTCCTCCGCTCATGGCGTGCCGGGTGTCGATGCCCATGGATACCGGCGCGAGAGACTGTGCTACGCTTGATGCTTCTGCGGAGGGCGGCGCCGACGGTCCGACCCGCGATTCAATCCAATGGTGAAAGATCGGTTGCTCAAGCGGTTCAATGAGGAGATCCAGCAACTCGAACGCGAGTTGAAGCTCGAGTTGCCGAAGGAGATTCAGCGCGCGCGGGAGCTGGGTGATCTCCGTGAGAACGCCGAGTACCAGGCCGCCAAGGAGCGGCAACGGCTCGTGCAGGCGCGGGTGTCGATGTTGCAGCAGCGCGCCTCGGAGATCTCGTTGATGAACCTCGAGAAGCTGCCGACGGATCGGGCCGCCTTCGGCTCGAAGCTGGAGCTGCGCGAGGCGGGTGGCGAGAAGAAGACCTACCATCTTGTCATGCCGGAGGATGCCGAGCCGGACAAGGGCTTGATCTCGACGGCGTCCCCAATCGGCCGCGCCCTCGTGGGCAAGGAAGAGGGCGACGAGGTCGAAGTGCCCACGCCCGGCGGCACGCGCGCATTCGAGATCGTGAAGTTGACGACCGTCCACGACGTCTGAACGTCGGAATCGGTCCGGTTGCCGCATTGGCTGTGTCGCAGTCCACCCCCGACGTCAGGAAGTCCACGTACTCGCCACGCCTGCGGACCGCGCTCGTGCTGACCGGCACGGGTACGGCAGGCGCGTACCACGCCGGTGTGCTGCGTGCGCTGCAGGAGGCGGGGGTCAAGATCGATCTGGTGGCGGGGCGGGGCATGGGCGCCGTGAGCGCGATGTTCGCCGCGGTGGACGGCGGGTCCACGCTCTGGGGCGACGGCGGCATCTGGCGCGGGGATCCGCCGCCCAAGTTCTACCACTGGCGGGCGAGCCTGCGCGCGGCGACCGGGCTGTTCGGCGCGACGGTCGTGACGGTGCTCTTTCCCCTCATCTTCCTGGTCGCAGCGGCGCTGGTGTACCCCGTGGCGTTCGCCCTGCGCCTGGTCGGCGGCGGCGCCGGCACGGCCCTGGCCGACCGGTATGGTGAGGTGCTGACCGTCATGTTCGGTCCTGGCGCGTTGCCGACGCTCGTGCCGCGGACGGCGGTCGGCCTGCTGCTGGCGTTGCTCGTCCTGCTCGGTGCGACCGCGCTCCGGGCCTTGCGGTCGCGGCGCCGGGGACGCGGGGCGGTGTGGTGGCAGATGCTCGCCGTGCCGCTCACCGCGACCGATGTGCGCGATCGGTTCGCCAGGGCACTGTGGCAGCTCATCCGCGGCGCGTCGGCGGCCGGCCGGCCGGCCGGCCGGGACGCCAGTCAAGGCTACACGGAGCTTCTCGCAGAGAACCTCGGTCAACCTGGATTTCGGGAGTTGGTCGTGACGGCGCACGACGTGGACATCCGACGCGACCTGGTCTTCGCCCTGCTGTCGGCACCGTACCGTGAGCGCTTCTTCCAGCGAACGCCCGAGAGCGGACGGCGTGCGTCCGAAACGTGGGATCTGGCCGGCTCGGGGCGGGACCATGCGCTCGACGCGCTCGCGGCGGCGGTCAGCTTGCCGGTGGTGACTGAACCGCACTTGATCACGTTCGCGCCTGACAGTCACTGGCGGGGGGAGACCCACCGTGCAGCGGACCGCGCCGACGCGATTGCCAGGCTGCTGGAAGAGGTCCTCAACGCCGGCGTCGAGCAAGTCGTGGTCGTGTCTGCGACGGCGGAACTGACCGCGCCCCACACGCTCAGCGCCGGGCGGCGTGATGCCCGCGGCCGGGCCGGTGAGTACCAGGCTGCAATGGAAGCGGCGGCGGTACGCGATGCCGTGACGGCGAGGGTCGGGCATTTCAGCGGCCTGTTCCTCATCCGGCCGACCCACAATCCGGTAGGGCCATTCGATTTCTCCGGCGCCTACGACGAGCGTTCGGACCGGAAGCAGACCGTGGCGGAGTTGGTCGACCGCGGGCACCAGGACGCCTACCGGCAGTTCGTCGACCCGGTGGTCGCTGCGTCGGGCGAGCGGCTGCGTTCGGTGAATTGATGAAGCCAGCGACGAAGGTCATCCATCGGGGCCGGGCCCGCCCGGCCGAGGCGGCGCCGCTGACGACGCCGATCTACGAGACGACCACCTTCGTCTTCGATTCCGCCGCCGAGGTCGAGGCTCACGCCGAGGGGCGGTCGTCGCGCCACCTCTACTCCCGCTACGAGAACCCCACGGTCGAAGCGACTGAAGCCGTCGTGGCCGAGTTGGAGGGAGCCGAAGAGGCACGACTGTTCGGGTCGGGTATGGCGGCGACGGTCACGACCCTGGCCGGGCTGCTGAAGGCCGGCGACGAGGTGGTCTGCTGCGCGGCGATCTACGGCGGGACGCTGAAGCTGTTCACCGATCTGCTCACGAAGTTCGGCGTCTGCGTGCGGCTGGTCGACCTCGAGGCATTCGGCCGCCCAGCCGACGTGCTGCGGGATGAGACGCGCCTCCTCTGGTTCGAGTCGCCGATCAATCCGACGCTGCGGTGTCTCGACGTCGAAGCGATCGGCGCCGCGTGCCGCGCGCGCGGCGTGACGTCGGTCATCGACAACACGTTCGCCAGCCCGATCAACCAGGCGCCGCTCGCGTGTTGCATCGATCTGGTGATGCACAGCGCGACGAAGTACCTGAACGGTCATAGCGACGTGACCGGCGGGGCGGTCGCCGGCCGGACAGATCTGATGTCGACGGTGGGCGCGACCCGACGGCTCATGGGGACCGTCCTCGATCCGCACGCCGCCTACGCGTTGGGCCGGGGCCTGAAGACGCTCGCGGTGCGGATCGCGCGGCACAATACCAACGCGTTGGCCGTGGCGCAATTTCTGGAGGCGGATCGGCGGGTCCGACGTGTCTACTACCCGGGGCTCGCGTCGCATCCCGATCACGCGATCGCGTCGCGGCAGATGCGCGGATTCGGCGGCATCGTCTGTCTGGATCTCGAGGGCGGGCTCGCGCGGGCGGCGGCATTCTTCGACCGGTTGCAACTCTTCGCGCGCGCCGCGAGCCTGGGTGGCGTCGAGAGTCTCTGCAGCCTGCCGGTGCTTACGTCGCACCATGGCCTGTCGGCGGAGGCCCTGACGCGGGCCGGCGTGTCGGCGGGGATGGCGAGGTTGTCGGTCGGCCTGGAGGCGCCGGAGGATCTTGTGGCCGATCTGGATCGCGCGCTCGGCTGAGCCGGGCGTTCAGTCTCTAGGCCTTGAGCGGCTCCTTGCGGCGTTCGGTACCCGACGGGTCCTTCAGAAACGCTTCGATCATCGCCTGCAGCCGCTGTGAGGTCTCGGCGTCGCTGAGGTCGCCGAACTTCTCGCGGAACCGGGCGACCGGGACGACCGCCTTGGCCATCGACCGGTGTCCGCCCGCGCTACCGATGTCGGCGAAGTTCTTCCGGACGAACTCGCCGGCGTTGCGTGAGTAGCCGAGATTGCGGACCGAGACGACGAGCGCACCGTCCATAATGCCGGCGATCACCGTCCACTTCACGTCTTCCAGTTGGAGAAAGAAGTCGGCGGCGTAGGGGATGAAGTCCTCGCGGGTCGACGCGCCCAGAAAGGCCGTGAAGACCTGGTCCTGCACCGCGCCGCGTTCGATGGCTCGGCGCACGTATTCCATCCGCTCGAGCGTGATCTCGGCACCCTCCATCTTTCGAATCATCGCCGGGTCGGCCAGCGGGTAGAGATACGTGAACGCGTCGAGGTCCTCCCGCTTCGTTTGTCGAGCAAAAAACAGGGTGTCGGACTTAATGGCATAGAGCATCGCCGTCGCGGTCCGTTCAGAGATGGTGACGTCGATCGCACGCAGGTGCTCGGTCAGGATGGTCGAGGTGGACCCGTAGTCGGCGCGGATGTCCTTGTAGACCGAGGTGTAGCCGGGCTGCACCGGGTGATGATCGATCACGAGGTCGACCGTGGGCAGTGCGCCGCTGAAGTAGTGCGGCTGCACGTCGACCGTTGCGACTCGGTCGAAGTCCTTGAACGCTTCGGGTGCGATCTGCTCGACGTGGATGTCCAGCATGTTCGCCATCCGGAGATTTTCCGGTCGCGTGACGCCGTGGATCGCGCCGATGATGGCGGTCGTCTTCGTCCGCCGCAGGACGTTGCGGAGCGCCAGGCCACTGGCCATGGCGTCAGGATCCGGATCGTTGTGCAGCAGGATCAGCACGCGGTCGGCATCGGCGAAATAGCGCTGGTACTGCTGCACCTTCGCCCGCGTCGTCGATCGGCTCAGTTCGGTCAGCAGCGGTCCGGACAGCAGGTCGGCCAGATCGAGCGTCGTGATGTCCGGACACTGTGCCCGCAGTTCGTCGGTCCAGCCGCGTTGCGCATGATGCGGTGTGCAGAGCACATAGACGAGCGTCGCCCCGGCGTCCTGAACCGCCGATAGGATCCGCTTCAGGCCGCGTTTGCCCGGGTCCTCAACGATGACGCAGGTATGCGGCGTCACGTCGGCCTGGACGTAGGTGTCGATGCGGCGCGGGTCACCGACCACGCAGCCGATGCCCTCATCCTGAAGCCGACGAGCGAGGGAGCGGTCGTCAACCAGGCAGACGAACTCGAACGTGGGCCCGAGAGCCTGGTGCAGTGTTCTGGCGACGGCCTCGTCCTGGCAGACGGCGAGACACTTCATGGCGATCTGCGCACTTCGGCACGGGTACTCCGCCCGAAGCTCAACCCCTCATTATACGCACCTGGACCGGGGGTGGGCGCAAGCGCCGACCTCGACCGGACGGCGGCGGCCGGGCCCTTCCTACCCGGACGCTCGACGTTGCCTTCCGGGGCGGTTCCAGTATGATCGAGGCGCTCCGCCGAAGTCATGCACCCGACGATCGTGCGATCACTCCTGCTCACCGCTGCGCTGTTCGCGGCCGGCACGTCCAGCGTGTGGGCCCAGCCGACGTTCACGAGCG
Source organism: Acidobacteriota bacterium (assembly GCA_002730525.1). Lineage (GTDB taxonomy): Bacteria > Acidobacteriota > Vicinamibacteria > Vicinamibacterales > UBA823 > UBA2161. The sequence goes on along the minus strand of PCAK01000030.1, from coordinate 4,763 downwards.
GTGTCGACCTCGTGCGTTTCGGCGTGACCGTCGTCGACCGTGACGGTAACTTCGTGACGGATCTGGTCAGGGAGGACTTCGAGGTCTACGAGGAAGGCGTCAAGCAGATGGTCAGCTACTTCGTCGGCGCCAGCACGCCGGATGCGTCGCCGCCGCCGCTGCACCTCGGCCTGCTGTTCGACACCAGCGCGAGCATGCAAGTCGACCTGCGCCTGGCCCGTACGGCAGCCATCAAGTTCCTGAATACGGTGCGGCAGGCCGAAGATATGACACTCGTCGACTTCGACACCGAGGTCCGGGTGGCGCGCTACCGGCAGGCGGACTTTCCGCGCCTGGTCGAGCGGATTCGGGGGCAGCAGCCGAAGGGCTGGACCGCGCTGTACGACGCGCTGGGTGTCTATCTCGACGGGGCCTACGCGCAGGACGGCCAGAAGATCCTGGTGCTGTACACCGATGGCGGTGACACGCGGAGCCAGCTGAGCTATCGCGACGCGCTCGATCTCGTCAAGGCGTCAGATGTGACGATCTACGCCATCGGCTTTCTCAAGAGCCGACCTGGCAATGCCGGCGTTATGCGGCGGATTCGGGTGCTGGCGGAGACCACGGGCGGAAAGGTCTTCCTGCCGCTGACGGCGGAGCCACTCGACGAGATCTACAGTGAGATCGCCGACGAGATCCTCGCGCGGTACTCGTTTGGCTATGCGTCGACGGATCAGGGGACCGACGGCGACTGGCGTGAGGTCGAGGTGAAGCTCTCCGGCACTCGTCCCGAGCTGCGCGGCGCCACGATCCGGGCGCGCACCGGATACTTCGGTCCCTACCTGCCCACCGAACCTTAGAACGCCCGCCCACCGCCGTTCTGCCCGTGTGCTACGATGCCCGGTTGAGGTTGGGGCAGCCGGGCCAGCCGTGCGCGCGACGGCTGGCGTATTGCGCAGGGTGTGACGGTGAGCGACTCTTTCCAGCTGGTATCCGAGTTCGAGCTACAGGGCGACCAGGCACAGGCGATCCTTGAACTGACCGCCGGCCTCGACCGGGGTGACCGCCGACAGGTGCTTCTCGGCGTGACCGGATCGGGCAAGACGTTCACGATGGCGCAGTGTATTGCGCACGTCAACCGCCCGACGCTCGTCATGGTGCACAACAAGACGCTGGCGGCCCAGCTCTTCCAGGAGTTCAGACGGTTCTTTCCGCACAACGCGGTCGAGTACTTCGTCAGCTACTACGACTACTACCAGCCCGAAGCCTACGTGCCCGCCACCGACTCGTACATCGAGAAGGAGGCGACGATCAACGACGAGATCGATCGGATGCGACTCTCGGCCACGCGCTCCCTGTTCGAGCGGCGCGACGTGATCATCGTGGCCAGCGTGTCGTGCATCTACGGGTTGGGGTCGCCGGAGGCGTACTACGACATGCTGCTGCCGCTGCAGCGCGGGCAGCGGATCGAGCGAGACTGGATCATGCGCAAGTTGGTGGAGATTCAGTACGAGCGCAACGACCACGAGTTTAAGCGCGGGACGTTCCGGGTGCGCGGGGACATCATCGAGGTGTATCTGTCCTACGAGGACCAGGCGCTCCGGATAGGGTTGTTCGGGGACGAAGTCGACGAACTCGTGAGCATCGATCCGGTGAGCGGCCGGCCGGGCCGGGCGTTCGACAAGACGGCCATCTATCCGAAGTCGCACTTCGTCCTGCCGCGTGAGCGGACACGCGAGGCGATCGAGACGATCGAAGCCGAATTGGTCGAGTGGGAGCCGAAGCTGCGAGCGGAGGGGAAGCACGCCGAGGCTGATCGGTTGCACCAGCGCACGTTGTTCGATCTCGAGATGATGCGCGAGATCGGATACTGCCACGGCATCGAGAACTACTCGCGGCATTTGTCCGGACGAGGGCCTGGCGATCCACCGCCGACGCTGCTCGACTACTTGCCCGACGATGCCGTCACGATTGTCGACGAGAGCCATCAGACCGTGCCGCAAGTGCGGGGGATGTTCCACGGCGACCGGTCGCGGAAGCAGGTGCTCGTGGAATACGGGTTCCGCCTGCCATCGGCGCTCGACAACCGGCCGTTGAATTTCGATGAATGGCAGGAGCGAGCGAGCCAGGTGATGTTCGTGTCGGCGACCCCCGGGCCTTTCGAGCTGCAGGAAGCGGGTGGGGCGGTGGTGGAGCAGATCATCCGACCGACCGGTCTGCTGGACCCACCGATCGAACTGCGGGGAGTCAGCGGGCAGGTGGACGACTTGCTCCAGGAGGTGCGTACGCGCAGCGAGCGCAAGGAGCGTACGCTCGTCACGACACTCACGAAGCGGATGGCCGAGGACCTGACGCAGTACTACCAGGAGTTGGGCGTGCGTGTGCGCTACCTGCACTCGGACATCGATACGCTGGAGCGAGTCGAGATTCTCCGCGATCTGCGCCGGGGCGAGTTCGATGTGTTGATCGGCATCAACCTGCTCCGCGAGGGCCTCGACTTGCCCGAGGTCTCGCTGGTGGCGATCCTCGATGCCGACAAGGAGGGGTTCCTGCGCTCCGCGGGATCGCTCATCCAGACCTCGGGTCGCGCGGCGCGAAACGTCCGCGGTCAAGTGATTATGTACGCCGACATCGTCACCGACTCGATGCGCGCCGCACTCGACGAAACCGAGCGACGCCGGAAGATTCAGCAGGCCTACAACGAGGAGCACGACATCACCCCGGCCTCGATCGTCAAGGCGATTGACGACGTGATGTCGAGCGTCTACGAGCGCGACTACGTGACCGTAGGGCGCGCGGCCGAAGAACCTGAGACATTCAAGACGCAGGCCGAGCTGGACGCGCGGATCAAGGAGTTGCAGGGGCAGATGCGCGATGCCGCGGCGAACCTCGAGTTCGAGCGGGCGGCGGGACTCCGGGACACCCTGAAGCGCCTCCGGACGCGTGGGCTGGGCCTTTCCTCCAGCCCGGCCTGAGGGCCACACGCCATGTGGGCCACGGGCCACGGGCCACGGCGACGTTCCCGACCGATTTCTGTACAATGGGATGCGACGCGCGGGTCGAGGCCCGCGCGGGACATCAAGGGGGGGGGCGTGTAGACGGCTGGGTTCTGGTGTTTCTCGGCATCATCGCGACGGCGACGACGGCGATGGCGGCGTTGCAGATTGGCGCGGCCATCCACATGCACCGGCTCAGCCGCAAGATGGATGGCGTCATGGCCGAGCTGAACGAGGAAGTCAGGCCCCTGGTGGGGCGGCTGAACGACATCAGCAGCGACGCGGCGCGGGCGACCTCTTTGGTGGTGACCCAGGTCGAACGGGCCGACCACCTGTTCAACGAGTGCGCGCAGCGGTTTGACCAGACGATGGGCCTGGTGCAGGATGCCGTCATCGCTCCGGCACAGGAAGGCCTCGCGCTCGTGGACGGCTTGCGAGCCGGCTTGGCCGCGATCCGACAGAGCCAGCCCGACCAGCCGACGCCCGAGAAGACTCCCAGCGAAGAAGACGACCCGCTCTTCATCGGATAGTGCCGGATGCGCCCGCATGACGACGGGCGTGCTCACCAGCGGCGGCGCACGCGCTCTCGGTTCAGGTCGGCGTCCGACTCGACCGGAGCACTAGGCAGGCTCGGATTCTGTGAGGGGGCATCATGAGGGAAAGCCGACAGGCGTGGGGGCGAGTGCCGCTGCTGGCCGCGATCGTGGTCGTGACGGTGGGATGGGGTTCGGGCACCGCGCGGGCCCAGTCGGCGTCAGCCTCGGCGGCCGAGACCTTGGGGCAGGCTATGGACGACGCGGGCCTCTCGGCGATCGCCGCGAAGGACTCCGCAACCGACGGTCGCTACGTGGCGGCCCTCTATTTCTCCGGCCGGCAGATGCTCGTCGTGGCTGCCGAGTACGCGGCGCCCCAGTTGCTCGATGTCAAGATCGCGGCGGGGAACTATCGCGATGTCTACGTCGATCTGAGCAGTGCGTCTGTCCTGGAGACGCGGCTCTTCATCGACGACTTCGGCGCCAACGGGTTGCAGCGCGCTCCGACCGACGGAGCCGCCGACAGTGCCACGCGCGGCGGGCAGGTGCTGTCGTTCGACGGAGACCCGGGTAGCCACCGGATGTCGCCAGCCGAGTACGACGAGGCCTATGCCGCCGCTGACGAAGACCTCGCGGCGATCCTCGCGCTCCTGACCGCGCACATCAACGAATCCTGACGGGTGAGTCGTCTGGCCGTCGCGCGAAAAATCCGATAGACTGGTCGGACGAGTGGGCGCTTGGCTCAGTGGTAGAGCATCGCCTTCACACGGCGGGGGTCAGTGGTTCGAATCCACTAGCGCCCACCACTCACCTTGTTGAAATAGAACAACTTACTGCCGCAATGCAGCCGGTCGAAGACGCTGTCGATCTGCTCGGGGGTGCAATAGGGGTGCAGTCCGCGAGGTCTGGAGCCTTGGTGCGGTAAGCTCCCAGCGCTTGGCCGGAGGGTAGTGGCCGCCGGCTGGGTCAGGGTGCACCCAGTGTTCGCTCTAGTCCGTCGACATCGAGCTAGGCGGCCGCTCAGAGCATATCTGTTTTGCCTTCAGCGTGGCGACAGGGCGGTGCCAAAAGGGGGGGCGTTTCTCGCTCCCTCTGTTTGGCGTCAAATGAATGGGGACCAAGTGAGGCGGTGAAATAGGAGAGACTTGGCCACCAGGGGAGGAGGTCCCCATGAGCCAAGGCAAGTCAGCGGAGAAGGTCGTTCAGGAGATTCGTCGAAAGACCCGGCGTCAGTTTTCGGCGGAAGAGAAGATTC
>PCAK01000029.1 GCA_002730525.1 Acidobacteriota bacterium | reverse complement strand
GCCGCAGCGAACCGCCAGCATCGCCTCGGCGAGGTGCCGGGCGCCCCGCCCGATGGTGATCGCCGCGGTGAACTTGCCCAAGGACATTCGCGCGTTGGTAGAGCATCAACTACTTCTGCTGGGTGACCATCCAGATCACCTGGATGTCGTTGATCTGGGGTAGCGACAGGAACGACGAATCGAGAAACGCGATCACGAACAGCGTCCGTCGCGTGTCACCACCGCGTGTCACCACCGGGGATTCACCGCTCTCCGACCTGCCGCGCCGGCACTCCCGCCACGACCGCCAGCGGCGCGACGTCCTTCGTCACGACCGAACCGGCTCCTACCACCGCGCCGTCCCCTATGGACACGCCGTCCATCACACGCGCGCCGGCACCGAGCCAGACGTCGTTCCCGACCCGCACCGGACCGCGACTGTAGACCGCTTGATGGCGAATCGGCGTTCCGTTCCGCTCCGTGCGGTACCGTCCGCCGCCCAGATAGCACTGCGACGCAATCAGCACATGGTCGCCCAACTCGAGGCCGCCGGACGACCCAAGATAGCACTGGCTGCCGATGGAACAGTCGTCGCCAATTCGGAGGACCCCATCCTTGGTAATCAGCATCGTGGCTCGCGCCACGAGCGAGTCGTCGCCGATGGAGAAGTCCCCGACCGCCTTGGCGCCGCGCGCACACAACAGGCAATCGTCGTCGATCGCGACTCGCGCACCCAGGCGCATCTTGAAGGGATGACGCAGCGTCAGATTACGCCCGAACTGCGTGCCCGCGCCCACCGTGTCGCACAGGCCAGGGTACAGTCGTCCGCGCAGCAGGTAGCCGAGCGCCCCGACCCAATTCGCCGCCACCATCAGCCTGAGTTCGTACCCGAGCAGCGCGCCGAGCCCGCCGCGACCGACGAAGAAGTCCGCGTACTTGCGAAGCGCTGACCGACGCGCATCGGTCACGGCATCGATGACGTCTACCTTGTCCGCCAGACCGCTCACGCTCCCTCTCGCAGCACAAACGACGCCCCGTGGCGCGGGTACGGCCCCAGAGCCTCGGCTCGCAAGGTCGGCTGCGCCTCCAGGAATTCCTCGAAGGCCTTAGGCTGTCCGAGCCCAGGCTCCAGGTCATAGCTGTCCCAGTCGTCGAACAGCAGGACCGTGCCCGGCCCCACGAGGTTGCCCAGCCAGTGCAGCACCGTGCGCGTCGACGTGTAGTAGTCGCAGTCCACCAGGACGATCCGCGCCTTGCGTCGCGGCAACGATGCCTTAAGGTCGGCCGTCAGCGACGCCTCGAAGAAGCCCTCCACCAGACGGGTACGTGCCATCGACATCCCCGCGGAGGCCAGGTGCCGCTCGACCTCGCCTCGCGAGCACGCGAACTGCCCTTCGAAGAAGCGTGCGTCGCCCGCGTCCGGACCGGTTGCCGCCGGAAGTCCTTGAAACGAATCGAACCCGTAGAAGCGAGCCTCCTCGAGACCGAGACGGGCGGCGATCTCGTACGCCTTGAACAGGGTATAGCCGCGAAACAGGCCGAACTCGTAGTAGTCGCCGAACGGCTCAGCACTGCTGGCGACCGCATCCTCGCGCTGCGCCAGTTCGAAGGCGCGCGCGAGCGCGTCGACGGTGTCGGGGTTCAGCGACCGCATCCCGCCGCGCAGACGATGATACGCCGTCGACGCCAGCCGAAACAGCGGCGGGTACGGACGCAACATCGTTTCGATGGTGGACTTAATCGTCACTACGGCGCGCCCTTCGGACGGCCGCCTCTGTCGCCGACGGCGCGTACGAGCCCGGTCAGGCCGATCGGCGAATAGCATACCAAACACCGCCGGCCATCCCGTGCAGCAGGAAGAGGCCGAACTCGATCCAGGCGAACGCCACGGCCTGTTCACGCGTCACGGCGAACGCGCCGAGCAGAAAGATGAAGACGCTCTCGCGCAACCCGATACCGTTGATCGAAATCGGCAGGAGCATGACGAAGAACGCGATCGGCACGATGACGAACCACTCGTGGTACGCGATCTCCAGCCCCAAGGCCTGGGCGATCGCGAAGTAGAACGTCACGACGTTCAACTGCAGCACGCCCGACCAGCCCAGCGCCGGCGCCAGAGCGCCTCGGCGGTTCCGGTACGCCGTGGCGGCCCACAGGGCCTTCTCCCCGACCCTTCTGACGAGGCTCGGCAGCCCCGCGACGGTCCGCTCCGCCAGGCGAACCAAGGACGACGCTGGCGCGAACATCGTCCAGGTCACGATGCCAAGCACGCCCGCGGCGACGGTCACCACGCCCCAGGCGCCAGGCAGCCGGGCCGCCATCCGATCGGAAAAGCCGAGCGCGATGACGATGAACGCCAGCAACGCCACGAGGCCAGTCAGCCGATCGACCACGAGGACGGTCAGGGCCACCGACTTCGATGCGCCGGCGCGCCACGAGTCGTACGCGCGGACCGCATCGCCGCCGATGGTGGAAGGCAGGAACTGCCTAAAGAAGCCTGCGACGACGAGCGACCCGAAGAGCGCCCTCCGCCGGAGGTGAACGTCCTGGGCGGCGAGCAGGCCGTGCCACCGCATCGTCATGATCGCCGGGCCCAGGATCAGCAGCAGCACCGCCAACGCCAGCCAGCCCCCGGTTGCGCCTCGCGCGGCAGCCCCAACCGCCGCCAGGTCGGCCTGCATGAGCACATACCCCAGCAGTCCGCTCGAGGCGATCGCCCTCACGGCGAACAGCGCCCAACCCCGACCGCCCCGACCCGCGCCCGCCGCGTCGCGCAACTCGGAGAGAGCCGCCACGCGATCGGCTGCAGGTCGCTCAGTCACGTCCGAATACTGGCCTGATCACGGTATCCGCGCCGACCAGATGCCAGAGTTCCTCTGAGCCGACGGGTCGACCGTTGACCCACCACTCCACGAAGTCGGCCCTCTCCTCGACGAGTGACAGACGAATCGCCTGGCCGGCGAAGTAGTACCCCACGCAGCCCGCCGTCGCCGGGTATCCGTCGACCTCGAACGCGAGAAAGACCAGCGACACCCCGAGCAGGCCGGCCGATCGACAGCGTTCTGACTTTCTCGCTCATTCCTGCCCTCTACCTGCTATGGCACATCGTCCGCTGCCTCCGCGGCTCTGGCTCATACCGGGCTACTCGAGGATCTCGCGGATGACGTAGGTGGCCTTGTCCTGGGACTCGTGGTACGTCCGGGCCTGCAGTTCCGCGAGCAGCCCGAGCGTGCCGAGCTGGACGCCGGTGAAGATCAACAGGATACCGAAGAGGAGTAGCGGCCTGTCGCCGATCGGCTGATTCCCGAAGAGTCGCAGATACGCCAGCCAGCCGGTCACAGCGAGGCCGGCGCCGCCCATCAGCAGGCCGAGCAGCCCGAATATCTGGAGGGGGCGCGTGGAATAGCTCAACAGGAACTTCACCGTCATCAAATCGAGGATGACGCGCACGGTCCGTGACAGCCCGTACTTCGAGCGGCCGCGCGTTCGAGGCCGGTGGTTCACGACCATCTCGTCGACCCGGACGCCCATCTCGCTTGCCAGCGCCGGAATGAACCTGTGCATCTCGCCGTAGAGCTTCAACGGTTTGACGACTTCAGCGCGGAACGCCTTCAGCGAACAGCCGTAATCGTGGAGGTGGACGCCCGTGGACCACGAAATGAGCGCATTGGCGATCATCGACGGCAGCCGCCTAGTCAGCCACGTATCGTGCCGGCGGCGGCGCCAGCCACAGACGATGTCGTAGCCTTGCTCGAGCCGGGCCACCAGGCCGGGGATATCCGCGGGGTCGTTCTGCAGGTCGCCGTCCATCGCGACGATGATCTGGCCCGTCGCATGGGCGAACCCCGCCGAGAACGCTGCGGTCTGCCCGAAGTTCTTTCGGAAACGGACGACCCTGACCCTGGGGTCCTGCGACCGGAACCGCGCCAGCAGGTCGAAGGTGGCATCGGTGCTGCCGTCGTCGACGAACAACAGTTCGTAATCGCGACCGCACGTCGAGAGCGTCTCGGTCAACTCACGATGGAGCTGATCGAGGTTGGGCGCCTCATCGTGCAGCGGAATGACGACTGTCAGGTCGCGGACCATCGTGGTCGATTATAGGGGGTGTTTCAAGGCGGGTCAACTCAAGCCACTGGAAACATTGAAGTTATCCGCCGTCTGCCGACGGGGCCAGATGCCGGCGCCGCCAGAGCACGTAGCCCACCCCGGCCCCTGCCACCAGGACCGACACCGCCAGCGCCACGCTCGCGCCGTTCTCGCGGACGAAGTCGATCGCCCGATCGCCGTAGCGGACCGCGAGCAGTCCCTCGGCAAGATACCGGGCACCGCGGCCGATCGTGATCGCTGCCGTGAACTTGGCCAGCGGCATCCCTGCGACCCCGCCCATCAGCACGAACACTTTGAAGGGCGCCGGCGGCGGCAGCAGGGCCGGCACCAGCAGAGCGAGCATCCCCCATCGGTGGAACTTGGCGAACGCCCGCTCGAGCTGTTCCTCGGAGAATCGACGCCTGAGCAGCGCCTCACCGCCCTTTCGGCCCACGGCATACAACGCCAAGCAGCCCGCGACCGAGCCCGCCGTCGCCATCGCCGCGTAGTAGAGCATCAACGACTTCTGCTGGGTCACCATCCAGATGACCAGGATGTCGTTGATCTCGGGCAGGGACAGAAACGACGAATCGAGAAACGCGATCACGAACAGCCCTGGCCCGCCGATCGACATCGCGAACCCCTGGAGCCAAACGACCGATCGCTCCATCAACTCGACGGCCCTTCGTGATCCCGGATGATCGTCAGCATCGCATCGTGAATCCGCCCGTTCGAGGCCAGCACCTGGCCTCGGTGCGGATCGAACTCCGCTCCACCCAAGGTCGAGATCCGTCCACCGGCCTCTTCAACCAGCAGCGCGCCCGCCGCGATGTCCCACGCCTGGAGTCGCTGCTCCCAGAACCCGTCGAGGCGTCCCGCCGCCACGTAGCAGAGGTCCAGCGCCGCCGAGCCGAGCCGCCGCACCGCGCGGGCGCACCCGACGAAGCGTTCGAACAATCCGACGATCTCACCGACCGTCTCGTGCACGTCGTACGGGAAGCCGGTGCAGAGCACAGAATCCACGAGCTCGGCTGCCGGCGAGACCCGCATCGGGACGCCGTTCAGGAAGGCTCCCCCGCCACGCTCCGCCGTGAACAGTTCGTGACGGGTCGGGTCGTACACGGCCGCGATCTCGATCCGCCCCTCGATCTCCAACGCCAGCGACGCGCAGAAAATCGGGAGTCCGTGCGCGAAATTCGTGGTGCCGTCGATCGGATCGAAGATCCAGCACGGCGTCGACCCGTCCGGCGGCAGCGTCGAGGCCTGCAGCTCCTCGGCCAGCACCCCGTGATCCGGGAACCGTTCGCCGACGAGCGCCCGAAACATCCGTTCGACGGCGACATCAGCCTCCGTCACGAGGTCGATGACGCCCTTCTTGTCGATCCGCACGCCTCGGTCGAAATGCGCGAGCTGAATCTCTCCGGCACGGAGCACGGACTCGATCGCGGTCGCCAGGAACAGCGGTGGGTGCGGCATCAGGGGAGCCGACGGGACGGACGCGTTCGGGCCTAACCCCACCGCCCGGGGCGCCGCGGTCGAGGCACCATCAGGACGGCGAGCCCGGCGACTCGGCGAGCGCCGAGTCAGCGTGCCCCGGGAGCTTCTTGACGAGATGCACTTCCATGCCCCCTTGCGGTGCGCGGTGCATGCTCACGTCGTCCATGAAGCTTCGCATGAAGAAAATTCCCCGACCACTCGACTTCAGAATGTTCTCTGGCGCCAGGGGATCGGCGATCTCGACCGGGTCGAAACCTTCGCCTTCATCGAGGACCCTGACGTACATCTCGTTGGGATCGGTGCGGGGGGTGAAACCGAATTCAACGGTGACGCGCTTGCTGGGGTCCTCGCGGTTGCCGTGCTTGATCGCGTTGACGACGCACTCTCGAACGGAGACACCGACCCAGTGCATTCCGTCCTCGTCGAACCCGGCCATCTCTCCGATACGATCCGAGACGACCTGCACGAACTCCAGCGCTTCGAACACGCTGAACAGCTCGAGGCGCACGCTGCTCGCGTCCTTCATCACCTGTCGGCGAGAATTACACAGTCCCCAGAAGCGGTCAAGTTTCGCCGGTGTTATAGTGCGCTCCATGCCCGCTCTGGCCGCCACCGATGTCGTGGTGCAGCCCGCTGCGCGCCTCGGCGGCCGGTTGACGTGCCCTGGGGACAAGTCGATCTCGCATCGCTACGCGCTGCTGGCGGCGCTCGCGACCGGCCGCACCACCATCACCGGCTACGCGTCCGGTGCCGACTGCGCGTCGACACTTAACTGTCTGCGAGCCCTCGGCGTCCAGATCGCGCAACCGGGCGACGGTCTCGTCGAGATCGAGGGCCGCGGGCTCGGAGGCTTGGCCCCGCCGACCGCGCCGCTCGACGCGGGAAACTCGGGGACGACGTTCCGACTGCTGGCCGGTATCCTCGCGGCGCAGCCTTTCGACAGCACGTTGACCGGCGACGACTCGCTGCGCCGCCGGCCGATGGAGCGGATCATCGCGCCGCTGCGCGCCATGGGTGCCACCCTCCACGCCGACGACGATCGGCCGCCGTTGACGATCTCGGGCGGCAGCCTGCGGGGCGTCGAATGGGCGCCTCCGGTACCCAGCGCCCAGGTGAAGAGCGCGGTGTTGCTCGCCGGGCTGCACGCCAGCGGCGCCACGACAGTGCGGGAGTCCGCCGCCACGCGAGACCATACCGAACGTGCGCTCTCGGGGTTCGGCATCGACGTCGAGCGCCTGGGCCTCACCGTGACGGTGCGTGGTGGCACGCCGTTGACGGGTCGCGCCGTCCAGGTCCCGGGCGATTTTTCTTCGGCGGCCGCCTGGGCCATCGCCGCGGCGGCGAGCGACGGTTCGCACGTCGTAGTTGCGGACGTCGGGATGAACCCGACACGCACCGCGCTGCTGGACGTGCTGCGCCGCGCCGGCGCCACGGTGACCACCGAGATCGATCGCGCCGCCGAGAGTGAGCCGATCGGACGACTCACGGTCGCCCATCGGAGCCTCAGGCCCGTCGTGATCGAGCCGAGCGAGGTGCCCGCGCTCATCGACGAGCTCCCGCTCCTCGCGGCGCTCGGCACCTACCCTGGGGCCGCTCTGACAGTGACCGGCGCGGCCGAGCTACGCGCCAAGGAGAGCGACCGGATCGCCGCACTCGTGGCGGGGCTGCGCGGGCTTGGCGCCACGGCCAGCGAATTGCCGGACGGCTTCACCATCACGGGCGGCGCCGTCTCCGGTGGAACCGCCGACGCCGCGGGAGACCATCGGCTGGTGATGGCCTTTGCCGTCGCCGCACTCGGCGCCAAGAGACCGTCGACCATTCTCGGCGCCGATGCCGTCACCGTGTCGTACCCAGACTTCTTCGAGACATTGACATCACTGCGAGCGTAGGCCCGCCCCTTTCACAGTCCTCGACATCCTCCGTGCGTGCAGACAAGATCTACCTCGTAGGGTTTATGGCCGCCGGCAAGTCGATCTTGGCCCGGGCGCTTGGCAAGCGTCTCGAATGGCCCGCCGAGGACGTTGACGACCGCATCGAGGCGCGAGAGCAGATGACCGTCAGCGAGATCTTCAAGGCGCACGGGGAGCCGTACTTTCGGAGTGTCGAACGCGCGGTGCTGGTCGACTTGCTGCCGATCCGCCCGGCGGTCGTCGCCACGGGCGGCGGAACGTTCTTCGATCCCGACAACCGTGCGCTCATTAATGGGAATGGCGCCTCCATTTGGCTCGACGTGCCCCTGGCGCAGATCGTGGTTCGGCTTCCACCCGACAATCGCCGCCCGCTGGCGAGCAGCCGGGCACAACTCGAACAGCTGTACGCGGTGCGGCGATCGGCCTACGCTCAGGCCCATCTGCGCCTCGACGCGGCCCGTGCGCCCGTGGACGAACTGGTCGAGCGGGCGATCGACTGGCTAGGGACCTGATGCGCTACCTGATCCTCAGCGACATCCACGCCAACCTCGATGCGCTCGACGCCGTTCTCGACGCCGCGCCGCGAGACTCCTACGACCGCTTGCTCGTCCTTGGCGATCTGGTCGGCTATGGCGCCAACCCGAACGAGGTCGTCGACCGGATCTTCGACCTGGCGCCGGACGTGCTCATTCGAGGAAACCACGACAAGGTCGCGGCCGGACTGGAGGACACCGAAGCCTTCAACTACCTGGCCGCGCAGGCAGTGCGATGGACCCGCGAGTCGCTGACGCCCGAGAACCGCGACCGCATCGCCGCGCTGGTCGCCGGACCCGTGATGGTCGACGCACGAGTCGAGGTCTGCCACGGCACGCCGTTCGACGAGGACGTCTACATCTTCGAAATGGAAGATGCGGTGCAGGCACTCGACGCGGCCGAGCGGCCGCTTTGCTTCTTCGGACACACGCACGTCCCCGTCGTCTTCGAGCGGGACGGCGATCGCCTCGGCGTCATCGGACCCGACCTCGACAAGCGCCTCCCCGTGGCGATCCGCCCCAACCGGCGCCACCTGGTCAATCCGGGATCGGTCGGTCAGCCGCGCGATGGCGACCCGCGTGCGGCGTTCGCGACGTTCGACTCGGAGCGGAGCGAAGTGGAACTCAGGCGGGTCGTCTATCCGATCGACGCGGCACAGCGGAAGATCGTGGAGGCAGGGCTGCCTGAGAGCCTGGCCGACCGTCTCGGCCTGGGTCGGTAGACTTCAGTCGCGAGCCGCCTTGCGGGCCGCCCGCTCCTCGCGTCGACGGAGTTCGGCCGCATAGGCATCCCGCGCCGCTCGAGAGCCGAGGATCCAGCCGAACACGATGCCCACGAGCAGCACCGCCGGAATGAACAGGAAGTGCCCGGCGGTCATGGCGCCCATCGTGGTGACTCGCGGCGAGGCCGTCGGCGGGAAGTGGGCCGACGGCTACCGCTCGGCCGCGCGGCGCGCGAGTTCCGCCAGCTCCTGCTCCACCTTCGTCAAGCGGCGCCAGATCGACCAGAGGTAGCCGAAGATGGCGACCCACGCAAAGGCGTAGGCCGCCACCAACAGCGGCGCCGCCGGAAGCTGATCTTCGGGCGGAAGCTCATCGATCGGGACGAACTCATCCTGCTGCGCCGGTTGAGCGGCAGACCACCCCGCCCCCCGGACCTCGCCGCCGGCCACCGTCACGCACGTCGTCACGATCGTCAGCGTCAATATCAGCATCCGTCGCCGCATCTGCATATCGCCTGTCTCACCCCTCGTTGTGCGGCTGCCCACCCCAGTCGTCCAGATCTCGATACAGCTGATCCAGCGCGGCGCGCTGGCCTTCGAGCCTCACCCGCGCCATCATCGCCGCCGTGTACAGCAGCAGAAACGCGACGAGGCTCCACCAGAGCGCGCCAGCCATCCCGGGCACCAGCGTGGGGACCACGTTCGTCGTGGGATGGATGGTCCGCCAGACATTCACCGACCAGTACACGAACGGCACGTTGGCCAAGCCGAACAGCGCCACGCCGGCGGCGAGCTTCTCCGACCCCGAACCGCCGTACTCGCGAAGCAGCAAGTAGGCGGTGAAGATCATCCAGAGCACGAGCGCCATGGTCAGCCGCGCATCCCACTGCCACCAGACGCCCCACGCCTTGCGGGCCCAGAGCGGTCCGGTCACGAGACCGATCAGGCCGAAGATCACCGCCAACTCGGCCGCCGCCGCCGCGACCCGATCCGCCGCCACCCGCCCCTTGAACAGGAACACCGCGCTCGCCACGCCGCAGACGAAGGCCGAGAGAAACATCATCACCCACGAGGCCACGTGGAAATAGAAGATCTTCTGCACGAGCCCCATGGTCGACTCATACGGCGCCCAGGCGATCAACACAGGTGCCCCGGCAAACAGCAGCGTCGCGACGGCGATCAGCGGACCGAAGAGTCGTCGTGTCATGGCGTCAGTCTCGTCATTCTGTCATGACGGGTTCGAACGTCCATAGCGAAAGCGTGATGAAAACGACATCGAAGAACACCAGCATCCCGGTCCACGCGCCCGCCATGGCCAGATCCGGCTCGGGCTGCAGCAGCGCGGCCGTGCCGCGCACTCCAGCAATGATCACGGGGATGGTGATCGGATACAACAGGACCGGCAACAGCACGTCACGGCTCCGGGCCCGGACGAGCATCGCCGCAAACAGCGTGCCCACCGCGGCGAACCCGATCGTCCCGAGCCCCAGCAGCGCCGCGGCCCGCAGCGGGTACCGAAACAGACCGGCCTGAAACAGCAGGGCCACGAGCGGGACGACGACCGCCTCGACGGCGGCCAGCAGCGCCACAATGCCAAGCAATTTCCCGACATAGATCGCCGGGCGGTCGACGGGCGCGAGCAGCAGCGCGTGGAGCACGTCATGATAGCGCTCCCGCTCGAAAGTCCGTCCCAACGCAAGCGTCCCGGCAAAAGCGATCGCGATCCACAGAATACCCGCCGCGGCATCCTCCACCGCCCGGCCGTCGCGCACGAACCCGAAGGCGAACACCAGGACGGTTGACACGGCGAAGAACAACGTCGTCAGGAGCAGTTCGCGACTGCGCGCCTCGACCGTCAAGTCCTTGCGCATCACCAGCCACGCGACCTGCGCGAAGCGGCTCATACGGCGCCTCCCGGAACAGCCTCGCCTCGCATCGCATGGCGGTAGCGGTCTCGCAGTGACCCGGTGGACGAGTCGATCGCCGCCACCCGGCCTGCCTTGAGCAACATCACCCGATCCACGACCGCTTCGGCGTTCTCGAAATCATGCGTCGTCAGCAAGACGATCCGGCCAGCCGCCTTGAGCGTCCGCAACCGCTCGATCAGCACCTCCGCCGAGGCCTCGTCCAGGCCGGTGAATGGCTCATCGAGCAACAACAGGGTGGGGTCGTGCAGGAGGGCGCGCTCGAGCGCGACGCGCTGTCGCATGCCGCGGGAGAATCCGCTCACCGGATCGTCCGCACGCGACCCCAGACCGGCCCGCTCGAGCGCCTCGACCGACCGCTCCGCCACCCGGTCGAGACCGAACAGCGCCGCGAAGAATTCGAGATTCTCCCGCGCGGTCAGCTCCGGGTACAGCTGCAACTCATGGGCAAGCAACCCGACCCGCCCCCGCAGAGCGGGGCCGAGTTCCGCGGCCGACCGGTCGCCGTAGCAGACCTGACCACTCGACGCCTGCAGCGTTGTCGCCGCCAGCGCGAGCACGGTCGACTTCCCCGCGCCGTTGGGCCCGACGAGTCCGACGACCTCGCCGGCACAACTCTCGAACGAGACGTGCGCAAGCGCGCGCCGCCGGCCGAAGTACCGCGATACGTCATCGAACACGAGTCGGTCGAAGTCGACCGATGACGCCTGGCCGATCGTCGCGGATGGGAGTGACACCGTCGCTGGTCCCGGTGGGCGGCCGCGTCAGCCCGGAAGTCCCGCAGTACCGCGCGGCATGGAAGAGACCGCCGGCTCGAGGCGCCGATAGAGGCGCTCCAGCTGGGAGACGAGTTCGTCGCGGCGCTTCGTATACGGGCCGGCTGCCAGCTTGCCCACCCGATGGTCGATCTCGACGTTCACGAGGTCGTCGAACAACCGTTCGCGTTTCGACGCCAGGCTCGTGCGTCGGCGGTCGCCATCCGCACCGCGCGGCTCGGTACTCAACGACCAGAACCCCCAGACCAGCATGACGCCAATGAGCGCGAGCGCCACCCACCGGGGCACGCGGCTGTGATGCGGCAGGCCACTCAGCGAAATTGAGAGGATCCCGCCGGCCGGCAGGCGCGGTCCGCCGCCGACCAAGAACGTGCCCGCCTCGGCGTTCATCTCACGCTCTTGGGTGATCTGCGGAGAGCTGAGTCGCATCTCCCCGCGCTTCTCCGCCACGACAGCGACCTGTTCGACGGCCGCGGGCACGGATTGCTCGATCGTTAAGGTCCCGCCCGAGTACGGAAGAATGTAGGCCACATTCAGCGTCGTCCGTCCGGGCGACAACGGCCCTTCGAGCGACACCAGTCGACCGTCGAGCCGCGCCTGGGTGGTCGTGCCTTCCAGCAACACCGCACCCTCCGCGCCCGACGGCAACTCGAACGCGACAGGCGTCGCGGCCACCACCGCGGCACTGCTGTTGTTGAACGCCTCGAGCAGGTAGTAGACCTCCACGGCTTCGTCGGACATCTCCACGATCCAGCGCGTGTCGCCCCCGAACACGATCTCGCCCTCACGCGCCTCGGGCGCCGGTGCCGGCGGTGCGGCCCCGACGCCGGCGACCAGCATCACGCGGACACCGCCCTGCACCGGCGCCCTGAACGCGCCCGATCCGAGCGCCTCGCCGTCGACGGTCGTCGACACCGAGACCAGGCTGGCCGGGATCCCCTCGAAGAGCGCCCGACCGTCCTCATCGGTCGACACAGTTCGGGTGTCGCCCGCGACGTGCAGATCGACCGGATGGCCGCTGATGTTGTTCCCGAGTTCTTCGCGAACCAGGCGGACACTCACCGAACCGTTCGGAAGATCGCCCGACGGCAGCGGGATGCCCGACATTTCCGATGGCGCCGGCATGGCGACCTGCGCCACGAGCGCCGGTGTCGCGCCGAGCGCTATGAGTATGAAGAGGGCGACGGCAGCCCTTCGACTCCGCACGCGGCCGGTCATCTCAACGTCTCCCCGCACTCCTTGCAGAACTTCGCATCGGCATCGTTCACCGTCTCGCAGCTTTCGCAGGCATCCGCCTCGTCGCACGCGTCCTGCGCCGACGACGCGGCCCTGGACGAACTGCCCGCTCCGGGCGACGCTAGCCTCGCCTGCAACTCCCGCTCGATCAGGTCCCGGTACTCCGACGTACCGGAATCGAGCTGACGCATGAAGCCGATCGCCCGCGCCTTCAAGCGCGTCGCCATCTCCTGAAAGTCCTCGTCGGCAACCTTACCCATCGCTCGGTCGAACTCCAGTTCCTTGATCGACCGGAGGACGAGCGCCTTTTCCCGCTCGATCGCCTCCCGCGCCCTGTTGCTGACGGCGCCGCCATCCACGCCGAACTCAACGCCCGCCAACGGCCAGAGCGTGCGCAAAAGGGCCAGGCCGCACAGCGCGGCCGCACCGATGGCGAGGCTCAGGAGGATGGTGGCGGCTGGCGGCGTCTCGGCCGATCGCAACACACCGGCCGTCGCCGCCATGAGCGCGCCGAGAACGAAGAAATGCCAGGGCCGGAACGTGGAACGGTCAGTCGAGGTCTCGGAGTTCATCGTCCAGGCGCACCAGCAGTTGCGCGTCGGCGTCGGTCGGAACGCCGGCGGCCAGCGGCATGTCGGCGGCCTCGCGCGTCGACCAGCGCAGTGCGATCGCGCCGACGCCAATGGCCCCGGACATGCCGAGGAGGTAGGGAAACAGCCACGCCAGGCGATTGAAGCCCTCATCGAGGGGCATCGCGAGCGGTTCCTGGCTGCCGTACTTCTCGATGAAGTAGGCGAACACCTCGTCCTTCGTCTTGCCCTCGTCGACCAGCAATGCGATCTCCTCGCGCATCATGGCCGCCACACCGCAGGTGCACTCGCCCACCAGCTTCCGACCGCACGTGCCGCACATGCAGACGATCTCGCGGTGCAATTCGCGTTCGGTATCGCTCTGGGGGACGATCGGCACGGTCTGGGCCGATTCGACGTGCTGCGCGTGCAACGGCGACGACGCCAGCCCGAAGGCCAGCACCAGGAAGAGCACCGACGTCGTCGCGGCCCCCTCCGGGAACCGAGCCGTGGCGAACGAGAACGCCCGCTCCGGCAGCAGGGCGATGCCGGTCCCGAGCGCCATGATCCCGAACCCGAACCAGATCCAGTTGACCAGCGGGTTCACCGTGATCTGGAAGCTGGCCGACTGATCCTGCATGTCGAACGCGGCCAGGACGATGTAGAGGTCCTCGGAGATGCTGCGGCGGATCGCGACCTCGGTCGTGGGCTCCTCCTCGTGCTTCCGGAAGAACCACCGCGCCGGGTACATCATCCCCACGTCCTCACCGTCCTCGAACACCCTCATCCGCGCCGTGATCATCTGCTTCTGCCCGTCGTCACGGACCGTGACGGCCTCGTGCCGCACGACGAAGGGGCCGACCTCGACCTGCTGGTCGGGGCTCAGCAGCACCTGCTCCTCGAGCTTGTAGCCTTCACCGGCAAAGCCGAGGAACATGAGGACGATCCCGATGTGGACGATGTAGCCGCCGTACCGCCGTCGCGATCGCGCCACCAGCCCAATGACCGAGGTGAGGAAGTCGGCGCCGGTGGCCTCCTGACGTACGAGGGTACCGCGGATGAACTCCTGCCCGATCGTGCCGCAGACGAAGGCGCAGAGGGTAAAGCAGATGCCGGACGACCAGATCCTGAAACCGAGCGCGTAGAGTGCCGCGCACGTGACAAGGGCGCACGTGACCGGCCAGGTGAACTGCTCGCGCAGATTCGCCACGCTCGACTTCCGCCACGCCAGCAGCGGCCCGACGCCCGTCAAGAACAGCAACAGGAGGCCGATCGGCAGCATCCACTTGTTGAAGAACGGCGGGCCCACCGTGAGCCGCTCACCCCTGACCGCCTCGCTCAGCGTCGGGAACATCGTGGCGAACAGGACGAAGACCGCGCAGAACAGGAGGATCCAGTTGTTCAGGAGGAACGCCGCCTCGCGTGAGGCCCACGAATCGAGCTCGTGTCGCGCCCGCAGCAGCGGCATCCGGTAGATGACCAGCCCGAAGCTCACGACCAGGATGATCACCATGAACACGCCAAACATCATCGCCAGCTGCGGATCCTCTCCGAACGCATGGACCGACTGCACCACGCCCGACCGCGTCATGAACGTGCCGAAGATCGTCAGGAAGAACGTGGTGATGACCAGCGTGACGTTCCAGACGCGCAGCATGCTCCGCCGCTCCTGGACCATCACGGAGTGCAGGAACGCCGTCGCGGTGAACCACGGCAGCAGGCCCGCGTTCTCGACCGGATCCCAGCCCCAGTAGCCGCCCCAGCCCAGTTCCTCGTAGGCCCAGATCATCCCGAGCGTCAGCCCGAACGAGAGGAAGATCCAGGCGAACATCGTCCAGCTACGAACCGCGCGCAGCCACGAATCGTCGAGATGCCCGGTGATCAACGCCGCCATCCCGAACGCGAACGGGATCGTCATGCCGACGAACCCGATGTACAGCGACGGCGGATGGATCACCATGTAGGGGTTCTGGAGCAGCGGGCTCAACCCCCGGCCGTCGGCGGGCGCCGCGGTCAAGTAGGTCGAGAACGGATTGTTGTTGACCACCATCACGAGCAGGAAGAACATCTGCACGCACGCGATGACGGTGACCACGTAGGGGACGAGTTCGCGCTGGCGCTCCCGGTTCGCCGCGACCGCTATCGAGCCGAACACCGCTAGCAGGAAGACCCAGAACATGAGGGAGCCGTCCAGGCCGCCCCAGTACGACGTCAGCTTGTAGAACAGCGGCTGCGCCGAATCCGAATAGCGGTCGACGTACTTGATCGCGTAGTTCTCGGTGACGAAGGCGTGCACCATGATGGCCGACGCCGCCGTCATCAGCGCGGTCAGGAGGTAGAACGCGCCGATGCCGCTCTCGATGAGGCGCGGCGACCGGCGACGGCCGCCCACGAAGCATGTGATGGCCGCGTAGGCGCAGACCACGAAGGCCGCAAGAAGAGTGGTGGACCCTAAGGAAGCCATAGGAGTTGAAGTGTAGCGCGGGGCTCCGGCTCCGCGACGCCAGACGCGGGAACGCCGGCACGGGCTACCGGCCTACTGGCCGCCCGAGTACGTCGCCGCCGTGGAGGGCGCGCCGGCCTTCGGCTCGTACTTGGACGGGCACTTGGCCATCACGCCGTTCGCCGCCACGACGAACCCGTCGGGTCCGAGCTGGCCCTTGACCACGACTTCGGCGCCGTCCTGGAACGTGTCAGGCACGATGCCGCTGTACTCCGCCCGAATCACTTCGCCGTTGTTCTCGATCTCGAAGCGGTAGTCGAGGCTGTCCGGGCGACGCATGATCGACTTGTCGACGATGAACCCGTGCACCTGGAGCTTCTTGCCCTCCCACAGCGCCGGGTCGACCGTGACCTCGTCGACGTGCTTGTAGTACTCGGTCCCCTCGCTGAGCGTGGACCAGAGCAGGCCGCTGAAAGCCAGGGCCAGAACAACCGACGTGATTCCGACGCGGACGGCTTTGTGACTCATGGCGAAGGACTTATCGCGACCACTCCTCTGTCGAAAGAATAGCCCGTACACCACAGCCCGTCAATCGGATCCGGCCTGTGCCCCGTCGCCGCCACGCCGCTTGGCCGCCGGCACACCCGACCGCTTAAGCAGTTCTCGCACGAGGCCGAGCGGCAGCCCGACAACGTTCGAATAGGACCCGTCGATCCGTTTAACGAAATCGGCCGCACCGCCCTGAATCGCGTAGGCCCCGGCCTTGTCGCGAGGCTCACCCGACGCGACGTAGCGCGCGATCTCGACAGGGGACAGCTGCCGGAACTCGACTCGCGTGGTGTCGACGCCGTCGGCGTGTCGGCCCTCGAACCGCACTGCCACCGCGGTCAGCACGTCATGGGCCCGCCCGGATAGCCGCCGCAGCATGGCGCCTGCCTCCCCGTCGTCACGCGGCTTGCCGAGCAGCTCCCCATCGACGGCGACGACCGTGTCCGCGGCGAGCACCAACCGGTCGGCCACCGTTCGCGCCACCGCCTCCGCCTTGTCCGCGGCCAGCCGCGCCACGTACGGCTCCGGCGCCTCATCCGGCCTGGGCGTCTCGTCGACATCCGCCGGCGCCACGTCGAAGGCGTATCCCGCCGACGCGAGCAGGTCGGCGCGTCGCGGCGATCTCGATGCCAGCAGGAGACGCATCGGTGAATGATACGATCTCGCTCGGACGACCCGATGGATCCGATGCTCTCGCTCCACCACTGCGTGCCGGGCGCTCTCGCCGACCTGCTCAGCCGTCAACCCCACTCGCCGGCCAAGGTGGCCTTCGCCTGGCGCACCGCCGTCGGCGACGCCATCGCCCGCGCGACGACCCCCACGCTGACCGACACCGGAACGATGCGTGTGCACGCCAGCGATCAGCACTGGCGTCGGGAGGTGCTCCGGTCGAAACCACTCGTCCTCGAGCGACTCCGCTCGATGCTTGGCCGCGAACGCGTGGCCCGGCTCACCGTGAGTGCCCCGGTCGAACAGCGCCCGCGCCGACGCCGCCGCGGCGAGCCGAAGCCGGAGGTCGGCGGCGACGACAGATGACGACGAACACACTGCGTGATTCGGTGATCGCCTCGGCCGTGCGCCTGCCCACCGGCAAGTTCCTGGGCAGCCTGAAGCATCTCCCGGCCCCGACGCTCGGCGCGCACGTCGTCCGCGAAGCGGTGCGCCGCGCCGGCATTGCACCCGCCGCCGTGGACGAGTGCATCATGGGCAACGTGATCTCGGCCGGCCTGGGCCAGAACCCAGCCCGGCAGGCTGCGCTGGGCGGCGGATTGCCCGACGCCGTCGCCGCCCTAACGATCAACAAGGTCTGCGGCTCCGGGCTGAAAGCGGTCATGCTCGCTGCGCAGGGGATCGCCACCGGTGACATCGACGTCGCCGTGGCCGGCGGGATGGAATCGATGAGTCGCGCGCCCTACGTCGTCGAGCGGATGCGTGAGGGCCTCCGCCTCGGTTCCGGGACGCTCGTGGACACCCTGGTCCACGACGGGCTCTGGTGCGCCCTCGAAGACTGCCACATGGGCATGACGGGTGAGGAGGTCGCGACCCGCTACGCCGTCTCTCGGCAGGAACAAGACGCCTACGCGCTCGAGAGCCACCGCAAGGCCAGTGCCGCCGCCGCCAATGGCTGGTTCGCGGACGAGATCCTGGCCGTCGACGTCCCGCAGCGCAAGGGCGATCCGATCCGCTTCGCTGCGGACGAGCCGGTCCGCGCCGACGCCTCCGCGGAGGCCCTGGCCGCGCTGAAACCGGCCTTCGCCAAGGATGGAACGGTGACCGCCGGCAATGCCCCGGGCGTGAACGACGGCGCCGCGGCGCTCGTCGTCATGTCGGCCGCGCGCGCCGAGGCGCTCGGTATCACGCCGCTGGCGCGCATCGTCGCCCAGGCCACAAGCGGCCTGGCGCCGATGCTCGTCATGATGACGCCGGTCCAAGCTGTGCAAGCGGTCGTGAAGAAGGCCGGCTGGGCCCTGACCGACGTCGATCTCGTGGAACTGAACGAGGCGTTCTCGGTGCAGGGCGTCGCCGTCACCCGTGAACTCGGCCTCGACCCGGCGCGGGTCAACGTGCACGGCGGCGCCGTCGCACTCGGCCACCCGATCGGCGCCAGCGGCGCGCGCGTTCTGACGACGCTCCTCTACGCGATGCAGCGCCGCAACGCGAAGTGCGGCATCGCCTCACTCTGCCTCGGCGGCGGGAATGGTGTCGCGCTCGCCGTAGAACGCGGCTAGGCCGCCCGATCCTCTACTACGGCCCCGCCGGCACGCGGGTCTCGAAATCGACCTCCGTTAGCGGGACGTCCCAGTGCGCGTCGACAATCTCGAATCGACGCTGCTCCTCAGCTCGAAACGCGTCGAGATCCGGGAAGAGGCCACGCGCGATCTCCACGTCGTTCGCCGGCGCCATGAGCGCCTCGCTGTCACGAAACGTCATGACGGTCGCAAACGTCCAGTCGCCTCGCCCGTCGCCGTGATACGTCGGGATGTAGGCCTTGAAGCCGGTGACCCGGTCGCCGAGCTGGGCCTTGAGTACCGGGTAGTGGTTCTTCTGGTACAGATCGAGGAACTCTTCCTGGTGGCCCCACTTCACACGGTAGAAGTACCAGACGGTCCGCTCGCCGCCCGACGCCTCCTGCAGCGACGGCGCCCCGGCCCGGGCCGTCGGCACAATCCACTCCGCACCCCCCACCATCGTGACGGTCACTAGAACGAACATCAGTCGTCTGGTCATCTTTCCTCCTTGCTTGCAGTGCTCCGACGACGGACCTCACCTTACCAAGGATCGGGTAGGCTGATGAGCCGTGGCCGAGATTCAGACCGTCGGCGTCGTGGGCGCCGGCACGATGGGCAGCGGCATCGCGCAGGTCTTCGCGCAGGCCGGCCTGGGCGTCCGCCTCCAGGACGTCGAACCTGCCGCCCTCGACCGTGCCGTCGCCCGCATCGGCCGCAGTCTCGACAAGCTCGTCGGAAAGGGCGCGCTCGAAGCCGCGGCGGCTGACGCCGCCCGCGGTCGGCTCTCGACCGGGACCGACCTCGATCCGCTGGCCGAGGTCGACTACGTCGTCGAGGCGATCGTAGAGGACCTCGAGGCGAAGCGAACACTCTTCGCGACCCTGGACGGCCTGGCGGGCGAAGAGGCATTCCTGGCCTCCAACACCTCGTCGATTTCGATCACGGCCCTCGGCACGGCCACGCAGCGACCGGAGCGGGTCCTCGGAATGCATTTCATGAATCCGGTGCCATTGATGCCGCTGGTCGAACTGATCCGAGGACAGGCGACGTCGCCGGACACGATGGCCGCCGCGACCGCGCTCTGCGGCCGGCTCGGCAAGACCGCGGTCGAGGCTGCCGACTGCCCCGGCTTCATCGCGAACCGGATCCTGATGCCGATGATCAACGAGGCAATCTACGCGTTGATGGAAGAAGTCGGCACCGCCGATGCGATCGACACCGTGATGAAGCTCGGCATGAACCACCCGATGGGCCCGCTCAGGCTCGCCGACCTCATCGGCCTCGACGTCTGCCTCGCCATCATGCAGGTCCTGCACGGCGGCCTCGGCGACGACAAGTACCGGCCGTGCCCACTGCTCGAACAGATGGTGGCGTCGGGTCGCCTCGGCCGCAAGTCGGGTCAGGGCTTTCACGAGTACTCGACATGACGATCCGCCTGGCCGAATCCGACGACGACATCGCCTGCTGCTGCCACGTCATGCGCGAACTGCGCCCGGCGATCGCCGAAGCCGAGTTCGTCGCCCGCATCCGTGTGCAGGAAGCGACAGGATACCGGCTGGCGCTGGGCGAGGCCGACGGCATCGCGGTCGCCGCGGCGGGGTTTCGGCTCGGAGAGAATCTGGCGTGGGGCCGCTACCTGTACGTCGAAGACCTCGTCACCTCATCAGCCCAGCGCTCGAAGGGCCACGGCCGCGAACTGCTCGCCTGGCTCGTCGAGTTCGCCCGACGCGAAGGCTGTGACGAACTGCATCTCGATTCCGGCGTCTGGCGCAAGGAGGCGCACCGATTCTACGAGCGCGAGGGGATGGAGATGGCGAGCTACCACTTCAAGGTCGATGTGAGCTGAGCCGCGCGCTGACGGCGGCGGGCTGTGATGTCATCGTCGCGAATGCGCGGCGGGTGCGGCTGATTGCCGAGCACGACGCCAAGAGCGACCGGCTGGATGCGGAACTACTGG
>PCAK01000028.1 GCA_002730525.1 Acidobacteriota bacterium | reverse complement strand
GAATCATCTGAAGCGGCTCAGGGCCTTGGAGCTGGAACACCGCCGCCTGCGGACGGTCAGCGCCGATCAGGCGCTGGCGCTCGTGGTGGTGAAGGAGACCGCCGACCGGGCTGGCTCATGGGAGGGGAAATCTGACCCGACCTCTCTCATACATAAATGGACCACCAAGGGGGGCAGGGCACAGCCAGGCACGGGAGACCAAGCTCGACCGTGACCTCCCAGATTGAGTATTCTGCAAGACCGTTTCTCCAACACCAGTGAGTTCCTGAAACGACTTCGCCGACTCCACGGAGGCACACCGATGGCGCGCTATCTCTCTCATGACCCGTTCGGACAACCTGTTGTCTCGCTCCCGTCGTCAGCCGTGAATCGGTCTGGCCGGTGCCTTGTTCTCGTGGCGATCGTGACCGTCGCCGGGGTGGCCTTGTCGGCCCAATCCGTGAGTGAGGTCACCCAGCCACAGGGTGCCCGCGTCACGACGGCCGACTACCGGCTCGCGGCCCGCTTCGCCCCATACAAGATGCGCCGACTCACATACAGCACGACGGTGGAGCCACGATGGATTGAGGGCAGCGACCAGTTTTGGTACGAGTGGGAGACCTCGGACGGGAAGTCCTTCTATCTCGTCGACCCGGCAACACGAACCAAGCGTCTGATCTTCGACAACGACCGGATTGCCGCCGAGCTCACGCGCATCACACAAGACCCGTGGGACGGGCGACACCTGCCGATCCAGAGTATCAAGTTCATCGATGTGAACACGTTGCAGTTCGAGGTCGAATCGTCGCAGGACGAAGAGCGAGACGAGGTCGAGGAACAGGTCGAGGAGGAGCAACAAGAGGAAGACGACCAAAAGGACCAGCGACGACGCGCGAAGAAGAGAGTGTTCCACTTCGAGTACGACGTGCAAACGCGGACGCTCCGGCAGCTGGAAGATTGGGAGGCGCCTGACGACCATCCGGAGTGGGCCAGCGTCTCGCCCGATGACCAGATCGTGGTCTTCGCCCGACATGACAACCTCTACACGATGAGCGGCGAAGACTACGAGAAGATCCTCGACGCCCGGCGGGGAAAAGACGACGACGAGACTGATGAGACCGACGAGATCAGCGAAGCCGATGAGGCTGAACAGTCTGTGGAAGTCGACGAGACGGCGCTCACCACCGATGGTGAGGTGCACTACAGCTATGCCGTGCGCGAACGTGGCGACACCGACCCGGAGCGCGAGAAGAACAAGGACCGACGCAAGCCAGCCGACGTCACGTGGTCGAACGACTCGAAGCGCATCGCGATCGTGCGGAACGACCGGCGCGAGTCCGGCGACCTGTGGGTCGTCCATTCCGTGGGCAACGAGCGCCCGGAGCTCGAAACCTACAAGTACGACCTACCGGGCGAGGAACACGTCGCTCAGTCCGAAATCCTCCTCTACGATTTCTCGACGAGCAACATGGTCGAGGTCCATGCCGATCGCTTCAAGGACGAGCGGCTCTTCGTCTTCGACGCGCGCCAGTTCATCTATCCCGACAGCGACCGGCCGCGCCGCGACCTCTGGCTGTCCGACGATTCCGATCTGTTCTATTTCTGGCGTCGAAGTCGCGACCAGCACAAGGTCGACGTCGGCGTGGCCGACGCGGTCACTGGTGAAGTCCGTCCGTTGATCGAGGAGCGACTCAACACCTACATCGAGACCAAGCGCCTCGATCGCCTCGCCTCAGGCGACATGCTCTGGTGGTCGGAGCGTGACGGCTGGGCGCACCTGTACCGCTTTGGCGCTGATGGCGCGCTGAAGAACCGGCTCACCGAGGGGCCCTTCTCCGTCCGAGAGGTCGTCGGTATCGACGAGGCGAGCGGCGTCGTCTTCTTTGTGGCGAACGGGCGCGAGCCAGAGGAGGATCCCTACTATCGGCACCTCTACCGGGTGAATCTGGACGGCAGCGACCTTCAGTTGCTCAGCCCAGGCGACTTCGATCACCAAGTCGTCATGGGAGAATCGAGCCGCTTCTTTGTCGACAACTACTCGCGAGTCGACACCACTCCGGCGTCGGCGCTGTACGATGCGAGCGGTGACAAGGTCATGGATCTCGAAGAAGCCGATTTCTCCAAGCTGGAGGAGGCCGGCTATGACTTCCCCATCCCGTACACGGTCAAGGCGGCCGATGGCGTCACCGACCTGTACGGTGTTATGTACAAGCCGTTCAACTTCGATCCGAACAAGCGATATCCGATCATCGCCTTCGTGTACCCGGGGCCGCAGACCGAGAGTGTCGCCAAGGCGTTCGCCAGCCGTCCGTCCGAGGTCGCGCTGTCACAGTTCGGCTTCATCGTCATCACCGTGGGGAATCGGGGCGGCCACCCCGCCCGATCGAAGTGGTACCACAACTACGGCTACGGCAACCTGCGTGACTACGGCCTCGCCGACAAGAAGGCCGCTATCGAGCAGCTCGCCGATCGACACGTCTTCATCGACATCGACCGCGTGGGCATCTACGGCCATTCGGGCGGCGGCTTCATGTCGACCGCGGCGATGCTCGTGTACCCCGACTTCTTCAAGGTGGCCGTCTCGTCGTCCGGCAACCACAACAATGACGTCTACAATCAGAACTGGTCCGAAAAACACCATGGCGTCCAAGAGGTCGAGGACGATGACGGCAACATTACATTTGAGTACGACATCGAGAAGAACTCTGAGCTCGCGAAGAATCTGAAGGGGCACCTGTTGCTGACCACTGGGGACATCGACAACAACGTCCACCCGGCGGGCACGTTGCGGATGGTCGAGGCGCTGATCCGCGCCAACAAGCGCTTCGACTTCTTCATGTTCCCCGGGCAACGGCACGCGTACGGTGACATGGGCGACTACTGGTTCTGGTTGCGGGCGGAGTATTTCGTCAAGCACCTGCTCGGCGATCGGACGTGGAGTCCCAGCATCATGGAGCTGGACCTCGAGCAGGAGCAAACCGGTGGTGGGGGCGAGGGATCGCGGCGCAGCGACACCTTGAGGTAGCTCATCCAGGCGCGGGTGCCAGCGGTGGCGGCGGACCTAGCGTCAGCCACGCAAGGAGGGAAACGACTGCGAGAGTGGCGGCCGTGGCGGCGAGGGCGGTCGGGCGCTGCCAGCCTCGGCGATCGCTGGCGGCTGGTTCCTTCAGGCGCCGCTTCCGCTTGGAGGCCATGACTCCCGCGAGGCGCCGACTATTGGAGTGGCGGCAACCGTTCGAGCAATGTGCGGGCCACGGCCTGGGCTTCCGAGCCCGGCTCGGCGTCGACCGCCAGTTCCAGGTAGCGCCGGGCCTCGGCCTGGGCGCCCGCATCGAGGGCGATCTCGCCGAGCTTTAGCAGCGGCTGGCTCCACGCCGGGTCGGCCTCGTGGGCCTGCCAGTACCAGCCGACGGCGCCGTCGGCGCCCTGTAGCGCCAGTCGCGTGTCGCCGAAGTTGTAGAGCAGCTGCCGGCTCAGCGTCAGGTCGAGGTCGACCTCGGCCGCCAGCATCGTTTCGTAGGCCGCCTCGGCCTCGGCGTACTGCTCGGTCATCAGGTACGCGTCGCCCAGCTTCATCTTGACCGTCGTGAGCGCGGGGACCAGCGTCGCCAACGCTTCGTAGGCGGCGATCGCCTCGGGATACCGCTCCGCGACGTACAGTTCCTCGGCCGCCTCCAGCTGCTGCAGCAGATCGACGGCGTCGACGTGCGCCACGGCGCCGAACCGCTCGCCGTAGGCGCCGCGGGCCAGGAAGAAGTCGACCTCCGGGTTTCGTACCAGTTCCCGGATCCGCCGCCGCATCTGCGACGGCGTGAAGCCGGGAGCGCTGGCGGTGAACACCCAGTTGCCCGGCCGCAGTGTGACGAAGCCGAAGTTGCCGTCGCCATCGGTCGTGGCCGTGAAGGTGCGCTCGGTGCTCTCGGCGGTGATTGTCGCGCCCGGAATCGGTTCGCTGTTCTCGTCCCGAACCATTCCGACGACCCGGGTCTGGGCGAACGCTCCGGCGTCGAGGACGAGCCAGACGGCAGCCAGCAGCGGCACGAGGCGGCGAGTCTCTAACGTGGTGCGCATCGGTCGCTCTCTTGATCCGCCCCGCGCGGGAGCAGGCTGGTTCGATTTCGCGGATGCTGTCAGTATAGTCCAGAATCCGCGCCCTCAAAGGCGCCCGCCGGTCGGAGTTGCCGGGATGTCGAACCCGATTTCGTTCGTGCGCCTTGTCGTCGCGCGCCCACGCCGGCACGCCTGCCTGGTTGCGTGCGCGCTGGCGCTCTGGACGTGGACCGCCGCGCCCGGCCCGGCCGCTGCGCAGACCGCCGACCCGATCCGGCTCGAGCGGATCGATGCACTCGTCGAGGAAGCGATCGCCGCCGGCCAGCTCCCGGGTGCCGCCGTCCTCGTCGGACGCGGGGACGAGATCGTCTACCGCAAGGTGTTCGGGAACCGGTCGCTCTCGCCAACACGCGAGACGATGACGTTCGACACCGTCTTCGACCTGGCCTCGCTCACGAAGGTCGTCGCCACGACGACCAGCGTCATGCAGCTGGTCGAGACTGGCCGGATCAGGCTGAGCGATCGAGTCACCGCGTTCATTCCCGAGTTCGGTCGCTACGGCAAGTCCGACGTCACCATCCGCCACCTGTTGACGCACACGTCGGGTCTTCGGCCCGACCTGCCACTCGAGGACGAGTTCGACGGCACCGAGGTCGCCATCCGCCGCGCGACCGAGGAGGTGCTGCTCGCGCCACCAGGCGAGGGGTTCGTCTACAGCGACATCAACTTCTTCCTGCTCGGTGAGATCGTCGGGCACGTCTCCGGCCTGCCGCTCGATCGCTACGTCCGCGAACGGATCTTCGGTCCGCTCGGCATGGACGACACGATGTTCAACCCGCCGTCCTCGCTCGCGCCGCGGATCGCGCCGACCGAGGCGTGCCCGCCGCTGGGCTGGCCCTGCGAGGGTCCCGATGCCGTCATGCTGCGCGGCACGGTGCACGACCCGACGGCGCGGCGGATGAAGGGCGTGGCTGGCCACGCCGGGCTGTTCAGTTCACTCGACGACCTCGCGCGTTTCTGCCGGATGCTGCTCGGCGGCGGCGCGCTCGACGGCGTGCGGGTGCTGGCGCCACTCACGGTGTCGCGGATGACGACCGTCTCGACGCCGGCGAGTCAGCCGAACCGCCGCGGCCTCGGCTGGGACATCGATTCGGTCTTCTCCTCGAACCGAGGCGAACTGCTGCCGATCGGCTCGTTCGGTCACACCGGCTTCACCGGGACGTCGCTCTGGCTCGACCCGTCGAGCGGGACCTACGTCGTCTTCCTGTCGAATCGGGTCCATCCCAACGGCACCGGCAACGTCGTCGCGCTACGGGCGCGGGTCTCGACGGTCGCGGCGGCCGCGCTCGTCGACCTGCCGGCTGGGACCGGACGGTCGGTCGGCGCGGCGACCGCCTTCGGGGCATCGGGACGACGCGTGGCCCCGGCCCCGACGCCGGTCGCGACCGGGATCGATCGGCTGCGCGCCGAGCGGTTCGCGAGGCTGCAAGGGCGACGCGTCGGTCTGGTCACCAACCACACCGGCCAGGCGCGCGACGGCCGGACGACGATCGATCTGCTGCACGAGGCCGACGGCGTCGAACTGGTCGCACTGTTCAGTCCGGAACACGGGATCCGCGGGGTTCTTGATTCGGCGGTGGCGTCGAGTCGCGACGAGCGCACCGAGCTACCGATTCATTCGCTGTACGGCGAGACGCGGCGGCTGGCGCCCGAGACGCTCGCCGGGCTCGACACGCTGGTGTTCGACATCCAGGGGATCGGCACGCGGTTCTACACCTACATGACGACGTTGGCCTACGTCATGGAAGCTGCCGCCGAGCAGGATCTCGCTGTCGTCGTTCTCGACCGGCCGAACCCGATCGGCGGCACGGCGATCGAAGGGCCGGTGCAAGACGACGCTGCCATAGGCTTCACTGGCTACCACCCGATGCCGATCCGCCATGGCCTGACACTCGGCGAGCTGGCGCGGCTCTTCAACGGCGAGCGCGGAATCGGCGCCGACCTGTCGGTCGTGGAGATGACGGGTTGGAGCCGCGACGCCTGGTTCGACTGGACCGGCCAGCCGTGGATCAATCCGTCGCCGAACATGCGGAACCTGAATCAGGCCGCCCTCTATCCCGGCATCGGCGCGATCGAGGGGACGAACGTTTCGGTCGGCCGGGGCACCGACACGCCGTTCGAGCAGGTGGGGGCGCCCTGGGTCGATGGCGTCGCGCTGGCCGACCGGCTGAACGCAAGGGATCTTCCCGGCATCCGCTTCTATCCGGTCATCTTCACGCCCGAGAGCAGTAAGCACGCAGGGGAGCAGTGCGGCGGCGTCCACATGATCGTCACCGACCGCGACGCGCTCGTGCCGGTGCGTGTCGGCCTGGAAGTGGCCGCCGCGCTGCACGCGCTCTACGGCGACGTGTTCGAGATCGATGCGGCCGCAAGGCTCGTCGGGTCGCAGGCGACGCTCGACCGGATCAAGGCGGGCGACGACCCGGCCGCCATCGCGCGCGGCTGGATCACGGACGAGGCCGCCTGGCGGCGGCTCAGGGCGGAGTACCTGCTGTACTACTAGACGAGGTGCCCCTGCCGGGGCCTAGGCGCGGCGGCTCTTCCGGCGGGGTCGGGTTGCCGTCTTGTGTTCGTACATCAGCCGGTCGGCTTCCTTGACCAGCGGCATCACATCCTCGGTGCCGTGTGGCACCTCGGTGCAGCCGAAGCTCAAGCCGACGCCGGCCGGCAGCTTCGCCGTTTCCGCGGCTGCGGCGAAGTCGGCCTTGAGGTCCACGCCCTTCTGCATCGCCTGATCCAGCTCGCACGACATCAGGACCAGAAACTCGTCGCCGCCCCATCGGAACAGGTAGTCGGCCTCGCGGACGTGCTCCTTGAGGAACGATGCGATGTACTGCAGCACCAGGTTTCCGGTTTCGTGGCCGAACGTGTCGTTAACCGCCTTGAACTGATCGATGTCGAGGAAGAGCAGCGAGAGTGGCGTCTGGTACCGCTGGCGGCGCTGCAGCTCACGCCCGATCACTTCTTCGAAGAAGCGCCGGTTGTAGCAGGTCGTGAGCGGGTCGGTGATGACCTTCTCGTGCAGCTCCCCGCGCGCTCGCTCGAGGCGCCGGTTGGTCGCGCGCAGTTCGTAGGTCATCTCCTCGAAGACCAGCAGGTGCATCCCGAGCGCCGCGAAGAGCAGCAGGAGAGCGTTGACCGCGAGCAGTTCGAGTGGCGTCGCCGCCACCGCTCGCCGCGGAAAAGGCGATGCCGGTGTGGGAGAATGCCACGAGCGCTAACGTGGCGCCGACGACGACGGCGCCGAGTGCGCGTGCGCGCCGCATCCCGATGAGAAACACGAATGCTGCCGTGCCGAGCAGCGCGGCCGACATCAGGTACCCGGGCACCACAGCGGCCTCTCGGCCGAAACCCAGCGGTGCCAGGACGAACCAGATCACGAGCGGCACGAGCCCCCACGCATACTTCCGATTGAGCGCCGAGCCGCCCCGGTAGGTGTCGGCGCTCACGACGAGCAGCAGCGCGGCACCGAGGCTGAGCAGGTGGAAGATGCTGAGGAGCGCCAGACCGAGCGAGCCGGCTGTCGCGCTGATCGAACCGCCGAAGGTGCCCGCCGCGCGGAGCAGCCAGCTTCCCGTCCAGTGCAGGATGTAGAGATGCCGTCGGTACACCCAGAGTAGGAGCAGCAGGGCGGCGATGACGACCGAGCCGTAGGAGGCGAGCCGCGGCGGGCTGGCCGACCACCAGGCGGGGTAGGCCGGCTCGTCGATCGGCTGGGCCTCGCTCGCCGGCTGTGCCGCGGTGGGCGGGGACACCGCCTCGGCGCGGATCGTCGCTTGGAAGCTCAGCCCGGCAACGTCAGCGGTTACCTGCCAGCCCAGCAGGGCCAGTACCGCAGCGACGCACAGGATGGGACCCCTTCGAAGCATCGAAAACTCTTTGCGCGACGAGGCCTGATGCGTGGGGTACTTGAGCCGAGGAGAACCCCAGTGATCCTACCAGATCAGGTGGGCAGGACGTACAGCATCACGTAGACGATGACGCCGGTGATCGAGACGTAGAGCCAGATCGGAAACGTCCAGTGCGCAATCGCCTTGTGCCGGGTGTCGTCCCGGCGGAGGCCGCGCCTGAGCGTCACGATCGCCAGCGGAACGACCGCCGCGGCCAGGACGATGTGCGTGATCAGAATGGCGAAGTAGAAGATGCGAATCGGCCCGGTCCCCGTGAACGGTCGGGAGCCAGCGTTGGCGTGGTAGATGACGTAGGAAATGAGGAACAGGACCGATACCGAGAACGCGCCGAGCATCAGCGCACGGTGCCTCACGATGTCGCCGCGCCGGATCATCGCGTAGGCCGCGACGAGCAGTGTCCCCGAGAGGGCGTTCAGTGTGGCGTTGAGCGTTGGGAGGTCTGAAATCTCGAGCATCGGCCAGTCCCGGACGTCAGCCGAGGAATCGTGTTGCCACGAGCAGCGCCCAGAGCAGCGGCAGGTAGGCGATCGAGCCCAGGAACAGCCATCGCGCGTTTCGCCCCGACCGGTCCCACGCGAAGCGTACGGCCAGGCCTGCGAATCCGAGGCCGAGCAGCGACGCGCCCACCAGATAGGTCGTGCCGACCATGCCAATCCAGGTGGGCGCAAGGCTCACCGGGAGCAGCGCGGCGAGGTAGAGCAGGACGTGGCGGGCGGTTCGCCGGCCGCTCGGCTCGATGACCGGCAGGAACGCGAATCCGGCGCGGGCGAAATCGTCTCGGTACATCCAGGCAACCGCCAGGAAGTGTGGAATCTGCCAGAAGAACACGATTCCGAAGAGGACCCAGGCCTCGACGGTCATCGCGCCACTCGCCGCGGCCCACCCCAGTGTGGCCGGAAGCGCGCCCGGCACCGCGCCCACGACCATGGCGAACGACGTCCGCTTCTTCAGTGGAGTGTAGACTAGCGCATAGCTCACGAGCGTTCCCAGCGCCAGGCCCGCGGCGAGCGGGCGCGCGTAGGTTAGCGCGGCGATGCCCGCGACCGATAGCGCGATCCCGAATCGCCGGGCTTCGGCTTCCGACAGCCGCCCGTCGGGCAGCGGCCGCGACCGAGTCCGCAGCATCAAGCCGTCCGCGTCGCGCTCGTAGACCTGGTTGAGCGCGGCGGCGCCCCCCGCCACCAGCGCCGTGCCGATGAGCGTCGGCACGATCAGCCACTGCGCGTCGGTGCCCGGCAGGGCGAGGTAGAAGCAAACGGTCGTCGTGAGCAGGACGAGGAGGTTGAGGCGCGGCTTCGTGAGGGCGACGAAGTCGGCGACGCGGCTTCGCGGGTTCTCCAGTGCCACCGCGCCGGTCTTCATCGCATCGCTCCCGGCGCGGCGGGCATCGCGGCCGTCGTGTCGACTCGCGCCGGTTCGGGCGCGTCAGCGAAGCGGCGGCGGTGCACGACGAGTCCCAGCAGCACCGACACCGCCAGCAGCGTCGCACCGGTGGCGACGTGGGCCGTATTGATGCCCACGTGACGCTCCGAGAGGACGGTGAGGGCTCCTAGCGTGAACTGCACCGTGACCAAGCCGAGCAGAAGCCAGGCGAACCGGGTGACCGCGGACCGTCGATGATGCGCCAGGATGTGGCCGGCCGTGGCCGCGATCGCCAGTGTCACGACGATCGCACCGACGCGGTGCGCGAAGTGGATTGCGATCGGGCCGCTCCATTCGGGCGGGGTCAGCCGGCCGAAGGCCCACGGGAAGTCGGGAATCGCGAGCCCGGCGTCGGTGTGGCGCATCGTTGCGCCGATGAGGATCTGCACGTAGACCAGCGCCGGCGTCAGGATGGCCAACCGCGCCAGGGTCGGGTCACCGGTCACGCCTGCGTCCGCGCCCGTGGTGATGCCTCCGCGCCAGCCGGCCGAAGTGAACAGCGCCAGCGATACCGTCAGGCAAAAGAAGATCTGCGCCAGGCCGGCGTGCGCGACCGAGATCGGCGCCGGCAGGAAGTAGAGGACGGTGATGCCGCCCAGCGTGCCCTGCAGGACGACCGCGGCCAGCGCGGTCCAGGCGAGCCGTCGGATCCAGCGGCGGTCGTCCGTCCTCGAAATCCAGAACGCCAGGCCGATCATCATCAGCCCGACGGTGCTCGCGATGAGCCGGTGGCCGTGCTCGTAGAAGATCCCTCCCACCATCTTCGACAGTGGGAAGCTGAACATGAAGTAGCCGTAGGTGTTCGGCCAGTCGGGGACGGCGAGGCCCGAGTCGGTGCTGGTGACCAGCCCGCCCACGGTGACCAACAGCAGCGTCGAGGCGGTGACGAGAAGCGCGAACCGGTGGAGCCAGGTCATGCGTTGTTAGGCGGGCGGGAAGGCGAGGACGGCGGAGGGAGTAACCCCTCCGCCATCTTCGTTGGAGTTGCTAGCTGACCGAAAAGGTGAACGACAGTTCGACCGTCTCGCTCTCGCCCACGGTGACGTTCTGGGTCTGGGTGCCCAGAATCTCATGCCACGCCTCGATGACGTAGTCGCCCGGGGGCAGCGAGCTGATGTCGAATGAACCGCCATCGCTCACCGCGAAGTACGGGTGCTCGAGGACGCCCGCGTAGGCGTTCATCCAGCCGTGCACGTCGCACTTGAAGGGCACCATCACCTCGACCGTGTCGAACTGCGCGTCGAAGGTCATCCCCTCGATCGGCTGGCCGGTGTTGAACTCGCTGTTGTTCGCCGGCGTCGCGTGAATGTTGTGCAGCGTCGGGTCGCCGTTCATCACGGTCAGCGTCTGGCCGACCTGGATGCCGAAGACGTGCGGTGTGTAGCGGCAGCCTTCCTGGTTGAGCATCACCGGTTCACTCGGCGTGTCGAACGTTCGACCCTCGAGGCCTTCCTTCACGTAGACGAACACGTTGCCCAGCGAACCGTCATCGCCGACGACGTAGTACTCGGTCGACGTGTCGTCGCCTGCTTCCTGCGCGCAGACGGGGTCAGAATTCATTCTGATCGTTTCGGCCTCGGGGGGCGTGCCCTCGAGCATGATCGTGCCGGTGATATTGCCGACCGCCGCCGCGTCGACCGGGGCCGCCGCCGTGGCCGCTGGCGCCGCCGACTCGGCCGGAGCCTCGCCGCCGCCACCACCGCATGCCACCGTCAGAACCAACGCCATGATCGAGGCCAGCAGCCACGACTTTCGTGCATCCATTGAAGACTCTCCTGGTGCGAATAGAGGAAAACGAAGATACCGCAGGCCACTCAGGCGTCGTCTCGCGGCAAACCCAAACCCGGATGATACCAAAGGCCGTCGATTTCCGTAAACCGTTGCAGGTGCGAGAGTCCGGGCCGGCGAGGTGGGGCTGGCTCAGCGGGCGCTGGCCAGGGCGAGCTTCCTGGCGATCCGGTCCTCGATCCAGTGGCCGTCCCACCACTCGACCGGCGTCACCGCCCGGCCGTGCAGCAGCATCGTGAAGTGCAGGTGGTCGCCGCCCGCCAGGCCGGTCATCCCGCTCCGGCCCACCTCCTGGCCCTGCTCGACCGCGTCGCCCACGGCGACCCCGATCGACGAGAGGTGGGCGTAGAGCGACTGTAGCCCCATGCCGTGGTCGATGACGACACAGTTGCCGTAGATGCCGAGGAAATCGGCGTGGACGACAACGCCGTGGTTCGACGCCAGAATCGGCACGTTGGCCGTCGCCGCCAGGTCAAACCCGAGGTGGACCTGCCGATCGATCTCCTCACCGTCGTGCAGGTAGATCCGGTGGTCGGCGAACCCCGACTCGAACTGCGAGTTGCCGAGCTGGCGGAACGGGCCCTGCCAGAGGATGCGCGGTTCGGTGTTCTCAGCGAGGGTCACTAGATAGTCGGCGTTGGCCTGGCGGAGACCGCCGTTGATCGCGACGTACTGCGCGACCAGATCGTCCTCGGGCACGCCGGCGAGCAACGCGCGCGCGTCGGACGATTGTTCGGCGATCGCCGGCACGACGCGCTGGATGAAGTCGTCGCCGACGTTGATCCGACTCCGCCGGAAGTTCTTCGGGAAGATGCGGTGGTCGAAGTCGGCGCCCGCCGTGTTGCCGGCCGGATCGCGCGCCGTGACCCGCATCGGTGCGTTCAGCTCCTGGTCGTGCTGCAGGGCGAAGAACGCGACGCGCATCGACTCGTCCGCGCCAGTGACGCCCGCACCGTCGGCCTGGAAGCCGGGGTAGTACCGCCCGTCGACGACGACGCCCGAGTCGACGTCAGTCGGCGTCACCCGGTAGACGACCATCTCGGCGCCGCCGTGGTTCACGTAGTGCTGCGTCGACAGAACCGTCAGGCGCGGCGGCGTGAACCGAAGTTCCAGTGGATGGGTTACCGCGCTCGAAGCTTCCCGCAGGCCATAGAGCACCGGTCGGACTGACGTGACGATCAGCTCGGCCGCGCCTTCCCTGACGTCGGGGAGTGTGTCGCGGTCGAACTCACGAACGATCCGGATCCGCTCGGCGGTTTCCTGTTCGATCGTCGCCGCGCCCGGATCGGTGAGCACGAAGAGCGGAATCACCGTCTCGCCCTGCGCGAGCACCGCCTCGATGGACGTCAGCGCGCCCTCGGGGGCTTCCACCGAGAAGTCCAGGACGGCGGTTCGGCCGACGTACTGCGCCGGGCCGTTGACGGCAATCGTCGGCCCGACCGCGCTGCCCGCGCGGAAGTAGGCGCCGCCCGCTGCCGCGGCCAGCAGGAGCAGCAACACCAGAAACTTCGAGAATAGGGACATCACCCCAACTATCGGGCTCGATGGGCCACGAGTCCAGCGCCCAGCATGTTGACCCGTTCGCAGGCTAGTTGCTAAAATTGATGCTCCGATCTGCCCGTGGCGGTATCGTCTAGGGGTTAGGATGCGTGGTTCTCAGCCACGAGACCGGGGTTCGATTCCCCGTACCGCTACCAAGATTTTCATTCAAGCCGCGGCTTCGCCGGGCCATTCGTGGGCCTAGAGGCCCGCGCCACCGAACAAGAACATACCGGTGGGGCGCCCCTTGAGGGGCGCCAACGGGCAATCCGGAGGATTGTCCTACACCCGCTATAATTCCTCGTTCTTCAATCAATGCCACTGCAGCCCGGCACGAAGCTCGGCGTCTACGAGATCACCGCCCAGATCGGTGCGGGCGGGATGGGCGAGGTCTATCGAGCGCACGACACGACGCTGGATCGCGACATCGCGATCAAGGTGCTGCCAGAGGCGTTCGCCACCGACCCTGAACGCTTGGCCCGCTTCGAGCGTGAAGCCAAGGTTCTCGCGTCGCTGAACCACCCGAACATCGCGGCGATCTACGGCCTGGAGAAGAGTGGGGAAGCGCCGGCGCTCATCCTTGAACTCGTCGAAGGCCCGACGCTCCAGGATCGGATTGCCCAGGGCCCGATCCCGCTCGTCGAAGCGCTCCCCATCGCCCGCCAGATCGCTGAAGCCCTGGAGGCCGCCCACGAGCGGGGGATCATCCACCGCGATCTGAAGCCGGCCAACGTGAAGGTCAGAGACGACGGCACGGTGAAGGTGCTGGACTTCGGGCTCGCCAAGGCGCTGGAGCCTGAGCAGACCGAAGTGGAAGCGGCGAGCTCCCCGACGATGACGATGACGGCGGCCGCCACGAAGATGGGCGTCATCATGGGGACAGCAGCCTACATGTCGCCGGAACAGGCGCGCGGGAAGCAGGTGGACAAGCGTGCTGACATCTGGGCGTTCGGCGTCGTCCTGTTCGAGATGTTGACGGGCCAGCAGGCGTTCGGCGGCACGGATATCTCGCTGACGCTCGCGGCGGGCCTCAAGACCGACCTGGATCTCGCGTCCCTTCCTTCTGACACGCCGCGCGGTGTCAGGCGCGTGCTTGGCCGCTGCATCCAGAAGGACCGCGTGCAACGGTCGCGTGACATTGGCGACGTGAAGCTAGACCTCGACGAAGCGCTGGCGGCGCCCGTCGAGGAAACCGCGGCGGCCACCGCGCCTGCCCAGGCCGCCCTCTGGCAGCGCCCGGTGATCGCCGCCGCCGCGCTGCTCATCGCACTGGCGCTAGGCGGCCTCGGCGTCTGGTCGATGATGCGTCAGAGCGAGGTGCCAGCGCCGGTGACGCGATGGACGATCGACGACGTCCCTCCAGTGCGAATCGGGACTAACAGGCCCGATCTAGCGATCTCGGCCGATGGGCGCTTCGTCGTCTACCGGGGGGCGGCCGCCGGAAGCTTCGGCCGCTCCGCTGTACGTGCGTCAACTCGATCAGCTCGACGTGACATCGCTGAGAGCCACGAACGGTGGCTCTGAACCGTTCGTGTCGCCGGACGGTCAATGGATCGGCTTCGAGACAGGCAGCGGAGATCTGAGGATGGTCTCGATCCTGGGAGGGCCGGCGGTCGATCTGGCACTTGTTCCGTTCATCAGTCAGGGAGCCAGCTGGGGCCGGGAAGACCTGATCGTCTCCGGCTCGGTCGGCGGGGGACTCTATCGACTGTCGCGGGACGCCGGAGAGCCCCAGGCACTCACCACGCCGGTCGCCGACCCGGCCCGGTTGATCGAGCTGCGGGATGCGTTCGCGGCGGTCCGGAACGGGACGCTCGACGGAACCGCCAGCGGCTCGGGCGCCGTCGAGTACGACGCGGGAGCGTTCTCGATCCTGATGGCTGCCGACACCGCACCCGCGTCGCGGCCTTGAGATGTTTCCCCCAGGAGGAGAATCAGACCGATGTTTCGAACACCCACGATCCTGACGGCGGCCGCGGTCGCGCTGGGGCTCGTGTCGCCGGCCCTGGCCCAGACCGATTTCACGCCGCAAGAGATCATCGCGCGCGTCGACCGGGTGATGCGGGGCGACTCCAGTCACGGCGTCTCGCGGATGAACATCGTCACCGAGCACTGGGAGCGTGAGCTGGTGATGGAGCTGTGGTCGATGGGTACCGACTACTCGCTCGTCCGCGTCCGCTCCCCGGCCCGGGAGGCCGGGACCGCCACGCTGATGGCTGACAGGGACATCTGGAACTACCTGCCCAAGGTCGATCGGACGATCAAGATCCCGGCGTCGATGATGTCGGGCGCCTGGATGGGCTCGCACTTCACGAACGACGATCTGGTCAAGGAGAGTCAGCTCATCGAAGACTTCGACATCGAGCTGATGTTCGACGGCGATCGAGACGGGGTCGCGGTGTGGGAGTTCAGGCTCACCCCGAAGCCGGAGGTCGCCGTGGTCTGGGGTCATATCGACTATCGGGTTCGCCGGAGCGACTACATGCCGTTCTGGGCGAGGTACTACGATGAGGACGGGGAACTCGCGCGGACGATGCGGTTCAGCGAGTTCAAGGATCTCGGCGGTCGCACCGTGCCGACGGTGATGGACATGGTGCCCGCCGACAAGCCGAACGAGCGGACGAGCGTGATCTACGAGAGCCTCGAGTTCGACATCGACGTCGATCGGTCGTTCTTCTCCCTCCAGACTCTCCAGCGACGGAGATAGACACTGATGAGCGGCGGCGCCTGGTGGCGCATCGGGTGGCGGAATCTCGGGCGGCATCCGAAGCGCACCGTCATCACCGCCCTCGGCCTCGGTGTCGGCTACTTCGCCGTGGTGTTCATCGTCGGGTGGGCGGAGGGGATCTCCGCCGAGATGGTCGAGAATGCCACCGGCCTGGTGAGCGGTCAGATCGAAATCCATCACGCCGACTACCGCCCGGAGCGGAGCCTCTACGACACGATCGGCGGGCGGGAGGGGATCGACGTCGAGGCGACGATCGCCACGGTGCTGGCCGACCCCGCGGTCGTGGCCGCGGCGCCGCGTGTCTACGGCGGCGGGCTCCTCAGTTCGGGCGAGTCGACGTCGGCCGGTATGTTGATGGGGATCGATCCCGATCTCGAGACCAGCCTCAGCCGGTTTCTCGACGAACTGGTCGAGGGACGGCTGCCGCAGACGGGACGGAACGAGGTGGTGATCGGCGTCG
This sequence comes from Acidobacteriota bacterium, assembly GCA_002730525.1. Taxonomy (GTDB): domain Bacteria; phylum Acidobacteriota; class Vicinamibacteria; order Vicinamibacterales; family UBA823; genus UBA2161. Next base: position 79,656 of record PCAK01000028.1, on the reverse strand, counting down.
AGTTGGCGCGTCAGCTCGAGTCGGGTGTTGGCGATGAACTGGTGGTGATGGCGCCTGGGGCCGACGGCTCGCTGGGGAACGGTCTGTTCCAGATCGCCGGCATCTATCGGACGGGCCTGGCCGAGCTGGACGCCGCCTTTTCGGTGTTCGCGCTCGAGGATCTCCAGATTCTGCTGACGCTCGATCCGAGCCGGATCCACGAGGTGTCGGTGTCGACCGCCGACCCCTGGGTCGCACAGGAGACGGCCGACCGGCTGGCGGCGGCCCTGACGGGTGGCGAGGCAGCGCCCGAGGTCGTTGGGTGGATCGAGCTGCGGCCGGAGATGGTCGAGTACGTTTCGCTGATCGACTCGTTCTACCTCATCATCTTCGCGGTCGTGTTCCTCATCGCGATGTTCGGCGTTGCCAACACGATGCTGATGGCGACCTTCGAGCGCCGGCGGGAGTTTGCCGTCATGTTGGCCCTCGGAACCACGCCGTCCCGGATCGTGTTGGCGGTGCTCTACGAAGCGGTCGGCATGGCCGTTATCAGCCTGCTGGTCGGCGCCGCGGTCACGTTTCCGCTGATGGTCTGGTTTCACAACGCCCCGCCCGACATGAGCTGGCTGTACGGCGAGCTCACGCTGATGGGCGCGCTGATGCGGCCGTCGCTGCGCGTCGAATACAACTTCGTCGTCTGGACGCAGGCGGCGTTCGCACTGCTGGCGACGGCCGTCCTTGCGGCGATCTATCCCGCCGTGCGCGCGGCACGCGTGCCCCCGGCCGACACGCTTTCGGGGTCGTGATGGAACATCTGGGCGTCCTCGTCACGCTCGCCTTCAGGAATCTGCGCCGGCAACTGCGCCGGACGATTCTGACCGCGTCGGCGATGGTCATTGGCGGCGGGACGCTGATGTTCTCGCTGTCGCTCGGGGATGGCACCCACGAGGAGTGGATCGATTCCGGCGTCAGGATGGGCAGCGGGCACGTGGCGATCGAGCACCCGCGTTTCCGATCGGGTCGGAAACTTGAAGATCGTCTACCGGCCGCGGCCCGCGACGCGGTTGAGGCGGTACTCCGGTCGCCGGCTGTTGCCGCGCAGGTGACGACCGCGTCCGCGAAGCTCACCGTCACCGGCATGGCCAGTTCGGCGGCCGGTGCACGACCTGCCCGGATCATGGCGGTCGACCCGGTCGCCGAAGCCGCGTTCGGCACGATCGACGACCAGACGGTCGAGGGTCGGTACCTGGAGCCCGATGACCGTCTGGCCGCCTATGTCGGGGTGACGCTGGCCGAGGCGCTCGGCCTCCGGCTCGACTCGCGCCTTGTGCTGACCGCACAGGACGCCCAGAAGGAGATTGCCGGGCAGCTCGTGCGAGTCGTAGGTATCTACCGAAGCGGTGTCCCCGAGATCGATCAGTCATTGATCCATATGCCGCTCGCCACCGCGGGCGAATGGCTGGGGTCGGGCGAGGACGTGACCAACATCGGGGTCCTGGTTGCCGACAGCGCCGCGGTGTCCGGCCTCGTGCGGACGCTCAGGGCCGAACTGCGGGACCCGATCGCCGAGGGTGAAGCGGCAGTGATCGGCTGGCGCGAGGCGATGCCCGAACTCGCCGCCGCGGTGGCGATCGACGATTTCGGCAACTACCTCGTCTACGGGATCCTGTTCGTTATCATCGGGTTCGGCATCGTCAACACTGTGCTCATGTCGGTCATGCACCGGCACCGCGAGTTTGGCGTCCTCCAGGCACTCGGCCTGACCCCGGGGCAGACTGGCGCGGTCGTGCTGTTCGAAGGGCTGTCGCTGACCGCGGTGAGCGCCGTCATCGGCATCGCGCTCGGGGCCTTCTTGACCTGGTACTTCTTCGGCGACGGGCTCGACTTCTCCGGGATGATGGGCGAGGAGATGACCTTTTCCGGCGTGGTGATCGACCCGGTCATCATTCCGCTCTTCCGGCCGAGCCGATTCGCCCAGTCGATCACGTTCATCCTGTTCATCGGCACCGTCGCCTCGATCTATCCGGCCATCCGAGCGGCCCGGATCGACGTGACCGAATCGATGAAGTTCGATCGGTAGCCGCAGCGCATCATGACCGACCCAACGACCTCCGCCGTTCGCACCGAACATGTCTGGAAGACCTTCCACCAGGAGGCCGAGGAGATTCACGCGGTCCGAGATGTGACGATCGAGATCGCGCGTGGCGAGTTCACGGCGCTGGCCGGTCCCTCGGGCTCGGGCAAGACGACGCTGCTGAACGTCATTGGCGGCTTGACCCGCCCGAGTCGGGGCCAAGTCTGGGTGGCGGGTCGAAACCTGACCGAGATGTCGAACCCCGAACTGGCGCGGCTCCGGCTGGGACAGGTCGGCTTCGTCTTCCAGGCCTACAATCTGCTGCCGGTCCTGACGGCGATGGAGAACGCGGAGTTTCCGATGCTACTCCAGGGCATCGATCCCGACGAACGCGCTGCGCGCGTCGGCGAGCTGTTCAAGCGGATCGGTCTCGATGGCATGGAAGGTCGCCGCCCCAGGAAGCTCTCGGGCGGACAGCAGCAGCGGGTCGCCGTCGTCCGCTCGGTCGCGAGCAAGCCGGCGCTCGTCCTGGCCGACGAGCCGACGGCGAACCTCGACTCGGCGGCGAGCGACGCCTTGCTCGACGTCATGCGCGAGCTGAATGAGGATCTCGGCATCACGTTCGTCTTCGCCACGCACGACACCCGGGTGATGGAGCGCTGCCGACGGCTGGTGCGGATGGTCGATGGCGCGATCGAGTCGGACAAGGTCCGATCTTGAGCAGATCGACGCTCGCCACCCTCGGGCTCCAGCTCGCCTTCGTTGCCGGTGTCGCCGCTCCGGCCGCGGCCCAGTTCACCTGGCCCAGCGGTTACCTTCAGACCGTTCCACTCGTCACCGGGTCCACCGCGCTCCCCGAGAGCGAGAGCACGGCCAGCGACTTCAACCGGTTCCGGCTGATGGTCGAGCCCGACTGGGATCGGCTCGCCGTCGAGGTGGCGTACGAGCACGCGGCGACCATCCGGACGCAACCGACTCGCGGCGGGGTCGGCGTCGTGCCCGGCGGCGGTGAGTGGATGGATCTCCAGTGGACCATCACCGACGAGGAGCACGTGCTCTGGCAGCATCGCTTCGACCGGTTGAATCTGAGCTGGCGGCCGACGCGCGCCGTTCAGTTCAGCGCCGGCCGGCAGGCCGTCTCGTGGGGCACGACGCTCTTTCTGACCCCTGGCGACCCGTTCCTCCCGTTCAGTCCGGCCGATCCGTTCCGGCAGTTCCGGGCCGGGGTCGACGCCGCCCGCCTGCGGATCTACCCGAGCCCGCTGAGTGAGATCGATGTCGTCGTCCGTGGGACCCGGAACGAGTTCGTCGACGATGTGATGCCGGCCGGGCTCGGCCGTGCGCCGACGACGTCGGACGTTGAAGAAGTGACGGCGCTTGCGCGCGGCCTCACGACGATTGCCAACTGGGAGCTGTCGGGCTGGGGCGGCACGCTCTACGGCGATGCGGTCGGCGCGGTCGGCGCGGCCGGGTCGATCGGTGCCTGGGCGGTTCGCGGGGAGGGGGTCGTGCGACAGCTCGACGACTCCGTCATCTTCCGAGGCAGCCTCGGCCTCGACCGCCAGGTGCAAGTCAACGGCCGGGATCTGTTTCTCCTCGTCGAGTACCAGCACGACGAGCTGGCCGCGTCCGAACCCGACGACTACGTGGCGCTGCTCGTTTCGGAGCCGTTTCTGCGCGGCGAGCTCCAAGTACTTGGCCGGGACGAGACAGTGGTGCAGGGGTCGTACCAGCTGCATCCGCTCTGGAGTCTCAGCGGCCTCTGGATCTTCAACGCGCACGACCAGAGCTCGCTCGTCTCGCCGAGCTTCGCCTACTCGGTCAGCAACGAAGCGAGCCTCAACGGCGGATTGTTCTTCGGTTTTGGCGACGACGAATCGACGCTGGCTCGACCGCTGCCGTCTGAGTACGGCCTGACGGGCGTGACCGCGTTCGTCTCGTTGAGCTGGCACTTCTAGTTGAGGCTGCTTCGGTGTTCGGAGGTGCTACATGCGGTCGGGGCGCTGGGTCACACCCACGAGTCCGTCCGCCAGCAACCGGATGTCGTCGCGAAGGCTCTCGGCGACGACGTCGAAGTGACGGCGAGTTTCTCTTGCTTCAGTCCGGATCTCGGTCCGAACCTCCGCCAGTTCGGCCTTCGTCGCCAGGGTTGGCAGAAACTGCTCGACGTGCGCCAGTCGCTGGTCGACGTTTCTGAGTAGTTGCTCCATTTCCGTCAGGTCCACGCTCGCGCTCCCGGATTCTAGCACCAAGATCAACGCCAGGCTTGTGCCGAGATCCCGCTATAATCCGGTGTTCCTTCTTTGATGCCCCTGGCCGCGCTTCCCGAAGGCGCGCTGACGGACTGCCCTGGTGCAGTGTGCGAGTTGGGGAGAGAGAAAGATGACGATGAGCAAGATGATGGGAATCGGCGCAATTGTTTGTGCAGCAGTGGCGACGAGCAGTCCGAACCTCGCCTCGGCAGGGCAACAGAGCGCAGGGCAACAGAACTGGGTCGATCTTGCGGTCCACAACATTGGCGAACCGATCAATACGATGTGGACCGAGGGCGAGCTTTCGTTCGCCGCCGACGGCACCATGGTCTATTGCAGCGCGAGGGAGGATTTCGCCGTTGCGCCCGGCGACCCGAGGGATCTCTACATTGCCACGTTCAATCCGGAGACCGGGTCGTGGAATACGCCGGTGAACATGGGCATTCCGGTGAACGCGGCGCCGGCCACCGACGTCGACCCGTTGCGCCTCGGCGACGATCGCGAGCCCTGGATCACGGCCGACGGCAACACCATCTACTTCAAGTCGGACCGGCTGGCGACGACGGAGCCTCGCAACAACAACGATCTCTTCGTCACGCACAAGGTGAATGGCGTTTGGACCACCCCGGAGTTGATGCCCGCGCCGATCAGCACCGACGTCGGCAACGAGCACTGCCCGGCCATCCTTCAGGATGGTCGAACGTTGTGCTTTGCGTCGATGCGCGACGGCGGCTACGGCGGCTCCGACATCTGGTGCTCACAGCAGGATGCCGGCGGTGCCTGGCAGGACCCGGTGAATCAGGGGCCGAACATCAACACGGCGGCAGAGGAGTTCCACTTCTCTCAGGACGCGGCAGGCACGGTCTACTTCACCTCCGGTCGACCGGGAGGCCTGGGCGGCATGGACATCTGGGCCTCCGACAGCCTGGGCGAGAACGAGTGGGGTCCGGCGGTGAACCTGGGCCCACAGGTGAATACCAGTTCGGCTGACATGTGCCCGGCGCTGCCGCCGGGCGCCGAGACGATCACCTGGTTCTCCAGCCGGTCGGACAACAGTTTTGGTTCCGTCGACATCTTCTGTACCAACAAGACGAACCTGGTGACCGCTTCTGATCCGGTGCGGTAGGGCAGTGCTACGCAGTCCGTCCGTCCGGTTGGTCGGGTTCGCAGGAGGGAGCTCACGGTGAAAGCATCTGCTAGGAGTCACACGGCGAGGGTGTTGGGCCTGCTACTGATGATGGGAGCGGCCGGCGTCCTGTCTCCTGCTCGCCTCGGCGCCCAACGGCAGAGCCTTCCCGTCGATCTGCCCGACGGCCCGGCGCTGGACGGGTTCGACATCGATCGCTTCTCGAACGCGGGGAACGGTTGGTTCGAGACGTTCCACGTCGAGGAAACCGAATCGCTCAGCGGGGCACTCGAAGACGACCGGGTCGCCGCGGATACGCTGCTGCTCGTCATCGAGACGGCCGGCGGGCCGCTGGCGTTCCTGCGCGATCAGATGGCGTTCCACCACCTCGCGCAGGGCCGCACCGGTGGCAAGGACTGGATGGCGACTTTTTGAGTCGTCTGCAACAGCGGAACCAGTCTGGTTCCGACGATCGACGGCCGGATGCCGCGCTTCGAGAACGTGGGACTGTACGACGCGCTCTTCATCATGCAGGACGTCGAGAGCAAGACGCTGTGGAATCACATGACCGGGGAGGCGCTCTACGGTCCACACGTCGGCCGCACCCTCGGCCCGATGGGCAATCTGCTGCAGATGAGTGTCGAGCAGGCGCTGGTCTACGGTCCGGAGATGCAACTGGCGATCTCGGATCGACCCTACCTGGCGGGCGGTCGCGAGTTCGGAAACTTCACGCCGGGGCTCGAACGGCTCGGGCCGCGGAACGTGGACGAGCGGATGCAGGGCATGTTCATCGAGACCCTCGGGACAGAAGACGCCAGATTTCAGCGCATGTCGATGGGACTCGGGATCGTGACGGCCGACACTCTTCGGTTCTACCCGATGGATCTGATCGAGGAGCACGGCGCGCTCATCGATGAGATCGATGGGCGACGACTGCTGCTGTTCGTCGACAGCAAGACCTTCACGCCGGCCGCCATCTTCGTGGATGCGTCGAGCGCAACGCTCCAGGACCGGGAGGTGCACCTCGAGGGCGGCGGGACGGTCAAGATGGGTGCCCTCTACGATGCCGCCGGCGCGCGGCTGGACGCGGAGCGCCCGCAGCAGTTCTTCAGCCGCTGGTATGGCCTCGCGCTGACGTTCCCCGGGATGGAGATCTTCGGGAGCTAGCGGCGCTGCCGACGGCGAACCCTCGAGCACTCAGCGGGCCCTGACATGTCTGACACGACAACCGCGGCGCCAACGAAGACCAGCGAGTTCCATAACAATGCGATGGATTCGACACGCTGGGACGGTTTCGCGTTCCGCGACGACGACATCGTCGTCGGCACCTGGGCGCGGTGGCTCGCAACCGGCGAGCTCGGCCACGAGTCGTGACGTTCTCGGCCCTGATCGTGTTGTTGGCTGCGGCCGCAGGTTGGAGCACGCTGGTCATGGCGACCCAAGAGATCACGGTCCACGACGTGACGGTGGAGGCCAGCCGGGTCCGCTATCTCGAAGCCGGGCCGGCCGGCGGCCAGACCGTCGTTCTGCTCCACGGGATGCGGTTCACGTCGGAGACCTGGCGCGAACTCGGGACGATCGAGCGCCTGGCCGAGGCGGGACATCACGTCGTCGCGCTCGACCTGCCCGGCTACGGAAACTCCGAACGCTCGTCGGTCGCCCCTGAGGGTTACCTGTCCAAGGCCCTGGACGCGCTCCTGCCGGGTGAGAAGGTCGCGATCGTGTCACCGTCGATGAGCGGCGGCTTCAGCCTGCCGTTCGTCGCCCGCCACGCCGACAGGGTCGCCGGCTACGTCCTGGTCGCGCCGGTCGGGATCGACCAGTACAAGGGCGAGTTGCACGACGCCAAGGTGCCGACGCTGGTCGTCTGGGGCGAGAACGACACGGTCTTTCCGGTGGCGCAAGCCGATGTCCTCGCGGATGCACTCGGCGGCACGACGCTGATTCTCGAAGGCGCGAGCCACCCCGCCTACCTCGACCGGCCCGATGAGTTCCACCTCGAACTGCTCGCGTTCCTGAAGACGCTGTAGCCGGGTACACTTGCCCTGGCATGAGCGGCATCGTGGGCCTCGTCAGTCTCGACGTCGCGCCGGTCGACGCACGGCTGCTCGGCCGGATGACCGACGCGGTTGCCTATCGCGGGCCTGACCACCAGTCGACCTGGTCCGATGGCCCGGTGGGCTTCGGCCACACGCTACTCTCGACAACGACCGAGCCATCACCCGATCGTCAACCGACCAGCCTCGACGGGCGAGTCTGGATCGCGGCCGACGCGCGGATCGACGGCCGGAACGATCTCGTTCAACGCCTCGAATCACGCGGACGCACCGACCTTGGGTCGGCGACCAACGCCCAACTCATCCTGCACGCGTACCACGCCTGGCGAGACGAGTGCGTGAGGCACCTGGTCGGCGATTTCGCCTTCGCAATCTGGGACGGGCCGGCCCGACGCCTCTTCTGCGCGCGCGATCACTTCGGCGTCAAGTCCTTCTACTACCGCGAGGCGCCCGGTCTGTTCGTCTTCAGCAACACGCTCGACTGTGTTCGTCGACATCCCGAGTCGAGCGATCAACTGAACGACCTCGCCATCGCCGATTTTCTCGTGGGCGGCGTCAAGCAGGACGAATCGGCCACCTCGTTCGAGGACGTCCAGCGGCTCCCGCCGGCCCACACGCTGATCTACGAGGCTGGTGCCGTCCGTATGCGTGCGTACTGGACGCTGCCTACCGAGGGGCGGGTTCGCTACCGGCACGCGCGGGACTACGTCGATCGATTCAGCGAGCTGTTCCGCGATGCGGTCGCGGATCGGGTCGGCACGAGTGACGTCGGCGTCTGGGCCAGCGGCGGCCTCGACTCGACGAGCATTCTGGCCACCGCCGACCGCCTGCCCGTTCCCGTCCCGGGTATAATCGCCCCTCTTCCATCCCCGCCCGGACCCGAGGGGACGCGACAGGAGGCGTCATGAGAACCGTCTGGCTGCTGACTCTGGCTTTGCTGCTTCCGGCGACGGCCTTCGCCCAGGAACTCGCGCCGGGGACGCGGTACGACCCGGCGATCCCGACGCTCGAATCGGTCGTCGGCCACGACCACGGCGACGAGTTGACGACGTCGGAGGAGGCGGGGATCTACCTGCGTGCCCTGGCCGAGGCCGCGCCCGACCGGGCGTACCTGGTCGAGTACGCGACCAGCTGGGAGGGTCGGACGCTCTACCTGATGGCGATCGGCTCGCCCGCTCGGATCGGCGCGCTCGACGAGACGAAGGCGGGGTTGCGCCAACTGGGCGACCCGCGGGGCCTGTCGGCCGACGAGGTCGACGCACTGGTCGCCGACCTGCCGGTCGTCACCTGGCTGGTCCACGGCGTCCACGGCAACGAGATCTCGTCCACCGACGCGTCGATGGCCGAGGCGTACCACCTGCTGGCGGCCCAGGGCGACGAATCGGTCGACCGGATCCTGCGCGAGTCGATCGTCCTTATCGATCCGATGGAGAACCCCGACGGCCGCGCCCGCTTCATCCATCAGCACCTGCTGGGCCGCGCGGCCTCACCGGACCCCGAGCCGGTCTCGGCCGAGCACGACGAGCCGTGGCCGGGCGGCCGGGGGAATCACTATCTGTTCGACATCAACCGCGACTGGTTCGCGCAGACGCAACCCGAGACGCGCGGCCGGATCGGCATCTACCTCGACTGGATGCCGCACGTCGTCGTCGACCTGCACGAGATGGGCGGCAACTCGACGTACTTCTTCGCGCCGCCGACGCGACCGCTGAATCCCAGGCTGAGCGCGTCGCAGAACGAGTGGCTCGACGCATTCGGCCGGGCGAACGCTGCGCGCTTCGACCAGCGCGGCTTCGCCTATTTCATTCGGGAGTCGTACGACCTCTTCTATCCCGGTTACGGCGACTCGTGGCCGTCTATGCAGGGCGCGATCGGGATGACCTACGAGCAGGCGTCGGCGCGGGGCCTGGTCTTCCGGCGGAGCGACGATACCCACCTTTCTTATAAGAACGGCGTCGTCCATCACTTCACGGCGGCGATCGCGACGGCCGACACCGCCGCGCGAAACCGCGTCGGCATCCTTCGCGACTTTGCGCAGCACCGCCGAGGCGTCGAGGGCGGCGACGTCGCCGAGTACCTCCTGCCGCCGGCGAACGACATCGGAAGGACGACACGTCTCGGCCGATTCCTGGCCGCGCAGGGGATCGAGGTCGGTGTCGCCGACGCGCCCGTGACCGTCGGCGACCGGACGCTGCCGGCGGGAACACTCGTCGTTCCTCTTGCCCAGCCGGCTGGCCGCCTCGCCGCCACGCTCCTCGACGCCGAGACGCCGATGGATGCCGCGTTCCTCGAAGAGCAGGACCGGCGCCGCCAGCGCCGGGAAAACGACCAGATCTACGACATCACCGGTTGGAGCCTACCGTTGGTGTTCGACGTCGAGGCGATCGCATCCGTGTCGGCAACCGGGGCCGTGACGTCGCCGTTGCCCGCACCGGGCGGCGACACCCGGACGCTAGCCGCCGCGCAGGTCGCCTACCTGATGCCGTGGGGGCTGGACACGGCCGCGGCGGTCGTCGAGGCGCTGGGCAGCGGGATCCGCGTCCGCTCCGCCGACGACGGCTTCACGATGGAAGGGCGGGAGTATTCCGCGGGCACGGCGATCATCCGGTCCTCCGAAAATGATTCGGACCTGGCTTCCAGGCTCGGCGAGATCGCCGGCCGTCACGGCGCCGAGGTCGTGCCGACCGACACCGGCTGGGTCGACGACGGCATCGCGCTGGGCAGCAATCGGGTCCGCGCCCTGAAGGCGCCGCGGATCCTGATGGCGTGGGACACGCCGACCTCGAGCCAGTCGGCCGGCTTCGCGCGCTACGTCCTCGAGCGACGCTACGGGCAGCCGGTCACGGTCGTTCGGACCGGGTCGCTCGGCCGTGTCGACCTCAGTCGCTACGACGTTCTCGTGTTACCGTCGGGCGACTACGGTCGCGTGCTCACGGGCGGAACGCTCGACCGGATCAAGGGCTGGGTCCGGGGCGGTGCGACGCTCGTGACGATCGGCGAGGCCTCGCGGTGGGCAGCCCGCGAGAGCGCCGGCCTGGTCGCGACGACGACCGAGCTGAGGGACGGATCGGCTGAGGTCGAAGATGATGATGATGATGAGGATGACGAGAGCAACGGTTCGCCCGACCCGGACGGCGACGAGCCGTTCGACCTCGAAACGGCGATCACGCCCGACCGCGAGCTGCCCGAGTCGATCCCAGGCGCGCTCTTGCGCGTGACGCTCGATCCGAAGCACTGGCTGTCGGCCGGAAGCGACGGCGAGATCCAGGCCGTTGTCGAGGGGCGGCGGGTCTTCACGCCGATCACGCTCGACGATGGTGTGAACGTCGGAGTCTACGCGCCCAAGGATCGCCTGGTCGCGAGCGGTCTCGCTTGGGAGAACTCGCAGGACCTGATCGCCCAGAAGGCGTTCCTGATCCATCAGCCGATGGGGCAAGGCCACGTCATCGCGTTCGCCGAGGACCCGAACTTCCGGGCGTTCGCCGAGACGACCCAGCTGCTGTTCATGAACGCCGTGCTTCTCGGCCCGGCGCACTGAGGGTCGGGCGCGGCTGCGCGCTCGACCGTTGACTGGACCGCCCTACGGGCCTCGCCTGGACAAAGTCGCTCTTGGCGGAGATGATGTCCGGAGATTTTCCAAGGAGAGGCCAATGTTTGAGCGAGACCTTGTGTGGCGGAGCGGCTGCGTGGTGGCGTCGGTGGTGGTGATGTTCGGGGCGGCGGCATGCGGCGGTGGCGAGGCGCCGCCGGCCGAGGTGGAGCCCGAACCCGAGGCCGAACCGGCCGCGCTGGAGCCGATCAACGATCGGCCGAACCCGTATGCCTCCGCGGCGTGGGGGACGCTGACCGACGATCGCGAGTGGGGATCGACCGCAGGCGTCGGCATCGACCCCGATGGAGTCCACATCTGGGCGATCGACCGCTGCGGCGCCAACTCGTGCGCCGACTCCGACGACGATCCGATCCTGAAGATCGATCCCGAAGGCAACGTCGTCGCGAGCTTCGGCGGCGGGCTGATGCTCTTCCCGCACGGCCTCCACGTCGACCCGGACGGCAACGTTTGGGTGACCGACGCGCGCGGTCCGGCGGAGGACGACCCGAGTCAGGCTGGCAAGGGCCATGTGGCGCTCAAGTTCAGCCCCGAGGGTGAGTTGCTGATGACGCTCGGCGAGGGCGGCGTCGCCGGCGACGGCACCGGCGCAATCTTGAATACGCCATGCGACGTGGCGGTCGGCCCCGACGGCAGCATCTACGTGGGCGACGGGCACGAAGGCCAGAACAGCGACGACCCGACCACGGTCGGCCGGATCGCCAAGTTCTCGGCCGACGGTGAGTTCCTGATGTCGTGGGGTCAGTGGGGCGCCGAGCCGGGCGACATCCGGACGCCGCACGCGCTGCTCTTCGACGACGCGGGCCGATTGATTGTCGCCGACCGCGGCAACAACCGGCTGCAGATCTTCGACCAGGACGGTAACTACCTCGAGGAGTTCAAGCAGTTCAGCCGGCCGAGCGACATGGACTTCGGTCCCGACGGGATGATCTACGTCGCCGACTCCGAGTCGGCCTTCGACGACGTGCGCAACCCGGGCTGGACGCCTGGCATCCGCGTCGGCAGCCTGGAAGATGGTTCGGTCAGCTACTTCATCGGCGGCGCCATCGAATCGTACCCCGACGGGTCGAATCCCGAAGGTGTGGCGGTCGACGCGGCCGGCAACGTCTACGGCGCAGTCGTGTCGGGCGGCGGCGAGATGGTCCGGTCGGTCGTTCAGGAATAGGCGAACGACGATCATGCCGGACCTGAGGCTGAAGGTTCGAAGAGATGTAGGGCAGTTCCCTTGGAGCTGCCCTACAGATCGATTTCAACGCCCCGCCCCTGCTCCCGGGCGCGGGTGTAGGCGAGGTGAGCGGCGGCGATGTCCTCGACCGCCATACCGAGCGACTTGAAGACCGTCACTTCGGACGGGCTCGTGCGGCCGCGTAGGGTGCCGTTGACGATCTCGCCGATCTCGCCGGCGATCTGCGTTGCCTCGAAGTGCCCCTCGGCGATCCCCTGCACGATGTCGCCCGACTCGGCGAGCGCAGCGGCCCTCGAGTCGACGATGACTCGCGCCCGCGCGACGAGCTGCGGGTCCATCTCCCGCTGATCCGGCACCGGCGCACCTACTGACGTCACGTGCGCGCCGTCGGCGACCCAGGCGCTGTCGAGGACCGGCACGGCCGACGACGTGGCCAGGACGACGAGCGTCGCCTCGCGGACCGCTTCTTCAGCTGACGATGCGGCGGTGATCGACACGCCGGAGGAGGCCGCCGCCGTTTCCACGAACCGCTCACGATGCGACGCGTTCGGGCTCCAGACCCGCGCCGTCTCGACATCGAGCGTGTGGCTGAACGCCTCGAGGTGGCTGCGGGCTTGCACACCCGAGCCCAGGATCGCCAGCGTATGCCCACCGCCGGACGTTGCAAGCTGACGCGCCGCCATCGCCGAGACGGCCGGCGTCCGGGCTTCGGTGATGTAGCGTCCGTCGAGCAGGGCGAGCAGCGCACCGGTCTCGGGGTCGAGCAGGACAACGGTCGCCAGGTGCGACGGCAATCCGCGCTCGTGGTTCCGTTCGACGATCGTGATCAGCTTCGTGCCGACCGCGGCCGGGTCGTCGAGTGCTGCCGCCATGACACCACAGAAGGACCGGTCGCGACCGATGCCAAGCACGCTACGGAGCGGCTGGTCGACCTCGCCCGCCGAAAACTGGCCCAGCGTCCGCTCCATGACCGGCACGAGGTCGGGAATCGAGATGAGCGCGCGGACCTCTTCTTCTGGAAGGATGAGCGGCATCGGGTCGTGTTCCTGAGCGAGCTTATAATCGTGCCGACCAATGCCGCAACACCGCCCCCTTCGCACCATTGATGCCCATGCGGCCGGCGAACCGCTGCGCCTCGTCGTCGACGGGTTTCCGGCGCCCGAGGGCGAGACGATGCTCGAGAAGCGGGCATGGGTCAGGGAGCATCACGACGCGCTCAGGCGAGCGCTGATGTTCGAGCCGCGAGGGCATGCCGACATGTACGGCGCGGTGCTGACCGAGGCGGTCGCCGAGGGCTCGCACGCCGGCATCCTCTTCATGCACAACGAGGGCTACAGCTCGATGTGCGGCCACGGCATCGTGGCGGTCGTCACGATCGCGCTCGAACGCGGGTTGCTGCACCTGCCCGCCGGCGAACCGATCGTGCTCGACTCGTTAGCGGGCCCGATCACGGCGCGCGCGTCGGTGGTCGAGCGCGACGGCGCGACGCGTGTCGACCGCGTCGCTTTCGTCAACGTGCCGTCGTTCGTCCTGCATCCAGGGCTGTCGGTTCGGCTCACCGACCGCCACGTGCCGGTCGATGTGGCCTTCGGCGGGGCGTTCTACGCGATCGTCGACGCCGAGGCGGCGGGTCTCGGAGTCGGCAAGGCTCACCTCGGCGCGCTGCGCGAGGCCGGTATGGCAGTCAAGCGCGCGGTCGAGTCGCAGGTGAAGGTGGTGCATCCGCTCGACGATGGGCTGGGGGGGATCTACGGAACGATCTTCACCGGCATGGCCGACGCACCCGACGCCGACCTGCGCAATGTGACGATCTTCGCCGACGCCCAGGTCGATCGCTCACCGTGCGGAACGGGCACGTCGGCGGTGATGGCGGTCCTCGACGCGATGGGCCTGCTCGCCGACGATCAGCCGTTCACGCACGAGAGTCTCGTCGGAACGACGTTTCGCGGCCGGGTCGTCGGGCGCACCGAGGTCGGGGAGTATCCGGCGATCGTGCCCGAGATTGAGGGCTCGGCCTGGATCACCGGCGAGCACACCTTCCTGATCGATGACGACGACCCGTTGAAGGAAGGCTTTCTCCTGTAGCGCCTGTGCTACCGTACTCACCAATGTCGATCGATGATCGCGTCGCGCGGCTCCTCGCCGAGCTGCCCGTCGAGCCGCAGTTCCCGACGCAGGGCGCAACGCTCTTCATCGATCTGGCGCGCCGGCAGGTCCGGCAGGCCTACACGCCCCGCAAGGTCGTCGAGACCTTCCTTGCTGGTCGCGGCGCCAACATGTTTTATCTCCACCGCCTGTTGGACGAGACCCTCGACCCGACCGACCCCTCGGTCCCGTTGATCTTTGGTTCAGGCGTCCTGACCGGCCTCGTGCCGAGCGCCGCGCGAGGCAACGCTACGTCGTGGTCACCCGAGTCGGGTGTCCTGATGGACAGCAACGCTGGCGACTACTTTCCGTCGTTCATGAAGATGAACGGCCTCGACCATCTCGTCGTCTACGGGCCCGCCGAGGCGTGGACCTGGCTCTGGTTGGGCGAGGGCCGGGTCGAGTTCCGTGACGCGACGCCCTACCTCGGCCTCGACAACATCGACTTGCGCGATCGGATGGCGGTCGATCTCGACGGCACCTGGACGCGCGATCTCGCGATGGCGAGCATCACGCGCGCCGGCGAGAACCAGGTCATGTCGAGCGCGATTATGGCCGGGCCGAAAGCCTGCTACGCGCGCGGCGGTACCGGCGCCAAGATGGGGTCGCTCAAGGTGAAGGCTATCGTCGTGCAAGGGCAGACCCACGACTTCGAGACCGCCCAGCCCTACAAGCCCTACAACAAGACGATCGCGATGAAACTGCTCGGCACCTCGGTCGTCAAGCACGCGCTGCGGACGATGGGGACGCCGTTCCTCTACAAGCCGAGCCGGATCCTCGGCGCCATGGGAACGAAGAACAACCAGGAGACGACCTGGACCGACCAACTCGATGCCGAGCACATCACGCCGTACCGGCCGGGGATGGACGGATGTTTCCGGTGTCCGGTCAACTGTCGCCCGCTGAACCATCTCAACGATGACGCGGCCGACAAGTACGGGCGCGGCGACGGTCCCGAGTACGTGACGCTCGGCAAGTTCGGGCCGAACGTCGGGATCGATCGACTCGAATCGGTCATCCGGCTGAACAACATCTGCAACGACCTCGGCCTCGATACCGCGTCGAGCGGATCGACGATCGCCTGGGCGATGGAGCTGTATCAGCGCGGCATCATCGGAACGGCCCACACGGGTGGCCTCGAACTGACGTGGGGGGATGCCGAGCTGGTGGAGCGGCTGCTCTTCGATCTGTCGCGGCGCGAGGGATTCGGGAACGTGCTGGCAGACGGCACGCGCGCGGTCGAGCGGGGACACTATCCGGCCGAGGCGCTGAAGTACCGGATGGCCGTGAAGGGCCTGATGCAGTCCGATCCGCACGACGCGCGGATCCTCAAGGCGTTCGCGCTTGGGCTGGCCGTGGCGACCCGCGGGATGGATCATCTGAGGAACCGGGTCACGCTGGAGATCAACGCGCGGGTCAACGACGACCCCGACTTCAAGGCGAAACTCTACGGTGCGCCGGTCGCGGCGAAGCCGAATGTCTACGAGACCAAGGAGCGGGCAGTTCGTGCCTGCGAGAACGTCTACGGGGTCGGCGACGCTGTCGGCATGTGCCGGTTCACGACCAAGCTCTTCAACAGCCCGTCGTTGCCCGGCCTCGAGCAGTTCTCGGACCAGATCGCCAACGTCACCGGCCTGGCGCTCGACGCGACGGCGCTCGATCGGATCGGCCTCAACATCATGGGGGTCGAGCGCTTGATCAATCAGCGACTCGGCGTGCGGCGCAGCGACGACACGCTACCGGAGCGATGGTTCGACGAGGAGATCGAGGTCGGGGCGTACAAGGGCGAGCGGATTGACCGTGGCGAGTTCGACTCGATGCTGTCGCGCTTCTACGAGATCTCGGGGTTGAACGACGAAGGCGTGCCGGCCGCCGCGTGGCGGCGCGAACTCGAGTCGGTTCTGGCACCCGCCTGAGGTTCGACCGGCTGCGAGTCTCCATGGCCGTGACCGTGCGCCTGCCGACGACCCTTCGCGGCGACGGCCCCGACACCCTCACCGTCACCGATTCGGTCGCCACGATCGCCGATCTGGTCGAGGTGCTCGATCGACGCCTGCCCGGGTTCCGCGCGCAGTGGGAC
Source organism: Acidobacteriota bacterium (assembly GCA_002730525.1). GTDB lineage: Bacteria > Acidobacteriota > Vicinamibacteria > Vicinamibacterales > UBA823 > UBA2161. Next base: position 63,147 of record PCAK01000028.1, on the reverse strand, counting down.
GATTCGATGCTGAACTTCGCCGTGAACGACGAGATGGTGTTGCACCGCGCTGGCGAGCGTGCGCTCGCCGACGGCGATGTGGTTGAAGTGGTTCCTGCCATCTCCGGCGGATAGTCGAGGTGGCGCGGGACTTCAGTCCCGAGATGCGCGACCCGCAGGGTCGCGTACCTGCGGGGCTTGGCGCCCCATCTACATAAGGACGACAGCGATCCCCGAGACCCGCGACGCGGCCAGCAGCACGAAGACCACGCGGTCGGCGCTGCTCGAGAATGAGAAATCTTTCAACATCTTGGCTCCTTTGTTGTCTCTCTCTATGAGACGGAGCCAAGCGTCGGAAAGTTGTCGGGGAGATGGTGCGGGACGCTGGCGCCGCTGTGACGCCGGGGATGCGGTCGCCGGCGAGTTCCGCAGCGCGTCGGCGGCCTGCACGCCGCCTATCTGTTCTCAGCTGATTCTGCCGGCGGCGTGCGAGGACTGTCTGAGCTCGGCGCGCCGCGCACCGGTGGCACAGCGCAGTAGTGCACGAAACGCCCCGTGGGCTATGGCGATCCCGACAGGCTCTCGGCGTCGGCGATGTAGCTGCGGCGCGCCCGCGCCGTCATGCCAGGCCTCCCAAGCTGCACGTCGAGTGCGTGGAGTTCGCCGTCGAGTGCGGCCGGCGTGAAGCCGATGACGTACTGGCTGTGCAGCTCCTGTGCGACGCGGGTGAAGGTCGACCCCAGCTCGTCGTCCCGGCTCAGCTCGAAATAGCCGCCGCCGGTCTCCTGCGCGAACTTCCGGAGGCCGCGGTCCGGCCGGCTCGTTACCATCCGCGCGCCGTTGAAGAACTCGGCCCTGAGGCCGATCGCGTAGATCATCACTTCTTCCGCTATCGCGCGATCCAGCACGTCGTCGTCGTCCGCATCGCTACCGGTGTCGTCGCCGTCGGTGAAGACGAGCACGACGCGCCGGCCCTCGATGCCCGCCAACGCGTCGAGGCTCGCGTCGATCGCGTCGTAGAGCCGCGTCGGATTGCCGAAGTCCAGCTCACCCAGCTCGGCGACCAGTCGGTCGCGGTCGCCGGTGAACTCCGGACTCAATTCGATCTTGTCGTTGAACGCGCCGACCCGGCCCTGGTCGCCCGGCAGCAACCTGATCAGGAACTGCTCGGCGCCGGCCATGAGCAAGTTCAGCTTGGCGGTCATGCTGGCGGACGTGTCGAGCATAACAACCACCGAGATCGGCTGGACATCGTTCCGGAAGACGACGATCTCCTGTGGCACCTCGTCGTCGAAGATCGCGAAGTCCTCCTGCCTCAGGTTGGCGACCAGCCGGTCGTTCCCGTCGGTGACCGTGACATACAGGGGCACGATGTTGGTGCCCGAGCTGAACATCGGGACCTGCTGCTGGGCCTTCGTGACCGAGATGGCCGACAGCGCCAACCCGGCGAGGGCAGCCATGCCGGCGGCGAGGAGGATCCTCTTGCGCATGGGAACGAGAGTAGCAAGCACTGTGCCCACGTGCAATCGCCTGAAACCCCAGCCAGGCGCCGGTCGGTAGTCCCCTCGAGGTGACGTCGCTGTTCAGGCCCGGCCGCCCGGCCGCGTGGGATATGCTCGGAGTTTGACCGCCACCACGCCCGGTCCGCGCCAGGTCGATGCCACGAAAGCCGAACGGCTCATCGCCGACGGTACGGTCCGGTTGCTCGACGTCCGGACACCCGACGGGGTCGCCGGACCGTCGCGATGGCTGCTCGAGAACGCCGACTTGCTCGACGGCGGACAGGCGCTCGACGTGGCGTGTGGTCGCGGTCGGCACGCGCTGTTGCTGGCGGCGGCCGGTTGGCAGGTGCGCGCGGTCGACCGCGACGCAGCCGCCGTCGAGGAACTGCGTGGTGTCGCCCAGCGCCTCGACCTCGCCTCCACACTTGCCCTTGACGTTCTCGATCTGGAAGCCGGCAACGTCGACCTGGGCGATGCCGTCTGCGACCTGGTCGTCGTCACGCGCTACTTGCACCGTCCGCTGTTTCCGGCGCTCCGCCGCGTGCTTAGGCCCGGCGGTATCCTGCTGTACGAGACCTTCACGACGGCGAAGGCCGAGCGCGGCCATCCGAAGAATCCGGCCTTCCTACTCGAACCCGGCGAACTGCAGCAGCTCGTCGCGCCGCTCACCGTCGTGCGTGCCGACGAAGGCGAGCGTGACGGTCAGATGGTCTCCGCGGTGGCCGCTCGAAAACCGACGGCCGAGTCGGCATGAGCGATCGGCGGGTCCTCTTTAGCTTCGCCCACCCGGACGATGAGAGCTTCACCGGCGCCGGCGTCACCCGCATGTCCGCCGACGCCGGTGTCGAGTTGACGCTGGTGACCGCGACCCGCGGGCAGGCCGGCAAGTGCGGCGACCCGCCCGTCTGCGCACCCGAGGAGATCTCGGCGACGCGCGAGCGCGAGCTGCGCGCCGCGGTGGACATTCTCGGCATCCAGCGGCTCTACCTGCTCGACTACGAGGACAGGCAGCTGGCCGACGCCGAGCCCGGGAAGATCCGCGCCGAACTGGTCGATCTGCTTCGGCGGCATCGGCCGCACATCGTCGTGACGTTCGATCCCAACGGCCTGACCGGTCATCCTGATCACAAGGCGATCAGCCGATTCACGTCCGACGCGATCCAGGCCGCCGCCGATCCTCGCCTGCGGACCGACGCGGCACCGCACCAGGTCACCCGGTTGCTCTGGACGCCGTCGTTGCCGCCCTGGGAGTTCGGGCGGCGAGCGGATCTTGCCGACCAGCCCGGCATCGACTTCGTGATCGACGTCAGCGCCTGGCGTGAGCAGAAGCGCGCCGCGCTGGCCGCGCACCGGACCCAGCACCTCGCGGTGGATCGCTACTGGTTCGACAAGCCTGACGTTGACCGGCTGCTGTCGGTCGAGGCCTTCCGGCAGGCCTGGGGCCCCGCGTTGTCCGAGCGACCGATGCGGGAGTTTCCGATCGACGCACCTACTAAATAAGGAGGGACCACGGATGCCAGAAGACTCATCGATGCCCAGATTCATCACCGAAGCGGGACTGCCCGCACCGTCGGGCCCGTACTCGCCTGGCGTCGGCTTCGAGCGGCTAGTGTTCGTCTCGGGGCAGGGCGCGGCCGACCCGACCACCGGCGAGATGGTGTCGGACGATGTGGCGGAGCAGACCGAACAGGTGCTGAGGAACGTACAGGCGATCCTAGAATCGGCGGGGTCGAGCCTCGGCCACGTCCTCAGGTGTGGCGTCTACCTGACCGACATCGGGGAGTTCTCGCAGATGAACGCCGTCTACGAGCGGATGTTCGACGGCCACCGGCCGGCCCGCACGACCGTTCAGGTCGCGGCGCTCCCGGCAGCCGGCTTGAAGGTCGAGATCGACGCCATCGCCTATCTCCCGTAGTGGTATCGTAGAGTCGACTTCATGCCCGACAGTTCCTCCCCGTCGACCGATCGGGAGCGTATCGTCCAGACGCTGGTCAAGGTGGCTCGGCGGCGGCGCTTTGTCCGGGTGACACGTGAACTGCTCCACGGGTTCACGCTGTCGCTGATCCTGCCGATCTCGTTGAGCGTGCTGTACCGGTTCGTGCCGATGCGCGGGGCAGTGGTTGCGGTGGTCGTCGGGCTCTGGTTGCTCGGGTTGGCGGCCCACGCCTACTCGGTCCTCTCACACAAGGAGACCCTGCTCGGCACCGCGGGTGCCGTGGATCGCAAGGCGGATCTGCACGATGAGCTGACGACAGCCTACTGGTTTCACCAGGAGGGCCGATCGGACGACTGGGTCGCAGTGCAGCAGCACCGCGCCGCCGGGACCGCACGCGAACTCGATGTCGAGCGCTTGTACGCCTGGTCGATGCCGCGGCGTGCGCGAACGGCGGCGGGGCTGATGGCATTGCTGCTGACGCTCAATCTGCTGCCGTTGTCGTGGACGCGCGGATGGCTCGAGGCGCGGCCGCCGGTCGCGGCGTTCACCGATGCCGATCAGATGCTGCTGTCCGAGATCGAGCGGATGCTGGACAACGCCGCGCTTGCGCAGGGCACCGAACTCTCGCCCGAGATGCGCGAGGCGCTGGCCCAGTTGCAGCGCGGGCAGCTCACCGAGGAGCAGGCGCGGACCGAGCTCGAGAAGCTGCAATCGTTGCTCGACGGCCAACTCGACCCGGCCGAGCTGGACGAGCTGCTGACGAGCATGGCGGAGACACTGGCGTCGGCGAACGACGAGCTGGCGCAGGCGCTGTCGGAAAGCGATCTGGCACGCGCCGCCGAGCAGCTGCGCGAGCTGGCTGAGACGATGACCGACGCGGAGCGCGAGCAGCTCCAGGCCGCTCTCGAGCAGATGGCCGAGCAGGCCGAGGGCTCGATGGAGGACCTGGCCGAACAGCTGGCCGATGCTGCCCAGCAGCTCGCCGAGGGCGACGAGACCGAAGCGCGGCAGGCGATGGAAGAGCTGGCGCAGCAGCTGGAGCAACTCGCCCAGGAGCAGCAGGGCGAGGAGATGCGCCAGGCCGCGGCCCAGGGACTCGAACAGCTCCAGCAGGCGCTCAGCGACGATCCGGAGCAGCTGCAGGCGGCCGAGGAAACGGCGTCGGGCGACCAGTCGGCCGCTGGCATGCCGCAGCCGGGACCGATGAATCAGGACGCGATGTCGATGGAAGCCGGTGAGGCCGGGTCGCAGTCGGCCGAACAGGGCCAGGGCGATCTCTCGGCGCCTGGCGCGGGCGACGAGATCGAGTACGGCACGCCGACCGGCCTCGAGGTCGAGCTACAGCCCGAGCTGATGGAGCTGTCGGAACCGCCCCAGGAGGAGCCGGGCGAGCAGTTGCTCGATCAGCCGAGTCAGGTTGAGGAATCCAAGATCGCCTACGAACAGGTCGAGCCGGATCTCACCTACGGTGAAGCCGACGCGCTCGATCCGGATACAATCCCGTTGTCATACCGAGACCTCGTCAAGCGCTATTTTCAGGCCGTCGGGCCACGCGGACAGCATGATCACTGAAATCGACCAGCAAATCGAACAGTTCCAGCGTAACTTCACGCTCGTCTCCAGCGAAATCGGCAAGCGCATCGTCGGCTATGAGGAGATCGTCCGGGGCATCCTCACCAGCCTGCTCGCGAACGGCCACGTCTTGCTGGAAGGGATTCCCGGGCTCGGTAAGACGAAGCTCGTGCACACGTTGAGTGACGTGCTGCACCTGAAGTTCGCGCGGGTGCAGTTCACGCCCGATCTGATGCCGGCCGACATCATCGGCACCAACGTCATCCAGGAAGGCGCGAAGGGCGAGAAGTTCCTCGAGTTCCAGCAGGGGCCGATCTTCGCCAACATCGTCCTGGCCGACGAGATCAATCGCGCAACGCCCAAGACCCAGTCGGCCCTGCTCGAGGCGATGCAGGAGAAGAGCGTGTCGGTCGGGAAGCGGACCTACAAGCTCGAACTGCCCTTCTTCGTGCTCGCGACGCAGAATCCGCTGGAGATGGAAGGGACCTATCCGCTGCCCGAGGCGCAGCTCGATCGCTTCTTCTTGAAGCTGAAGGTCGGCTATCCCGACATGGAGAGCCTGCACGAGATTCTCGACCGGACGACGCAGCTCGACGAACCCGGGGTCGAGCGGGTGCTCACCGGGGATCAGCTCATGGAGATGCGCCGGACGGCGCGGGAAGTCCCGATCGCCCGGCCGATCCAGGAGTACGCAATACGCCTGACCCTGGCGACGCATCCCGAATCGCCCTACGCGCAGCCGATCGTCAACCAGTACGTCCGCTACGGCGCCAGCCCGCGGGGTGCGCAGGCGCTGGTGGTTGGTGGCAAGATCCGGGCGCTGCTGGAGAACCGGGTCCACGTGTCGTGCGAGGACATCCGGGCGATGCTGTTGCCGGCGCTCCGGCATCGCGTCCTCTTGAATTTCGAAGGCGAGGCCGAGCAGGTCGATCCCGACACGATCCTCCAGGACGTGCTCACCAACACGCCGGAACCGACCGAGTGACGCGGCGGTCGGCCGTGGCGGGTTCGCCCGCGGCCGCCCAGCCGGCACCCACCGAGAGTTCGCGATGGTCACCGAAGAGACACTCTTCGACGGCGAGTTCCTCAAGAAGCTCGAGTACCTCCACATCGTGTCGAAGCGCGCCTTCGCCGGCCAGTACCGGGCCGAGCGCCGCGCGCGGAAGCGGGGGTCTGGGCTGGAGTTCGCCGACCACCGTGCCTACGCGGCCGGCGACGACTTCCGCCGGGTCGACTGGCGTGCCTACCAGCGTCTCGAAAAGCTGCTGCTCCGGCTCTTCGAAGAGGAAGAGGACCTGCCGATCTATCTCTTCGTCGACTGCAGCCGCTCGATGTCCGACGGCCATCCCACGAAGCTGACCTACGCGTGCCAGGTGGCCGCGGCGCTCTGCTACGTCGGGCTCGCGCACCTCGACCGTGTGACGCTGACGCCCTACACCGATCACCTGGGGCGCGAACTGGCGTCGCAGCGCGGCAAGGGGCAGATCTTCAAGGTGTTCAAGTTCCTGGGCCAGCTGGCGTCGGGCGGCATGACGAACGCGAAGGACTCGTTCGAGAAGTTCTGCCGCAGCAAGCGGCCGCGCGGTATCGCCGTGGTCGTGTCGGACTTCCTCGATCCGCACGGCTTCGAGGATGGCCTCAACATGCTCAGGTTCTCGCACCACGACATCTTCGCGGTCCACGTCGTCAGCCAGGCCGACGCCGATCCCAAACTGCGGGGCGATCTGCAGCTGGTCGACGCCGAGACCGGGTCGACGCACGACATCGCCGCCACGCCGTCGCTGCTGGGGGCGTACAAGAAGGTGTACGCCGAGTTCTGTGAAGAGCTGGAACGCTTCTGCGCCCGGTATCAACTGGGCTACGTGCGCACGCAGACCGAGGTGCCGTTCGAGGACGTGATCCTCCAGGTGTTCCGTCAGAACAGGTTCCTGACGTGACGTTTCTGGCGCTGACCGCGACGCAGGTCGCCTGGCTGTGCGGGCTCACCCTCGTGGCGGTGATCGCGCTCTTCTTCCTCAAGCTGCGGTACCCGCGCGTGGCGGTGGCGTCGTTGCTGCTCTGGGAGCGGGTGCTCGTCGACAATCAGCACCGGTCACTGCTCGAACGCCTGCGGCGGCTACTGTCGCTCTTGCTCGCCATCACGATCGCCCTGCTCATCGCGCTGGCCCTCGGCCGCCCGGAAGCGGGCGCGATCACCGGCGAGCCGCGGGAGGTCGTGATCGTCGTCGACACGTCGATCACGATGGCGGCGGCCACGGCCGACGGCCAGACGCGGTGGGACCACGCACGCGAGGCCGCGCTGCGTCTCATCGGCGACGCCGGTGGCGCCGATCGATTCCAGGTCGCCGACACCAGCGGCCGCGTGGCGACGGCCATGACCGCCGATCGGTCGCAGCTCGACGCCGCGCTCGACCGGATGACGCCCACGGCCGCTCGCCCGACGTTTCCACAGCTGGATCTGACCGACCGCGAGGTGATCGTCGTATCCGACGGGATCGCCAGACTCGCGTTGCCGCGGGCGGCCCGGGTGCTGTCGGTCTTCGAGCCGGCTGACAACGTCGCGATTGCCGACCTCGAGGTGGTCGCGGGCGGCGATGGGGGTGGTTCAGAGATTCGGCTGGTCGTTGCGAATCATTCGCCCGACGCGAAGGAGGTCGAGATCGCCATCGAGATGGATGCCGGGGGTGATCCCGACGCGCGCCTGGCCGAGGTGGTCACGGTCGCCGGGCGTGATGTCGTGGCCCGCACGATCGCGATCGAAGGCAGTCCGAGCGGCGCCATCCTCGCGCGGGTAGCCGCCGACGGCGATGCGCTCGCCGTCGATGACGAAGCGGTCGACTATCTGCCACCGCCCCGTGGCCTCAGCGTCGCGCTGATCACCAGTGGCAACGACTTCCTCGAAACGCTGCTGGCGCTCGACGCGCGGGTTGATCTCACGGTGATGACTCCGGATCTCTACCCCGGCGACGAGGTGGTCGACCTCTACGTCTTCGACGAGTTCGCGCCGCTCGTTCAGCCCAGCCAGCCCGTGCTGCTGTTCCGGCCGCCGGGCCGGGCATGGCTGGCCGGCTCGGACGCGACGGCGCCGTTGCGGGCGTCGGAAACGGGCGTCACGGACTGGGATGAGACCCACCCGATTCTGGAGTTCGTGTCGATGCTCGACGTGCAGATCGTCGGCGCGCGGCACCTCGAGTTTGCGACCGATGCTGCGACCCGGGTCGTGGCGGCCGCGGGCCAGACGCCGCTTGTCGTGGCTCGGTCGGCGACGCCGCGGTGGGTCTCGGTGAATTTCGCGCTTGACGACTCCGATTTTGCGATGCGTCCCAGCTTCCCGATGTTCATGCAGAACGTGCTCACCTGGTTCGCGGGCAATGCGCGGCCGCTCCGCCGGTCGGTGGGCACCGTCGAAGTGGCGCTGGCCGACGCGACGGTGGCGACGATCGATGGCGCTGACGTGCCCGCTCGATCGCGACTCGGCGCCACGCTCTTCGAGGCGCCAACGCCGGGCCTCTACGTGGCGTCGTCGGGCGCGGCACGCGCCTACGTAGCGGTGAACCTGCCGGCCGGTCTCTCGGACGTCAACGGCGTGACGCTGACCGGTCGCGACAGGGTCGAGCTCCCGCCCGGGCGCTGGCTGTCGAGCGAGCTCTGGACCTATCTGCTGGCTCTGGCGCTGGCTCTCGCCGCGCTCGAGTGGTGGACCTACCACCGCCGGATCACGGTGTGAATGGGAGCTATGAGGCAGGAAGCAAGAGTTAGGATTAGCCTGAGCCGGTGGCGCGGGGCTTCAGCCCCGCGAAGGGGCGATCCGGAGGATCGCCCGCATCCCGCAGTGAGCGGTGCCGCCCACGCAAGGGGCCGCGTGGGGTTTGGGGCGCAAGGCGCCCCATGTAAGGGATGAACATTTCCGTCGCGCAGTACTGGCCGATCGTCCTGGTGGCCCTGGTGCCGCTGGTCTGGTGGATCCAGCACCACTCGTTCACCGGGTTCTCGACGCGCCAGCGCGCACTGCAGGCGGTCGCCCGCTCGCTCGTCCTCCTGCTGCTGACCTTCGCGCTGATGCAGCCGACCTGGGAGCGCGCCGGGCGCTGGTTGTCGGTCGTCTACCTGCTCGATCAGTCGGCCAGCGTCTCGCCTGCCTCGGCCGCGACGGCGTCGCAGTGGATCGCCGCCGCGACGCGCGAGGGCCGCCCCGATCACTGGCGAGCGATGACGTTCGCCGGCACGACGACTGCGCTGGACGATCTGGAAGCCGTCGAGGCGATCGGCGACCGGATCGACGCACCGCTGCCGCCGGCTACCGATGCGGCGTGGCGGACCAATCTCGAACTGGCGGTCCGCGAAGCGGCGCGGGCGTTCGCGCCGAATCATCTGAAGCGCCTCGTCCTGATGACCGACGGTCACGAGACCGACGGGAGGCTGACCGAGGCCCTCGGCGCGCTCCAGCGCCAGGGGATCGCCGTCTACACGATGCCGCTCGACCCGCGCGACCTGGGCGACGCCTGGGTCGACAACGTCCGGATGCCGGAGGTGGCGACCGTCGACGAACCGTTCTCCGTCACCGTCCGCGTCCACGGCCAGGCCGAGGCGCCCGCGATCGTCGACCTCCTGCTCGGCGAGTCAGTCCTCGACGCGCGGTCGATTCAACTCGGCGCCGGACCGCAGGAAGTGACGCTCGAGGCCAGCCTCGACGAGATCGCCACCGCCGAGCTGGTCGTCCGCCTCCGCGTCGCCGGCGATGCGCTGCCGCAGAACAACCGGGTTCGCCGATCAGTCGACGTCGTCGAGCGCCCCCAGGTGCTCTACGTCGAGGGCCACGTCGAGAGCCGGCAGTTCCTGACCGACGCGTTGGAGGCGGGTGGGCTGAGCGTCGAGACAATGACGCCGGCGTCGCTGCCGGGCGGTGCCGACGCGCTGGCGCCCTACGCGGCGGTCGTGCTCAGCGATGTGCCAGCCGACGCGCTTTCGGCCGACCAGATGGAGGCGCTGGCCACTTACGTGAGCGAGCAGGGTGGCGGCTTTGTCATGGCGGGCGGCGATGCGATGTACGGCGAGGAAGGCTACGCCGACAGCGCGCTCGAGGCGCTGCTGCCGATCACGTTTACGGTGAAGGAGCGGCCCGAGGAGTTCGCGCTCATCATCGTGCTCGACAAGTCGTGGAGCATGGTCGGCGAGAAGATCGAATTGTCGAAGGAGGCGTCGAAGGCGGCGGTCGACGTGCTAGCCGACCATCATCAGATCGGGGTTGTCGCGTTCAACAACAGTCTCGACTGGCCGGTACTGCTCCAGCGCGCGTCGAATCGCGAGTGGATCAAGAACAAGATCAGCACGATCATGCCGAGCGGGCACACCAACGTGTACCCGGCACTGGAAGAAGCGTTTCTCGGCCTCGAACCGGTCGAAGGCCGCCTGAAGCACGTCATCCTCCTGTCGGACGGCCGGACCTACCCGGACGACTACGAGGGACTCGTCACGAAGATGGCCGAGGCCGGCATGACGGTCTCCACGGTGGCCATGGGACAGGAGGCCGATCGCGAGCTGCTCGCGAATATCGCCGACTGGGGGAAGGGCCGGGGCTACGTCGTCGAGGACGCGCAGGAGGTGCCGCAGATCTTCGCGAAGGAGACGCGGCGCGCGGCCCAGCCCACGCTCGTCGAGGAGCCGTTCAGCCCGATCGTGCGGAAGCAGGTCGAGATGTTCAAGGGGATCGACTTCGCTTCCTCCCCGCCGCTCCTCGGGTATGTCAGCACGCAGCTCAAGGACACCTCCGAGGCACTGCTCATTTCCGGCGAGGACGACCCGATTCTCGCGCGGTGGCAGTTCGGGCTCGGCCGCGCGGTCGCGTTCACGTCGGACGTCAAGAACCGCTGGGCGACCGAATGGCTGCGGTGGCCGGGATACGGGAAGTTCTGGACGCAGCTGGTGCGCGAGACAATGCGTGGCCCCGACGACCGCGCCCGCGCGCTGTCGGTGCGGCGCGAGGGTGACATGGCCCGGATCACCGTCGATCTGCCGCCGGCCGCGGGGCCGGCGGAGGCACCGCCGACGATCCGCTGGACTGATGGCGACGGCGGAGACGCCGCGGTCGAGACCGAACGCGTCGGGCCGGGCTCGTACGTCGCCAGCGTGGCGATCGACGCCGCGCGCGACCAGGCGTTCTCGGTGGAGTTGCCCGACGGCGCCGAGGCCGGCCGGTCGCTGCTGGCGTCGTATCCCGACGAGTATCGATTCCGCCCGGTCGACGTCGAGTTGCTGCAATCCGTGGCCGCCGACACGGGTGGCGTCTTCGCGCCGTCGGTCGAGACGATCGTTGATGACGACGGTGCACGAACCGTTCGGCCCGTGGCCCTCTGGCCGTATCTCGCCGCGCTGGCGCTGGCGTTCTACCTGCTCGACCTGCTGTTCCGGCGTATCCGGTTGTTCGACGCCGCTGCCGACTTTACAAGCCCGTTTCAGTCCTGACCGCGCGCTGCGTTATCCTATTCAGTTGAGGATGCAAGGAATCTCTGTCCGTCATTGGTGCGCGCTCTCCTTGGCCACGGTCTGGCTGGCGACCGCCACGGTCCTGGGCGCCGCCCAGTCGGCGTCGAGCCGCGACACGCACCGGGTCGATGCCCTGCGGATCGACGAGGCGCCGACGATCGACGGTCGGCTGGACGAGGCGGTTTGGCAGGACGCGCCCGTGGTCGAGCAGTTCACGCAGCAAGAGCCCCTCGAGGGCGAGGCGGCGACCGAGCGGACCGAGGTGCGGATACTCTACGATTCGAGCAACCTCTACATTGGCGTCCGCGCGTTCGATTCTGATCCCAACGGCATCATTGCGACCGAGATGCGGCGCGATTCGCAGCAGATGCTCAACGAGGACAACTTCCAATTCATCATCGACACGTTCAACGACTCGCGCTCGGGCTACATGTTCGCGACGAACCCGCTGGGCGCGAAGCTCGAGCAGCAGGTCTTCGAGGAGGGCGAGGGCTCCGGGTTCGGGCCCAACTCGAACATCAACATCGACTGGGACGGCGTCTGGAACGTCCGGTCGCGGCGGACCGAGGATGGCTGGGTTGCCGAGATCGCCATCCCGATGCGGACGCTCCGCTTCATTCCCGGTGAAACTCAGAGCTGGGGCATCAACTTCAGCCGCCTGATCCGCCGGAAGAACGAGTCGGTCTTCTGGGCCCCAATTCCGAAAGCGTACAGCCTGACGCGCGTCAGCCTCGCCGGCTCGCTCGATGGGCTGGAGTCGCTCAGCCAGGGCGTCGACCTGCGGATCAAGCCGTTCGTTGTCGCGGGCGCGGAGGGCGAGCGGGTGGCCGGCGAGATGGACGGCACCGGCTTCGGCGACGTCGGCCTCGACATGACCTACGGCGTGACCTCGGGGCTGAACCTCGACGTCACGGTCAACACCGACTTCGCGCAGGTCGAGGTCGACGAGCAGCAGGTGAACCTGACCCGCTTCAGCCTGTTCTTTCCCGAGAAGCGCGACTTCTTCCTCGAGAACGCCGGCTTGTTCACCGTCGGTGCGCTGACGCCGCGCGTCAAGACCGCCGACCTTTTCTTCAGCCGCCGGATCGGGCTATCGGACGACGGCCAACCGGTGCCGATCATCGCCGGCGGCCGGCTGACCGGCAAGGCCGGGCGGAACAACATCGCGGTGATGGACATCCAGACCGACGACGCGTTCGGCGAGTCGGGCGAGAACTTCCTGGTCTCGCGCTACAGCCGCGATGTTCTTGCGAAGTCGAAGATCGGCGGGATGTTCATCAACAAGCAGTCGGCCGACGGTTCGAGCTTCAACCGGACGATGGCCGTCGACACGGCGCTGTCGTTCGGCAACCTCTCGGTCAACTCGTTCATGGCGAAGACGTCGAGTCCGAACATCACGACCGGCGATATGGGCTACTACGGCCGGGTCGGCTGGTTGTCGCCGGCCTGGAACCTGTGGGCCGAGTACACCGACATTCAGGACAACTTCAACGCGGAAGTCGGCTTCGTGCCGCGGCGCGGCGTCCGATCGACGCAGCTCCACTTCGCGCCGACGCCACGTCCGAAGCGCCTGAACATCCGGACACTGATGCCGATGTACAATCTGCTGTACACGACCGACCAGAACAATCGGCTCGTGACCCGCCGGCACCACTACATGGTCGGCTTCCAGATGGAGGACGGTTCGTTCATCAACCTGGTCTACAACGACCGCCTCGAGGTGCTCGATCTCCCGTTCCGGATTGCACCCGGCGTCATCATTCCGCCGGGCACCTACGAATGGGGTGAGCCCCAGTTCATGTTCAACAGCAACCCGTCGAAGCGCTTCTACTACATGCTGCGCTACGTGCCCCAGACGTTCTTCGGCGGCACACGCACCGACTACAACGTCACGTTGGGGCTGCGCCCCAACAGTCGGTTCGCGGTCGAGGCCCGCTACATCCGGAACGACGTCGATCTTCCCTACGGCGCGTTCGAGGTCAACCTCGGCATCCTGCGAATCGACTACGCGCTGTCGCCCAGCACGACGATCCGGAGCCTCATCCAGTACAACTCGTCGACGAACCAGGTGAACACCAGCGTCCGGTTCAACATGCGGTACACGCTTGGCAGCGACTTCTACATCACCTACGACGAAGCGCGCGACACCTTCGGACGCGACATCTTCCTCCGCAATCGCCAGCTCGTCGTCAAGCTCGACTACCTCATCGCGCGCTAGGGCCCATAGGAGAGAGCCATGCTGAAGCTGCGAAGCGTCGTTGGCGCCTGTGTCGTCAGTCTGTTCCTGCTCGGATCGAGCGGCTGTTCGTCCGAACCGGCAGGCCTGGCCTATCCCGAGTCGCCGCGCGGCACGCACGTCGACGAGTACCACGGCGTCGAGGTCGCCGATCCGTATCGCTGGCTCGAGGCGCTCGATGCCGAGGAGACGGCGGCCTGGGTCGAGGCGCAGAACGCGCTGTCGCGGCCCTATCTCGCGGCGAACGTCAGCCGCGAGGGGATCGTGGAACGGCTGACCGAACTGTGGAACTACGAGCGCGTCGATCCGCCCGTCAAGCGGGGTGGGCGATATTTCTTCGAGCGGAACGACGGGCTGCAAAACCACGACATCCTCTATACGGCGACGTCGCTCGACGGTGATGACGCGCCGCGCGTCCTCGTCGATCCGAACACGTTCCGGGATGACGGCACGGTGTCGCTCGGCGGAACGTCGGTTAGTCCGGACGGGCGTCTTATCGCCTACGCGACGTCTGACGGTGGCTCCGACTGGCGAACCTGGAAGGTACGCGACGTCGAGACCGCGGAGGACCTGGACGACGAGCTGCGGTTCATCAAGTTCAACTCGCCTTCGTGGGCGCCGGACGGTGAGAGTTTCTACTACAGCCGGTATCCGGAAGGGGCCGACGGCGAAGGCGACGGCGGCGCCACGGTGGCGATCTACCGTCACGCGGTCGGCACGCCGCAGGCGGCGGACACGCTGGTCTACCGGGTGCCGGGTGAGACGCGACAAAACCCCTACGCCACGGTGACCGACGATGGCCGGTTCCTCGTTGTGCGGATCAGTGAAGGCAATCTGGTGAACGCGATCGCCTTCCGCCGGTTCGACGATCCGGACGCCGAACTCACGCCGCTGCTCGACGAGTGGGACGCGATGTACACGTTCGTCGGCAGCCTGGGCGATGTCCTGCACTTCCGGACGACCAATGGCGCGCCGCGGGGACGGCTGATCGGTGTCGATGTCGGGAGGCCGGCTCCCCAGAACTGGACGGAGGTCATTCCTGAATCGGACGACACGCTGCAGGGTGTCAGCCACATCGGTGGATACTTCGTCGCCCGGTACCTGCACGACGCGCACGCGCGCGTCGCCGTACACGACGAGGACGGTGCGCTGGTGCGGGACGTCGCGCTACCGGGCATCGGCAGTGCCGGCGGTTTCGGCGGCGAGCCGGACGACCCGGAGACCTTCTACTCGTTCACCGGCTTCACGACGCCCGCGACGGTCTACAGATACGACGTCGAGACCGGCGAATCGAGCCTGTTCCGGCAGCCCGTTGTCGGCGTCGATCTCGAGGCGTTCGAGACGACCCAGGTGTTCTACGCCTCGAAGGACGGCACCGAGATTCCGATGTTCGTGACGGCGCCCAGAGGGATCGAGTTGGATGAGAGCCACCCGACGCTGCTGTACGGTTACGGTGGGTTCAACATCTCGATGACGCCGTCGTTCAACGTCGCCCGGCTGGTCTGGCTGGAGATGGGCGGGGTGCTCGCGATCCCCAACTTGCGCGGCGGCGGGGAGTACGGCGAGGCGTGGCATCTGGCCGGGACGAGGCTCGAGAAGCAGAACGTCTTCGACGACTTTATCGCAGCGGCCGAGTGGCTGATCGCCGAGGGCTACACCTCGACGCCGAGGCTGGCGATTCAGGGCGGCAGCAACGGTGGGCTACTCGTCGGCGCTGTCATGACCCAGCGGCCCGAGCTGTTCGGCGCGGCGCTGCCGGCCGTCGGCGTGATGGACATGCTGCGGTACCATACGCCCAGCGCCAACGCGCGGAACTGGTCGACCGACTACGGTCTGAGTGAAGACCCCGACGAGTTCGAGGCCCAACTGGACTATTCGCCGTACCACAACCTCGCGGAGGGGGTGTGTTACCCGCCGACGCTGGTCACGACGGCCGACCACGACGATCGAGTCGTGCCGTGGCACAGCTTCAAGTTCGGCGCGGCGCTCCAGTACGCCCAGGGCTGTGCGAATCCGGTGCTGGTCAGGGTGGAGACCCGCGCGGGCCACGGCGCCGGGACGCCGATCTGGATGCGGATCGAGGCGCTGGCTGACCAGTGGACGTTCCTGGCCAGCGCCCTCGGCCTGTAGAATCAGGCGAAAACACGGAGAAACACCAGGTTTTCGTCCACGACGCTACCGCCGTCGGTCGGGTCGTGCCCGGGACCTGCGGGAGGCCGCCTGGGACTGGAATATTGGGTTTTTCACGGCTCCCGAGCGTAGTATGATCCGGGGCGCATCGCTGGCTACAGGGGTCGTCTGTTCGAGGCTCGACGGCGGGGTCCTGGCTGGCTCCGGCCGAACGGAGTTTGGGTTTTTCGGCGTGAACGTTGAGAAAGGTGATCGAATCCATGGCTGACATCGAGATCACTGAAGCGGCTGATCCTGGAGTTTCCCGTCGAAACTTCATCAAGGGTGTCATCGCGGCGGGCGCCGCGGTGGGATCGGCGAACTACATGTTCCGGGGCGCGGGCTCCATCTTCGCCCAGCCGACGTCGCCGGGCGCCGTCGAGCGGCTCATCACGATAACCGTGAACGGGCAGCAGCGCCGCGTCGACGTCATGCGCCAGGAAACGCTGGCGACGACGCTGCGCTACAAGCTGGGGTTGACCGGCACGAAGATCGGCTGCGACCGGTCCGAGTGCGGCGCCTGCACCGTCCTCATCGACGAGGTCCCGCACTACTCGTGCTCGATCCTGACGCACAGCGTGCGAGGCCGTTCGGTCAGGACGATCGAGGGGCTCGCGGCCGAGGACGGAACCCTGCACCCGGTGCAGCAGGCCATCGTCAACGAGCAGGGCTTCCAGTGCGCGTTCTGCATGTCCGGCTACGTGATGGCCGCGGTGGGATACCTGCAGGACAACCCGAATCCGTCGCGCGCCGACCTGGCGCACGGGCTGTCGGGCAACCTCTGCCGCTGTGCGGACTACAACAAGATCCTGAATACGATGGAGCAGGCCGCCGAGAACATGCGGCAGGCGTGACCAACTGACAGGCGTGACAATGACCGACGTTGAACCTACGCGCGCGACCTTCGGGTCAGGCCTGACCATGGAGTCTGGCTGGTGGCTCGCGGTGGGTACGGAAGGTCACGACGAACTTCGACGCTCTGATTCGCAATCGAGTGCGCATGCGTCATGGCCGCCGGCCGATCAGGCCTTCGCGGTTCGCGCATCTTAGGAGGAGGTAATCATCATGGCCGTGATTCGCGACATGATGTCCGCGTTCGAACTGTTCCAGCCGGCCAACGTGGAAGACGCTGCGGCGCTGCTCCGAGAGCATGGCGAGCAGGCCTGGGTGATGGCCGGCGGCCTCGACTCCTTCGACTGGTTCAAGGACCGCGTGAAGCGGCCCTCGGTTGTCGTCGATCTCGGCGGCATCGACGCGCTCAAGGGGATCGAATCTACAGCCGACGGTCTCGAGATTGGTGCGATGACGCCGCTGACCGACATCGTGCGCCACCCGGACATTCGGGAGCGCTACGGCCTGCTGCAGCAGGCGGCCGAACTGGTCGCGTCACCGCAGATTAGGAATCAGGGGACGATCGGCGGCAACAACAGCCAGGACACGCGGTGCTGGTACTACCGCGACGGCTGGACCTGCTATCGGGCCGGCGGCAACATCTGTTACGCCGACACGCCGACGTCGATGAATCGCGAGCACGCCATTTTCGGGGCCGACCGCTGCGTCGCCGTCAACCCGTCCGACACGGCGCCGGCGCTCATCGCGCTCGACGCGCAGATGGTAGTGCAGACCGCGGGCGGCGAGCGAGTCATGGACGCGGCCGACTACTTCATCGGCCCGAGCATCGACATCACGCGGATGACTGTCCTGGAGCCGGGCGACCTGCTCGCGGCCGTTAGGATTCCCTCGACCTGGGCCGGCGCGACGTTCTACTTCGAGAAAGTGCGCGACCGCCAGGTGTGGGACTTCCCGCTGGTGAATGTGGCGACGGCACTTCGCGTGAGCGGCAGCACGATCGAGGATGCCCGGGTCGTGGTCAACGGTGTGGCCCCGTATCCGATGCGGCTGACTGCGGTGGAAGGCGCGCTGCGTGGTGGGTCACGGGACGAGGCCACGGCCGAGCGGGCCGGCGAACTCGCGGTTCGCGGCGCGCGCGCGCTGCGGCACAACGGCTACAAGATTCCCCTGATGCGGAATCTGGTGAAGCGCTCGATTCGCGCGGAGGCGTAGATGAACTTCCTGACGTGGGGGACCGACCCGTGGGGCCAGGAGGTCCTGATCCGAATCTCGTGGGACCTGCTATACGTCGCGTCGGCGCTCGGGATCCTGTTCGTTGGGGCCCATGCCGTCTGGCTGGCGTTCTTCGTGAAGGAGGAAGCCCAGCCGATCGATGAGGCGGCGCTGGCCGGCGTGCCCGAGAAGGTCGCGCGGCACTCCCTGGCGTCGCGGGTGTTTCACTGGGTCATGGCGGCCTCGATGCTGGCGTTGCTGTTGACCGGCTTCCTGCCGGTGATCGGCATCCAGTTCCCGTGGGTCACGATCCACTGGGTTGCCGGCGTCGTGCTGACGCTGTCGGTCGTCTACCACACGATCCATGCGACGTTCTGGCTCGGCCTTTCGGCCATGCTGGTCGGGCCAAAGGACATCAGCGACGCGACCAGCCGCTTCAAAAGGAGCGTCGGGCAGGACGCCCCGGCGCCCCGGAAGCACGGCAAGTATCCGCTCGAGAATCGCCTCTATCACCACGTGATCACGCTGACCGGCGGACTCGTGATCGTGACCGGCATTCTCATGATGTTCCGCATCGACACGCCGCTGTGGGCCCGTGATCCCTACATCTTCACCGACCCGACGTGGGGGATGATCTACGTCGTTCACGGTTTGTCGGCTGTCTCGCTCGTGACGCTCGTGATCGCCCACGTCTACTTCGGCATCCGCCCCGAGAAACGGTGGATTACCTGGTCGATGATTCTGGGCTGGATCGATCGCCGTCACTATGTCGAGCATCACGATCCCGAGCAGTGGGCCGCTAGGTCCGAAGGAAGCTCGGGCCAGCGCTAGACCGATTCGATTCCGAGATCTGCTTTGTCGAAGACGGCGCAGGAGCAGTTGCACGATCGGTGCAACGCCATCGAGGAAAGCTACGAGTTCATGCTGGCGTATGCCGCGCAGGGGGTCTCGGGTGCTCCCGGCTCGCAGACCGGCGGCCAGGTGCGCGAGTATCTGACGCGTGCCGACACCGCCCTCACGGGCCTTGCCGGCATCTTTCGAGCGCTCGTCGTCGACGCCGTTGGCCGAGGCGATGCGTCAAGGGATGCGCCGCCGCGGCGAGCAGGCCTTCGGCGAATACTTCGGTGGGTCAGGGCGCTCGTGCGCCCTTGGGGCGGCCTACGACGGAAGGTCGACTCGGCCGATATCTACGAGGCATTCATCCAGATGCTGGAACGCGATGCGGGTGACGCCCAGTCGGCGCTGCGCCTGGCTCTCGCGCAGTCGGCGATCAGTTCGCAGCTCGTTGACAACCTGAACGCCTCGATTCACGTCCGGACGCTGCTGACCGATCTGTTCCTGATCGACGAGATCCTCAAGCAGCGCATCGCCGACGCCAGTCGGTAGCACCTCCGCGCGTCCCGCTTCACGTCCGCGCTCCCACGCCCTGCGTCCACTCGGCCTCCCGCTTTGGGGTAGACTGGCGGTCGACGCGAAGGAGGCGACCCATGGTCGGATCTCAGGATCGCGGTGAGCGGGAGATGTACCTGCTGCCGGCTGACCCGGGCAAGGGTCGACCGCAGCAGCTCGATCGATTGTTCGAGTGCCTCGAGGGAACCGTGCGTCGATGCCCGCACGCCGGCTGCCGGAAGAAGCTGGCCCTCGGCGTCATCATCGTGCACCTGAACGATGATCACCGCTGGACCCGTGAGCAGATCGTCGAGTGGCTGGTCGGTCCATCCGCCGACGCGACTCACTAGGGTGCCCAGGCGGAGCCCGCGAGGCGGCTGATGACACCATGTCGTGAGCGAGAACGCATCGCTCAACCCTCGTAGATCTCTCTGACCCTCGCCGACCTGGCCAGGTAGATCCACCACCCGGCGCCTGGAGCGCGCCGACGCCGAAGCGGAGCCACTCGTCGCTCGGCGCGCGGGGCGTCGCCGTACGCCAGGCGGCCGACGAGCTGCGCCCCTTCGAGCGCAAGGCCGATCGGTCCGTCCAGTGTTGCAAATATATATCTATTTATATAGATTCATAGATGTTTTGAAGCATCTCAGTTCGCTGTATCGCCTGCTCGGCGACGACGCGCGGCTGCGCCTGCTGCGCCTGCTCGCGGTCGAGCGGCTCAATGTGACGGAACTGACCGAGATTCTCGGAATCGCCCAGTCCGGAGTCTCGAGGCATCTGGGCCTTCTGAAGGAGGCCGGTCTGGTCACCGAGTCGCGCGACGGGGGCTACGCCTACTACCGCCTCTCGCCCGACCTCGAGGCGGGCGGTTCGCTGGCCTCGCTCTGGTCGCTGCTCAGGAGCCAGTTCGCCGAGGTCGCGACGAGCGGGCCGGCCCGTGCGGATGACGCGCAGCTGCGTGAGGTGGTGCGGATCCGGCGGGAGACGATCGAGGGGCACGGCAGCGCCGACGCCAGTGAGGGCCGGCAGTTCGTGCCCGGTCGCAGCTGGGCCGCCTGGGCTCGCGCCCTCGGATCGCTGCTGCCACCGCTGGAGGTCGCCGACCTGGGGTGCGGGGAAGGGTTCCTCACCCTCGAAGTGGCTCGCTGGGCGCGGCGGGTCGTGGCGGTGGACCGCTCGGACCGTGTCCTCCAGCGCGCTCGCGCACTGGCGCGCCGGCGGCGAGTGACCAACGTCAGCTGGAAGCGGGGCGAGCTCGATCAGTTGCCGCTGACGGATAGCGCGGTGGATGCGGCCATCTTGTCGCAGGCGCTGCACCATGCCGACGATCCAGGCCGTGCGGTCGCCGAGGCCGCCCGCATCGTTCGCCCGTCGGGGCGGGTGCTCGTCGTCGATCTCCGCGCCCACGACCAGCAGTGGGTGCAGGAACGGCTGGGCGACCGCTGGCTCGGGTTCACTGACGCGAAGCTGGCCGAGTTGATGCGCGGCAGCGGCCTGACGGGTGTGACGGTGCAAGTGGGCGCACACCTGTCGGGCGATCCGTTCACGGTGCTGCTCGCCAGCGGCGTGCGGGCGCCGGCACAGGCGGCCCGCAGGCCGGCGCGGCGGCGCAAGGCCACGCCCGCCGCATAGAGGTTCACGGGAACGAACGATGTCGACACGACCAGACACGGACGCCGAGCCCCAGGCCGACGTTCGCGCCGAGCTCTCCCGGCTACTCGACCAGCGGATCCTGCTGCTCGACGGTGCCATGGGGACGATGATTCAACGGCGCGGCCTGTCGGAGGCCGATTTCAGGGGAGAACGATTCGCCGAGCATGGGCACGACCTGAAGGGCGACAACGACCTCCTGGTGCTCACGCAGCCGGAAGTGATCGAGAGCATCCACCACGAGTATCTCGAGGCGGGCAGCGACATCATCGAGACCAACACCTTCAACGGCACGTCGATCTCGCAGGCCGACTACGGGCTCGAGTCGGTCGTTCACGAGTTGAATCGTGAAGCGGCCCGGATCGCCAAGCGGGCGACGGCGGCCTGGGTCGAGCGGACGCCCGACCGTCCCCGGTTCGTGGCCGGAGCCATCGGTCCGACGAATCGCACCCTGTCGCTCTCTCCGGACGTCAACGACCCAGCGGTCCGGGCCACGACCTTCGATGCGTTGCGCGATGCCTACGCCGAGCAGGCGCGCGGGTTGCTCGATGGCGGCGTCGACCTCCTGATGGTCGAAACGATCTTCGACACCTTGAACGCGAAGGCGGCGATCGTGGCGCTGCAAGAGGCCTTCGAGCAGCGCGGGCATGACGTGCCAGTGATCCTATCGGTGACCGTCGCCGACCGCAGCGGCCGAACCCTGTCGGGGCAGACGATCGACGCGTTCTACGTGTCGACACACCACGCCCGCCCGTTCGCGGTCGGCTTGAACTGCGCGCTCGGCGCCCGTGAGATGCGGCCCTACGTGGCCGAACTGTCGCGGCTGGCCGGCACCTACGTCAGCTGCTACCCGAACGCCGGGCTGCCCAACGCCTTCGGCGAGTACGACGAACTGCCGGCGGAGACCAGCGAGTTACTGGGTGAGTTTGCCGAGAGCGGATTCGTCAACCTCCTCGGAGGGTGCTGCGGGACGACGCCGGATCACATCCGCGCGATCCGCGAGGCCGTGGCGGGTGTGCCGCCCCGCGTGGTGCCGACGCTGGCGCCGGTGACCCAGTTTGCCGGCCTGGAAGTGCTGACGATCGACGCGGACAGCAACTTCCAGATGATCGGCGAGCGGACCAACGTGACCGGGTCGGATCGGTTCGCGCGTCTCATCAAGAACGCGGAGTTCGCCGAGGCTACGTCCGTGGCGGTGAAACAGGTGCGCGGCGGCGCGAACCTGGTCGACGTCAACATGGACGAGGCGATGCTCGATTCAGAGCAGACGATGGCCACGTTCCTGAATCTGATCGCCACCGAACCCGAGATCGCGCGCGTGCCGGTGATGATCGACAGCTCGAAGTGGTCGGTGCTCGAGGCCGGACTGAAGTGCGTGCAGGGGAAGCCGATCATTAACTCGATCAGCCTGAAGGAAGGCGAGGACGAGTTTCTCGCAAAGGGGCGGGCCGCGCTGCGCTACGGTGCGGGCGTCGTCGTGATGGCGTTCGACGAGGTCGGCCAGGCCGACACGGTCGAACGCAAGGTCGAGATCTGCACGCGTGCGTACCGGTTGCTGACCGAGCGCCTCGACTTCGACCCGCACGACATCATCTTCGACCCGAACATTCTGGCGGTGGCCACCGGTCTCGAGGAGCACAATCCGTACGCGGTCAATTTCATCGAGGCGGTGAAGCAGATCAAGGCGGCCTGCCCGGGTGTCAAGGTGAGCGGCGGGGTCAGCAATCTCTCGTTTTCGTTTCGGGGCAACAACGTCGTGCGCGAGGCGATTCATTCGGCCTTCCTCTATCACGCCATCCGGGCGGGCCTCGACATGGCGATCGTCAATGCGGGCCAGCTCGTTGTCTACGAGGACATCCCGCCCGAGTTGCTGGAGCACGTCGAGGACATCATCTTCAACCGGCGCCCGGATGCCACCGAGCGGATGGTGGCGCTTGCTGAATCGGTCAAGGGCGAGGGTACGCGCCGCGAGACCGATCTGTCCTGGCGCGAGGGGGCGGTCGAGGCCAGGCTGTCGCACGCGCTGGTGCACGGGATCGTCGACTTCATCGATGCCGACGTCGAGGAGGCCCGGCAGCGGTATCCCCGGGCCCTGGAGATCGTCGAGGGGCCGCTGATGGCGGGCATGAGAGCCGTCGGCGATCTGTTCGGGGCGGGGAAAATGTTCCTCCCGCAGGTCGTCAAGAGCGCCAGGGCGATGAAGAAGGCTGTCGCGTACCTGGAGCCGTTCATGGAAGAGGAGAAGGCGTCGGGCAAGGTGGCATCGCCTGGCAAGATCGTGATGGCCACGGTGAAGGGCGACGTGCACGACATCGGCAAGAACATCGTCGGCGTCGTTCTGGGCTGCAACAGCTACGAGGTCATCGACCTCGGCGTGATGGTGCCGTGCGAGACGATCCTCAAGACTGCCGTGGATGAAGGTGCGGACCTCATCGGCCTGAGCGGCCTGATCACGCCGTCGCTCGACGAGATGGTCTTCGTGGCGAAGGAGATGGCGCACCGCGGACTCGACCTCCCGCTGTTGGTCGGCGGTGCAACGACCAGCCGGCAGCACACCGCCGTGAAGATCGCGCCCGAGTACGAACGGAGCACGGTTCACGTCGTGGATGCCTCTCGGGCGGTCGATGTCGTGTCGAGTCTCTTGAATCCGAGCGTCCGCGATGGCTTCGACGTGGAGAACCGACGGCTGCAGGCGGAACTCCGCGACGAGTACGCCACCCGCGCGACCAAGCCGGTGCTGCCCTTTACCGCCGCGGAGGCCAATCGTCTCCAGATCGACTGGAGCGCGGCGGACCTCCCGACGCCCGCATTCACCGGCACGCGCTTGCTGGACGAGGTGCCGCTGGGCGACCTCGTGCCGTTCATCGACTGGACGTTCTTCTTCTCTGCCTGGGAGTTGAAGGGAAGGTTTCCGGAGATTCTCGATCATCCGGTCTACGGCCAGGCGGCGCGGGAGCTGTACGATCACGCCCAGACGCTGCTCGGCCGGATCGTCGACGAGCGGCTGCTCACCGCGCGGGCCGTGTACGGCTTCTGGCCCGCTGATGCCGACGCGGTGTCAATCGCCGTCTACGCCGACGCCGCCCGGACGAGCGAACTGGCCAAGTTCCCGACGCTCCGGCAGCAGAGCGTGATGGTCGACGGGCGGCCGAACCGCTCGCTCGCCGACTACGTGGCGCCGCGCGGCGGCTCCGGCGCCGACCACCTCGGAGCCTTTGCCGTCACGGCTGGGCTCGGCGTGGAAGATCTGGTTGCGAAGTTCGAGCGCGACCACGATGACTACCACGCCATCATGGCCAAGGCACTGGCCGATCGGTTGGCCGAGGCGTGCGCGGAGCAGTTGCACGCGCAGGCGCGGCGCGACTGGGGCTTCGGCGACGCGGAGCAGTTGAGCCCCGACGATCTCGCCGCTGGTCGGGTCCGGGGTATCCGGCCGGCCTTCGGCTATCCGGCATGCCCGGATCACAGCGAGAAGCTGCGGTTGTTCGATCTGCTCGACGCCGCCCGGGTGGGAATAGGCCTGACCGAGTCGTGTACCATGACGCCGGCGGCCAGCGTCAGCGGTCTCTACTTCAGCCACCCCGAGGCGCGATACTTCACCGTGGGCCGGATCGGCCAGGATCAGGTGAAGGCCTACGCCGCCCAGAAGGGGCAGACCGTCGGGGACGTCGAGCGCTGGCTGGCGCCGAATCTCGCCTACGAAGCGACCCCGGTGGATGTTGCGCAATAGTCCGGGCGGGTTCTGGGGTTAACATCAGACGATGACCGAATCGGTCGAGTACAACATCCGGCAGTACGGGCTACAGCAGGGCGCGCTGGAGATTCAGTACATCGAGGAGTACTTCGGCGAGTTCCCCCGGCGGAAGACGTCGGCCGAAGTCATCGGGCGCCTGGACGGTCGGGATCATCAGATCCTCATGGCCGAAGCGCCGCTGCCCACCGACCCGAGCACCGTGGTGCCGGTCTCGTACAAGGTCGCCCACGAGGTACGTGCCGAGGAGGACGAGCCGAAGCTCGCGGATCTGGTCGCGCGACTCAACGACTGCGTCAGGTTTCGCGACCGCAAGATTCTCTACAGCTGGATCGGCGCGACGCGGCGGGACTGGCGTGGCCAGGGGCACTTTCGCGCGCTCAGTGAGGAGCAGGAGGCCTGGGCACTCGACAACGGCTTCGACGAGATCGTCGTCAAGACCAAGAACAAGTTCTACGCCATGCGCGGTGTCCTCGACAACCTCGAGTTCGACGTGATCAAGTACGAGGTCAATAGCAAGGACAACCGCGAGTCGAAGGTCTATCTGAGCAAGCGGCTCGGTCGCGCGGTGCTCGACCGCCACCGGAGCAAGCGCGCCGTCGTCCAGCAGTGAGCCCGGCCGGCCACGCCCACCGCGTCCAGATCGGGGACCCTGACGATCCACGTGTCGCAGACTATCGCAACGTTCCCGACCCCGAGCTGATCCGTCAGCGCGGCCTCTTCGTCGCCGAGGGGCGGCGGATGGTGCGCACGCTGCTGACCGACTCACGGTTTTCTGCGAGGTCGGTCCTCGCCACCGAGTCGGCCTACCGTGCCCTGGGTGACGTGCTGGATGCGGGTCGACGGGACATACCGGTCTACGTGGCCGCGCAGGCGTGCCTCGATGCGATCGCCGGCTTTCACTTCCATCGCGGGTGCTTGGCGCTGGGGGAACGTCCGCCGCCGATCCCCATGGCGGAGGTGCTGTCAGGCGTAGGGGAGGGCCCGGTCGTCCTCGTGCTGCTCGACAACGTCGGCAACCCTGACAACGTCGGCGCGATCTTCCGGAATGCCGCGGCATTCGACGCCGCGGCCGTACTGCTCAGTCCGGGATGCTGCGACCCGCTCTATCGCAAGGCGATCCGGACGTCGATCGGCACCAGCCTGCGCCTGCCGTTCACGACGCTGTCGGCGTGGCCCGGCGACCTGGCCGAACTGACCGCGCGCGGCTTCACGCTCGTGGCGCTCACGCCCGATCCGGCCGCGCTGGCGCTCGGGCGTTTCGTCGCGTCGACACCACCGAAGCGGCTCGTGTTGCTCCTCGGCGCCGAGGGCGACGGCCTGAGCGAGGCGGCGCGTCAGGCAGCCGATGTCGCGGTGCGGGTTCCGCTGGCGGCCGGCGTCGACTCGATCAACGTGGCGACCGCCGCCGGCATCGTCCTGCAGCGCATCGCCGAGATGCGAACACCTATCGCACCTCGCGATACCGGAAACATCCGGTCAGATGGTCATTGACCATCCCGGTTGCCTGCATGAAGGCGTAGCAGATCGTCGAGCCGACGAACTTGAACCCCCTCCGCTTGAGGTCCTGGCTCATCGCGTCGCTGGCGACGGTATTCGCCGGCACCTCCCGCATCCTGCGCCACCGGTTCTGGATAGGGCGGCCGTTGGTGAACTTCCAGATGTAGGTGTCGAACCGGCCGAATTCCTGCTGAATCTCGAGGAACGCCTTCGCATTACCGATGGCCGCGTCGATCTTGAGGCGGTTCCTCACGATGCCGGCATCGGCGAGCAGGCGGCGCCGGTCGGGAGCCGAGTAGCGCGCGACCTTGCGCGGGTCGAAGCGATCGAAGGCCTTCCGGTAGGCGGCTCGCTTTCGCAGGATGGTGATCCAGCTCAGGCCTGCCTGGGCGCCCTCGAGCACGAGCATCTCGAACAGCTTCCGGTCCTGGTGCTGCGGGACGCCCCACTCGGTGTCGTGATACCTGACGTACAGCGGGTCGCTGCCGGCCCAGGCGCAGCGCGTCGGCATGCCGGGCGCTCGGGCTAGGATCCGCCGGTGGCCGGGCGATCACCGGCGGCTAGACGCGTCCGCGCCTTCTCGACGTCGCGGTGGAAGACGAACAGGGGGTCGGCCGTCTCCTGCTCGTCGGTGAAGTTGTAGGTACGCCCGCCGCGGATCTCCAGCGACAGCGTCTGGTCGAGATAGTCGATCTCGAACGCATCGACCTGGTCGAGTGTCACTGAAAAGGCATCATCGTGATCGGTCTGGTAGTGGAAGCCTTGCAGGTTCGCGACCAGTCGGCCCTCGCACGACCCGAAACGGTGCTTGTGGACGACATCGATCGCCTCGTCGAGTCGGACCACCCGAAACTCGACGTTCAACTCGACCGGGTGATCGGGGGCGATCTCGACCGTCTGCACGATGCCTTCGTAGCCGGTCGCGGCCACGTTCACCTGGTGCCGGCCAGGCTCGAGGCCGGTCATGTCGAGCGGTGTGTTGCCGAGGAACTGTCGATCGAGGAAGACCTGTGCGCCGTCCACGTCGCTGGTGACCCGCAGGACGTTCGTCGGCGGGGGTGGCGGCTCGGGTTCGGCTTCGGGCTCAGGTGCTGGCTCGGGCCGGGGCGCCGGCCCGGCTGGTTCGGGCTCCGGCTCGGGCTCCGCCTCGGGCGCTGGCGGTGGCGGCGCCGCTCGCTCGGTCGCGACAGGTTCGGGTTCGGGCGACGACCAGAGGAAGAAGTAGGCTCCTGCCGCCACCACGATCAGCGCCAGAGCGATGGCGACAGCGCGGCCACCGGAGCCTGACGATTCGCTCTCGTCGTCGGGTGTGACGCACGGATCTTCATCCAGCAAGGCCACGAGTTCCATGCTAACACGCGCGCATCATCAGCCTTCACCTCGCGGGAGCGCGCCGCGGTGAGGGTCGCAAGGTAAGATGGTTCAAAGACCGATGCGATTCGCCTCTGTCCGTTTCCTCGCTTCCGTCGTCGCCGTCACCGCGTTCGGTGCCGCGGCCTTGCAGGTGGGCCTTCCGGCGCAAGCGCCGGGCTGGCATCAGTGGCGAGGCGCGAATCGCGATGGGCATTCACTCGAGCGTGGGTTACTGCAGTCCTGGCCCGAAGGCGGCCCGCCGCTGGTCTGGACCGCCAGCGGCGCCGGCATCGGGTTCTCCTCGTTCTCGGCGTCCGAGGGCCGGCTGTACACGCTGGGCTCGCGCGGCGGCAGCGAGTTCGTCCTCGCCTACGATGCCTCGACCGGCGAACCGCTCTGGTCGACGGCGCACGGACGCCGCTTTGACAACGAGATGGGCGACGGGCCGCGCAGTACGCCGACCGTCGTCGGAGATCATCTGTACGTCTACGGGGCACGCGGCGATCTGACCTGCCTAGAGGCGGCGACCGGCCGCATCGTCTGGACGCAGAACCTGCTGGAGCGCTTCGATGGCGACCGTCCCCACTGGGGCCTGAGCGAGTCGCCGCTGATCGTCGGCGATCGCCTGCTGGTCAACGTCGGCGCGCGTGACGGGGCGATCGTGGCGCTCAATCGCCACGACGGGTCGCTGCTCTGGCGGAGCCAAGGCGACGGCGCCGCCTATGCGTCGGCCGTCACGCAGCGGATTCGCGGGATCGAGACCGCCGTCTTCTTCACGGCCCAGCGCGCGCTGGGTCTCGTCGTCGAGGACGGCCAGCTCGTCTGGAGCTACCCTGCCGTTGCGAACCGGACCGCGAACATCGCGACCCCGATAGTCCGCGGCACGCAGGTCTTCTTGTCGTCGAACTACGGGCGCGGCGCTGCGCTGCTCGATATTGGAGAGGCCGGCGCCGATGCGCGCGAGATCTACTTCAGCACGAGCATGAGGAACCACCACAGCAGCTCGGTCCTGGTCGGCGACCACGTCTACGGGTTCAACAGCGCGATTCTGACGGCACTGCGGTTGAGCGACGGGAAGGTCGCCTGGCGCGACCGGAGCGTCGGGAAAGGGTCGCTGATCTACGCGGACAACCGCCTCTACCTCTTCAGCGAGCGCGGCATTGTCGGCCTCGCGGAGGCGACCGCCGACGACTACCTCGAAGTCGGACGGTTTCGGATCGACAGCGGGTCTTCGATGGCCTGGAGCCATCCGATCATTTCGGCCGGCCGGCTCATCCTGCGTCACCACGATACGATCTATGCCTATGACATCCGGGCTGAACGCTAGAGGGCTGGCCGTCGTCGCGGCGGTGACGCTGGTCCTGGTCGTCGGTTCGGCCGGCGCCCAGGACCCGTCGAAGGCCGCCGCGATGTTCGAGACGTCGTTGGCGGTCGAGGAGATGGCCGCCAAGGAAGCCGTCGTCCAGACGGACCGTGGCCCGTTCATCATCGACCTGCTGCCCGAGGCCGCGCCCAACCATGTTGGCTACTTCATCAAGTCGGCTGAGGAGGGTGTGTACGACGGCACGATCTTCCATCGGATGGTCCGGCACGGCATCGTCCAGGGCGGCGATCCGATGACGAAGGACCTCGAGAAGCCCGAACTCTACGGTCAGGGCGGCCTCGGCGTCCTAGCCGCCGAGTTGAGTGATGAGCCGCACACTCGCGGCGCGGTGTCGGCCGCGCAGATTCCCGGCGATCCCGACAGCGCCGGCTCGCAGTTCTTCATCAGTATCGTCGACCAGCCGGCGCTCGACGACAGCTACACCGTCTTCGGCCGGGTCACCGAGGGGATGAACCTCGTCACCGAGATCTCGGAGGCCGAGACCGACGAGTCGGGCAAGGCGATCGAGCGGATCTCGATCAGGTCGGTGACCATCCGCGACCGTCCGGCCGAGCAACCTGCGCCCTTCTCTGAGGACAGCCCGGAGGAACTCGCCGCCTATCGGGTGATTCTCGGCACCACCTCTGGTGCGATCACGCTCGAGTTCATGCCAGAGATCGCGCCGGAACACGTCCGCAACTTTCTCCGCCTCGCGTCGGTCGGCGTCTTCGACGGCATGTCGTTCCATCGCGTCGTCGATGGCATGCTGATTCAATCGGGGTGGCTTGGCAGCCGCAACCGGCCGCTCGATGAGCGCCAACGGCGGCTGGTCACGACCCTCGAACCCGAGTTCTCGGCGACGCCGCATGTTCGTGGCACCGTCTCGATGGCGCGGGGCGACGACCCGGCCAGCGCCGACACCTCGTTCTTCATCTGCACCGATACCGTGAGCACGCTCGACGGCGAGTACACGGTCTTTGCCCGCGTCGTCGACGGCATGGAGAACGTGGATGCCATCGAGTCGCTTCCGCTCGAGGGCGAAACGCCGCTGCAGCGGGTCGAGATTCTAGGCGTGCAGATCGCACGGTAGTGCGCTGCGCCGAGGAGGCTGGATGAATACGTTCCCCATATCGATCGTCGCGTGTGCCTGCGTCCTGGCAGGGTCGTTCGCCCGCGGAGCCGAGATCGTCGACCAGGCGAACGCTTCTCGGCCCGCGCCGATCGGCGGCGTCGAGCGGGTCGATCCGCGCCTCGATGCGCTCGTGCCACTGGATGCCGTGCCCGAGATCCTGGCCGAGGGCCACGAGTGGACGGAGGGACCGGTCTGGGTGCCGGCGCTCGGCGGCGTGCTCTATTCCGACATTCCGAACAATGCCGTCTACCTCTGGCGCGATGGCGAGGCGGCATCGATCTGGTTGCAGCCGTCGGGCTATACGGGTGCGGTGGCGCGTGGCGGGGAGAGCGGGTCGAACGGCTTGACACTCGACCGCGGCGGCCGGCTCGTCCTGGCGCAGCACGGCGATCGGCGCCTGGCGCGGCTCGACGCGCCGTGGGAGGCGCCCGAGGCCACCTTCGCGACTTTGGTCGGTGACTTCGAGGGGATGCGCTTCAACTCACCGAATGACGTCGTCCAGCGCAGCAACGGCGACTTCTACTTCACCGATCCGCCCTACGGCCTCGAGCGGGGTATGGACGATCCGGCGAAGGAGTTAGACCTTCAGGGTGTCTACCGGCTCACGCCGAACGGCGAGGTGTCGCTGCTGGTCGACGACCTGTCGCGACCGAACGGCATCGCGTTCTCGCCGGACGAGTCGATTCTCTACGTCGCCAGCTCCGACGGCCGGAATCAGCCGGTCGTCATGGCCTACGAGGTCGCGCCCGACGGCAGCCTGGGAGGCGGCCGGGTCTTCTACGAGTCCTGGGGCGACGGCATGGCCGTCGACCAGCAGGGCAACCTCTACATCGCGGGGCCCCAGAACGGCGTGCTGATCGTCAGCCCGGATGGGGAGCATATGGGTTCGATTGTGACGACACAGAGCACGTCGAACTGCGCGTTCGGCGACGACGGCTCCACCCTGTACATCACGGCCGATATGTACCTCCTGCGCATCCGCCTGACGGCCAAGGGCGTCGGTTTCTAGACGCCGACCACGTCGCTCCGCCGCTCGAGCAGCACGATGTCCCGCCACTGCCCGTCCATCTCGCCGACCCGCTCGCGCACGCCAACGTGGTGGAATCCACAGGACGCATGGAGCGCGATGCTCGCCGTGTTCTCCGGAAAGATGCCGGCGTGGAGTGACCAGATGCCCTCACGTTCGGATGCCGCCACCAGCGCCTACAGGAGCTGCCGGCCGACGCCGCGGCCCCAGGCGGCCGCCGCGACGTACAGGCTGACCTCGGCAACACCAGCGTAGACGCATCGGCCGGATACCGGGCTCAGCGCACCCCAGCCCAGGATGCCCGGGCACCGGGGGCGCGGGCCACGATTCGACAACTCGCGAGGTGGGCGGCACTCCACGCTTCCCAGGAGGGCACGTCGGTTTCGAACGTCGCGTTGCGGGTCTCGATGCCCTCTCGGTAGATCGCGGCGACCGATCCCCAGTCCGCCGGCTGCAACGGCTCGAGGTCCACGGTCGCGGCGTCGTCAGTCGTCATGTCGTCAGGGCTGCAGGTTCGAATCGTAGCTCATCATGAACGTGTAGAACGTCGAGATGTCGACCATGTCGTCGCCGACGTATCGCACGGTGTGCGAATCGATCCGCTCGATCTGGGGCAGGTATGCGAGGAGCTGTGTCGGCCGGTAGTTCTTGAACGTCACGTCGAAGCGCAGCGGTGCGTCCGGCGTGTAGGGCGTGAAGCCGCCGTCCGCGATTCGGTTGACCGCCAGCCGGACCCGCTCGCGGATCAGGGCCTGGCCGGCCGCGGGGTGCAGCGTCCGCGCGGAGTGGAAGCTGTAGGCCCACTTGACGATCGCGCCTTCGATGTCGCCCACGACCGCCTGCACCTCGGTGACCGCGGCATCGTCGCCGGAGATCATGATCACCGGCACGCCGAAATGGCCGGCGATGGCGGCGCTGAACGCGCCTTCGGTCATCTCCACACCGTTGAGACGCACGGCGGAGAGTCGAGCGCTCGACGTCGTGTGCGCACGGATGCCGTCGGGGTTGGTCGTGCTCGAGTGGTAGCCGATGAAGATGACGCCGTCGAACGTCGCGTCGATGCCCTCCATCATGCCCAGCGGCCGCGGCCAGGAGCGGACGACCTGCACATCCTCGGGCAGTTGCTCGATCAGCAGGTTCTCGCCGTTGCCATGCGAGTCGCTGACGAGAATCTCCGTGGCACCGGCCTCGCGCGCGCCTGCGATGGCGGCGTTGACCTCGTCCGTGAGGAACTGTCGGAAGCGCTGGTACTCGAAGCCATCCGGGCTGAGCTGGTCGCCCGTCACGGCGCCGGTGACGCCTTCCATGTCGGCCGAGATGTAGATCTTGAGGCCGTCTTGCTGCGCGTTCGCGGGCACCGCGAGTGCCACCCCCCACGACGTCCCGAGCATCAGCACTCTGAGCACGAACGCCATCCGCGTCAATTTCGTCCCAACCTGCATGTCCACTGCTCCTCCCGTCCTGCCGCGTTGTCCAGCGTCACTGTTCGCTTCTGGGACCCGCTCGCCCAGCGTCGAACACCGTTCGGGGCGAGTCCCACGACGATGCGGCGGCATCTCCTTGTGGTCGTGTGAGTTAGGGGCCAGGTCGAGCCTGGCACGACGTTTCCTTATCACCGACCGGCGTCCGAACTCGTCAAGCTTATCCCCATACCTGGTGGCGCCGCCGGAGTAGATCGAGATCATGCGAGACTTTGTCCACGACCTCCGCTACGCCTTGCGGAGCTTCCGCAAGGCACCGGCCATCATCGCCGTCGTCACGCTCGCCCTCGGGATCGGCGCCAGCACAGCGATCTTCAGCGGCGTCAATCAGGTGCTGCTGACACCGCTCCCGTTCGCCGCTCCGGACCGGCTGGTGACGCTGTCACACGTGTACCCGATCATGAACGGCTTTCAAGCGTCCGTGTCGGTGCCGGGCTACCTCGACTATGCCGAGCAGAACCGGGCGTTCGAGTCGATGGCCGCCGTCGCCTTCCGCGGCGTCAACCTCACCGGCCGCGGCCGGATCGTTCGTCAACTGCTCACCGAGAGCGTCGCGCTGAGCGTCGACGGCGGTGGGTTGGGCTCCTGGTGGCGGTGTGGAGTGTCGAGCTGCTGCCGGTCGTGGCTCCACAGAGCCTGGCGCAGTTCGGCGCGATCGAGATCGATGCCACGGTACTCGCTTTCACGCTGGGCGCGTCGCTGCTCACCGGCCTGGTGTTCGGCGTCGTGCCGTCGATCCAGGTGTCGCGGGCCGACTTGTATGATGCGCTGAAGGATGGCGGGCGTGGTTCGACGCGCGGCCGGCAGATGACGCGCCGCGCGCTGGTCATCGCCGAGATCGCGCTGGCCCTGGTGCTCCTGGTCGGGGCGGGTTTGCTCATTCGTTCGTTCCAGCGCGTGCTCGACGTCGACCCGGGGTTCACGCCGCAGCAGACGCTGACCTTCCGCCTGGCCCTGCCGGCCACGACCTATCCCGACGCCGGAGCGTGGGCGACGTTCTACCGGCGGACCCTCGAGCGCGGGCGTGCCCTGCCCGGCGTCGAGGCGGCTGGTGCCATCTCGTCACTACCGATGAGCGGCGTCGGAGGGAACGGGTCGTTTGCCATCGAGGACGTGCCGATTGCGCCCGATGCCGCGGCGGCCCAGACGCCGGTCGGCGCGATGTTCGTTGCGCTCCGGACGTCGGTGGACCCCGAGACGACCTTCACCACCGTTCGTGGCGCGGTGCAGGCCGAGGATCCAGGTCTGCCGCTGTTCAACATCCAGACGATGGACCAGCGGGTCGCGACCTCGCTTGGGGTTAGACGGTTCTCGATGGGGCTGCTGGCCGGCTTCGCGGTCGTGGCGCTGCTGATGGCGGCGATCGGCATCTACGGGGTCATGGCGTACTCGGTTGCCGAGCGGCGTCAGGAGATCGGGATCCGCATGGCTCTCGGCGCGCGGCGCCGCGACGTGCTGGGGTTGATCCTGGGCCAGGGCCTCGCGCTGACGCTCGCGGGCGCCGCGGTCGGGCTGGTGGGCGCGTTCGGCCTGAGCCGTTTGCTGTCGACGATGCTGTTCGGCGTGATCTCGACCGACCTGGTGACCTACGTCGCCATTCCCATCGTGCTGATCGTCGTGGCGCTGGTGGCCGTCCTCGTGCCGGCCCGCCGCGCCACCCGCGTCGACCCGATGACCGCATTAAGAATGGAGTAGGGCAGTCCCTTTAGGGCTGCCAGGACGAGCCCAAGAAATGCGTAGGGCAGGACTTCAGTCCTGCCGGGACGAGCCGCCAGGCGAAGTCCTAATGGAGAACGCCTCGGCCCACGGGCCGCCCCTCCCTCAGCTATAGTGGGATCTCTATGCTCGCCGTCGAGATCTCCACACCGGGTGGCCCGGAAGTCCTCACACCGGTCGACCGACCGAAGCCGGCGCCGGGCCGTGGCGAGGTGCTGATCGCCGTGGCGGCGGCGGGCGTGAACCGCCCCGACGTCATGCAGCGCCAGGGGAAGTACCCTCCGCCGCCGGGAGCCTCCGATCTTCCCGGGCTCGAGGTGGCCGGGACCGTCGCCGCGTGCGGCGCCGATGTCGACCGATGGCGGATCGGTGATGCGGTCTGTGCGCTGGTACCTGGCGGCGGCTATGCCGAGTACTGTGTCGCTCCCGCCGCCGTGACCCTCCCGATTCCGTCCGGCGTCGACGCCATGTCGGCGGCGGCGCTGCCCGAAACCTACTTCACGGTCTGGACCAATGTCTTCGAGCGGGGCCGCCTGTCCGAAGGAGAGCGGCTCCTGGTGCACGGCGGTTCGAGCGGCATCGGGACGACCGCGATCCAGCTGGCCTCGGCCTTCGGCGCCCACGTCTTCGCCACCGCCGGCACGCCGGACAAGTGCGCTGCGTGTGAACGGCTCGGCGCCGAGCGTGCCATCAATTATCGCGAGGAAGACTTCGTAGAGGTCGTTGCCGACGCCACCGGCGGCGCTGGCGTCGACGTTGTGCTCGACATGGTCGGAGGCGACTACACGCCGCGCAACATAAAGGCGCTGGCGCCAGACGGCCGCCTCGTGCAGATCGCGATTCTGGCTGGGCCGAAGGCGACGATCAACTGGATCCCGATCATGCAGAAGCGGCTCGTGCTGACCGGTTCGACGTTGCGGCCGCGTCCGGTCGAAGAGAAGGCCGCCATCGCCCAGGCACTGCATCGCAAGGTCTGGCCGATCCTCGAGCAGGGCCGGGCCCGGCCCGTCATACACGCGACGTTCCCGCTGCGCGCCGCGGCCGAAGCTCACACGATGCTTGAGGCCGGCGCGCACATCGGGAAGATCGTGCTGCTCTCGCAGCCGACCGTTTGAATGCGCCCGTGCGATGACGCGGTGAGGGAGTCGTGAGAAGATTGGCGCTCGTCGCCACGAGCGTGGCGAGTGGAGTCTTGCAAAGGAGTAGACCGTGACCCTGAGGTTGAATCGCCGCCAGTTCATTACTACCTCGTCGTTCGCCGTTGCGGCGGGGGCCATGCGCGGTCTTCCCGCCTTCGGCCAGGATCCGGAAACGAGTTTCGAGGAACTGCGCGCTGGCGTCGGCATCTTCAACGGCAGTGGCGGCACGATCGGCTGGCTGGTCTCCGAGGGCGGCACGGTGGCGGTCGACAGCCAGTTCGCCAATACCGCGCAGATCTGCGTCGACGGACTGCAGGAACGATCGGAGCGGGGGATCGACATCCTGATCAATACCCACCATCACGGCGACCACACCGGGGGCAACCAGGTGTTCCAGGGTGTCGTGAAGCATATCGTCGCGCACTCCCTGGTGCCGGAGCTGCAGCGGCGCGCAGCCGCGGGTGCCGGGACCGAGGCCGATCAGGCTTACGCGAACGTGACGTTCGTCGAGAGCTGGCGGATACACCTGGGTACCGAGATCGTCTCGGCGCGCCACTACGGGCCGGGTCACACCGGCGGCGACATCGTCGTGCACTTCGAGAATGCCAACGTCGTGCATATGGGCGATCTGATGTTCAATCGGGTCCATCCCCGCATCGACCGCCCCAGTGGCGCGTCAATCGCGAACTGGATCACGACCCTCGAGCAGGTGGCCGACACGCACACCGCCGACGCGACCTTCGTCTTCGGGCACGGGAAGGCGGAATTCGGCGTCGTCGGCGAGAGCGCCGACCTGCTCCACCAGCGTGACTACTTCACGGCCGTTCTCGAGCATGTCCAGGCCTGCATCGCGGCGGGGCAGTCGGTCGAGGAGATCACGTCGATCGAAACCCTGCCGGGCTTCGACGACCACGGGGTCGTGGTCCCGCGCCTGAGCCTGGCGTCGGTGCTCGCCGACGCGCACGGTGAACTGTCGGAATAGCGCCGATCCCGGCGGTCGGTCAGGGCAGGCCGACGAGGTAGCGCATATCCTTGGACGGCTCCTCGAGCGCCAGGATCATCAGCAGGTAGTCGCGAATGTGGCGGGTCGTGAGGAAGTTCTCCTTGGCGTGCAGGTAACCGTTCGTCCCGAGCCGCTGACGTAGCTCGGGGTCGCCAAGCAGCTCGATCGCCCGGTTCGCCGCACCCTCGGACGAGTGCACGAGGAAGCCGGTGATGCCGTTGAGGATCTGTAGCTTGATCCCTCCGACGGCGCCGGCGATGACGGCTTTGCGCTTCCACAGCGCCTCGGTCACGGTCAGGCCGAAGCCTTCCTTGATCGACTTCTGCAGCACGATCGTCGACCCGCGGACCAGCGCGTTGATCTCGATATCGCTGTGAGGCGGCAGTGCGACGACATGGATATCGGCGTCGCCGTCGGCAGCCTCGTTGACCTCCTTCAATACCTCCGCGCCCTCGGGATCGTCGTCGGCGGCCCCTCCCGCCAGGACCAGCTGGCAGTCGTGCCGCCGCTTGACCAGCCGGTAGGCCTTGATCACGCCGACAGGATCCTTGAGCCGGTCGAACCGAGAAATCTGCGTCAGAATCGGCCGCTCCGGGTCCAGCCCGTACTGTTCGAGCGTCCGCTCGATCGTCTCCTGCGGCAGCTCCCGGTTCTTGTCGCTCAGCGGGTCGATCGACGGTGTGATCATGAACTGCGGGATCTGCAGCTGCTGCGAGAACTCGGGCATCGAGAAGACGGAGCTGTCGTAGCGGTCGACGTACGACTTCAGGAACCCCCACACCTTCGGATCGGGCGTCGACACGTCGATATGGCAACGCCATATCCAGCGCCGGTCGTCGCCCCGCTGCTCGATGAGGCCCGCGGGCTGGGGATCGTGCACGACGACCACGTCGCCCGTGATCGCGACCGACTGGAGATTCTGGGCGGTCGTCTCGCGGTAGGTCTCGAGCATCGCCTCGGTGATTGTTTCCGTGCCGCCGTGCAGCGCGTTGTGGAAGGCCTTGGTGACCTCGAAGAACGTCGCCTCGCCCTTGATGACGTCCCAGCTCGTCTCGACGCCGAGTTCGCGGAAGAGCGGCACCATCCGATCGAGCAGTTCGGCCACACCGCCCCCAACCAGCGTCGAGTTGATGTGCTGGAGCCGCCGATGCTTGATCTGGTCGGCCGCGACCTTCAGTTCGTCGATGATCTCCGGGCCGACGATCGCCCGGTAGTCTGCGAGGCTGGCACTCACGCTTGCGGCTCCGGCGTGTCCGCGAGCGCGACAATGGCGTCTCTCAGCTCGTCCAGCGTGCGGACATAGGGGTCGAGTCGATCGATGGCGTCGGCGAGGTCGGGGCGTCCGCGATCCTTGATCCACCGGGAGAAATCATTGGTTCGCCACCGGAGCCGAAGTCGGGCTTCGAAAAAGTGGAAATACAGCGACGCAATGCTGACGTGCGGCAGCTTGGTGAAGAACTCTGGCACGTCGCAGGCCACGACGCCCGTCGGCAGGATGAAGCTCTTCGACTTGCAGAAATGGAAGGCGTCGTCCGGGTGGCACTCGAACCCCGGCCGCCGCATCGCCGGGAGATAGTCGTCGATCGTCGAGACGAGCGCGGCACGCAGCTCCCGGATGCTGGTGAATCCCAGCAGGTCGATGGCGGCGAGCTTCTCGGCGAGCGCCTCCTCGCGCAGCGCCTCGTGCACCCAGACCGCGAAGTCGTTGTAGTAGATCGGCTTCTCGAAGTTGTGCGCCAGGTATTCCTGATGCGTGTGGTAGAAGACCGACGACCCGGGGAGCTTCTGCAAGGCCGAGCGGAGATCCGAGACACCGAGAGCCTTGACGCCGGTCAGCGCCACCAGGCGAAGCTCGGTATGGAAGGTAAAGCTCTTCTGGCTCGGCATCGGCTCCCACGGTACCTCGTCGGCTGCGAGGCCGATCCGTCCGCGTCGCTGGCGCCCCTACTATATACCGCCGCGGGGAGCTGCGACGTTACGGCTGGCTCGTCGAGGCCGGCAGCTGTACCCGGCCCACGCCGTCCTCGAAGACGACCGTGGTGCCGAACGGCGCCGACAGCCGGTTCACGTCGCCGATGATCTTGGCGCCCAGCTCGGCATCAGCGAACATCGGTCGGCCGCGCACCACCCGCGACTCGCCGAACCCGAGCGTGATCGGGTGCAGGCGCAGGTCCGCCAGGTGCGGGCCGTCCCATTCGGCGACGGCCACCACCGACTCCCAGATTTCACGCTGCGCGGGGAAGCCGCGTGTGTCGTTGTCGTAACGCCGGTCATTGAAGTCGGCGACGTGCGCATCGCCGTCGAGATCGTATGGCTCGTAGTTCTCGCTAGGCAGCCTGAGCAGGGTTTCGTTCTGGAAGAGGAAGTTCGCCAGGCTGTAGAGGATCGGCTTGCCGTCTCTGAACTCGATGCCTCGAACGACGTGTGGTCCATGGCCGACGAAAATGTCGGCGCCCGCGTCGATCATCGCGTGCGCGAAGACCACGAGGAACTGCGCGGGGACGAACCGGTCGCCGTCACCCTCGTGGGCGTGAATGGTCACGATGGTGTAGTCGGCCTGCCGGCTGGCGTTGGCCACGACGGCAGCGATCTCGCGCACGTCATCGCTGTTGGGCTCGGTTCGCACCGCCGGCGCGTCGCCCAGGACGAAACGATTGCCGCGGAAGGTCAGCTGGTCCTCGTCGTCGGGCACGCTGAAGCCGAGATCTCGCATCGTGCTGCGCAGAGATTCGAGTTGATCGCGCGTCACGACATAGCTCGTGTCGAAGCGCAGCGGGTTCAGGCCCGGCCGGGCCGGCACGTCGCCGCGCGTCCGGCCAGCCCGCGAGTGGTCGGGGAAGGTCGACGCCACCGAGATGAGGGCCACGCGGGCCTCGGCGGTTTCCAGGAACTTGGCCTCCCGAGCCTCCGCCAGGCTGTGGCCGACGCCGGCCTGGGTCAGCCCGGCCGCGTCCACGTAGCGGGTCGTCAGATCCATGCCCAGGGTGCCGTAGTCCCCGGTGTGGTTGTTCGCGCGGGCGACCATGTCGAAGCCGGCCCACGTCAACTCGTCAACCAGTGCGGGCGCTGCGCGCATGTAGGTCCCCCCGCTCTGGTGCATCGGGTAGGGCTCGTAGTCGTGGAAGAGCATCTCCAGGTTCGTGAATGCGACGTCGGCTCGACGCAGCAGTCCGATCATCTCCAGGAACTCGGGCTCTTGATAGACCGACAGCCGTCGGGTGATGATGGAGTCGCCGGTGAGGGCCATCGTGAAGCGGCCGTCGCCAGCCGACTGCATCGTGCGCGACTCCTCGACGGCTGGCGCCGCGGCCAGCGAGGCTGTGGCGAACGCTAGGGCAGCGAGCGTGATTCTGCGGAGCATTGGATGCCTCCCTGGTCAATGCTAAGGTCCGAGACCGGTCACTCGGAATTGTAGTCCAGGTGGTCGGATGGCGGCGGTATCGACACGAGAGAGGAATCGATCATGAAGGGCGTGACGTGGGAAGACATTCCGGTCGAGCGGATCACCAACAACGTCGAGCGGTGCGTGGTGTGGGGTGACAACGGGACGTTCGCTCGGCTGACCTTGGCGGGCGGCACGCACATAGGAAAGCACAGCCATGCAGCCGAGCAGTTTACGTGCGTTATAGACGGTGCGCTCCGCCTCAAGATCGACGGGCAGGAGGTGCTACTGCAGACGGGCGAGATCCTCGTCATCCCGGCCAACGCCGAACACGAAGCCTGGGTGATGGAGGACTGTATCGTCTGGGACTTCTTCACCAAGCGGCGGAACGACTGGGAGGAAGGGAAGAGTCAGTACCTGGACGCCGACAGCAAGTAGCCGGCCGGGCTACATGCTGGTGCTGCGCAGGGCGTCTTCCAGCGCCTGCACGATCCGGTCGATCTCGGCCTCGGTGATGACGAACGGCGGCGCCAGCATCAGATGCTCGCCCACCGTGCCGTCGACCGTGCCGCGCACGGCGTGCACGAGCACCCCGTTGTGCCGGAGTTTCTCGAACACGCGCTCGACGAAGAGCGATTCGGGCGGGATCGGCGTGCGGGCGCTCTTGTCGGCGACCAGTTCGATCGTCCTGAGGAGGCCCTGACCGCGAATCTCACCCACGCGGGCGATCCGGTTGAGCGGCGCCAGGTGGTCGGTCAGATACTCGCCACGCTCGCGCGCGCGGGCGATTAGCTCGTGCCGTATCCAGATACTGCTGGACGGCGAGGCCGGCGGCCACCGAGGGCGGATGCGCCTGATAGGTGAACGTCGGCTCTGGCGGCTGGTCGGCCCCGTCGGCTTCCTCCGAGATCTTTTCGCTTACCAGGAGTGCGCCAAGCGGCGCGTAGCCACTCGCCAGGCCGCCGCCGACGATCAACATGTCCGGCGCGACGTCCCAATGCTCGATGGCGAAGAACTGACCGGTCCGTCCGCCGCCGGTCAGTGTCTCGTCGGCAATGAACAGGATGCCGTGTGCGTCGCAGATGTCGCGAATCGTCTTGAGGTAGGTCGGCGGCGGAACCGCGCCGCTCGTCTCGCCCACAATTGGCTCGCAGATGAATGCGGCCACGGTCTCCGGCCCGGCGCGACGGATCGTCTCCTCCAGATCGTGCGCGCAGGCGACCTCGCAGAACGGAAACTCGACGTCGAACGGGCAGCGGTAGCAGTAGCATGGCGCCGCGAGCGGCACCTCGGTCACCGCATAGGCCTGTCTGGGGGCCCGGTTGCCCGACAGCGTCTGCGCCGCGGCCGTGCCGCCGTGGTAGCCGTGCCACCGGCCCAGCACGGTGTGTCGAGCCGGCTCACCCTTTGCTGCCCAGTAGCGGCGCGCGGTGGCGATGGCCACCTCTGTCGCCTCCGAGCCGCCCGACGTGAAGATCACATCGGCGTCCTGTTCCGGGCCGGGGAAGCTGCCGCTCAGCATCGCCGCTAGCTCGAAGCTCTGCGGCGTGTCGAAGACACCGCCGTGGACGAACGGCAGCTCGCGCAGCGCGGCGCCACTGCGTCGGCCACGCTGCGAACACCATGGCCGATCGTGACGACGCCGCCGCTGCCGGCGGCGTCGAGGTAGCGGTTTCCCTCTTCGTCGATGACGTAGACCCGCTCGCCGCGCACGGCGACCGGCCGCAGCAAGCTGTCAGTGTCCGCCGTTGATCCGCTCGTGGCGTCAGGGGGCATACGTCGAGTGCGTCTGCTGAACCAGCGCTACCGGTTGTCAGCGCCCGCGACGGTGTTGCGGAGGATGCCGACGCCCTCCAGTTCGATCTCGACGACGTCGCCGGGGTGCATCGCGTGAGTCTCCCCGGGCGTGCCCGTATAGATGACATCACCGGGCTCAAGCGTCACGAACTGACTGACGTAGCTGATGATCTCGGCCGAGCCGAAGAAGAGGTCGCTCGTGCGCTGCGACTGGCGCACCTCGCCGTTCAGGCGGGTCTGGAGCAGCAGGTCGTCGGGGTCCAGGCCCGTGACGATCGCGGGGCCCAGCGGTCCGAACGTGTCGGACGCTTTGGCGCGGAACCACTGGAGATCTCCAGCCTGCCAGTCGCGTTCGCTGACGTCATTGCCGGCGGTTACGCCGAAGACGTGGTCGAGCGCGTCCTCACGCGACACATGCCGCGCGCGCCGCCCGATGACGAGGACCATCTCGCCCTCGTAGTGTACGTTGCCGGCGCCCGGCGGGAAGACGATCGATTCGCCGGTCGCGATCAGCGACGTCGGGTACTTGATGAAGAGCCCGGGGTACGGGTCGGGCTCGCGGTCACCGAGATGGCTCCGGTAGTTGAAGCCGACGGCGATGATCTTCGACGGCGTCACCGGAATGAGCAGCGTGGCGTCGGCCAGCGCGATCGTGCGGCCGGTGCGGGTGGGCGAGTCGAAGAGATCGCCCCGTAGCGCGTGGATCTGGTCGCCCTCCAGGATGCCGTAGGATTCGGCGCCCGCGTAGGCGTAGCGCACGTACTTCGTGACGTCCTGCGCCGCCAGGGGTGTGGCTGCGAGCATGGCAGCCACCACGGCCGATGCGACGATGCGCGGAATGGTC
Source organism: Acidobacteriota bacterium (assembly GCA_002730525.1). Classification (GTDB taxonomy): domain Bacteria; phylum Acidobacteriota; class Vicinamibacteria; order Vicinamibacterales; family UBA823; genus UBA2161. The sequence goes on along the minus strand of PCAK01000028.1, from coordinate 20,682 downwards.
ATGAAAATCGAGCCTACCACGATTCAACCGGCCCACTGGCCGGCGGTCAGTCGAGAGCGCGTCGCTCGGCCACGCCCGTCGCGGTGTCGTACACGGCGTAGCTCGCGGTGCCGCTTAAGCCGCCGTAGACCTCGCCGGGGTTCACGATGACGGTCTCACCGTCCGCGGTGATCGCATGCTGATGGTCGTGCCCGTAGCAGACCAGGTCGTAGCGATCGGAGGCTGCCAGGGCGCGGGCGATCTCCGGAAAGTGATTGACGGCGATCCGCTTGCCGTCGCACGTGAGTTCCGCGAATTCGCCGTGCAGGGTCAGATGCGAGAATCGGCTGGCCTGCTGGGAAATGCGGAAGAGATCGCCGTCGTTGTTGCCGAAGACGACGTGGATCGGCCGGTGGAATCCCTCACCGAGCTGCACGACGATGAACGGCGAGCAGAGATCGCCGCAGCAGATGAGCAGATCGGCGCCGGACACCTGGTCGAGCACGGTGGCCAGGTGATCGCGCCGATCGTGGATGTCCGAAATGATGGCGATCTGCATCGTCGGCCCAATTGTCATCGATCCTTCGGGGGCTGTCACTCGACCGGCCCGGGCCTCGTCGGTGGCCAGCGTATAATTTCCCGGCCAGTCGTCTCTCCGGCACGCTGTCGACCCGCTGTGCCGGATCCGCTGGTTCTCACCATGGTATCCCGGCAGTTGCCCGCCAGTTCGGACGTCGTCATCGTCGGCGGCGGCCCGGCCGGAGCGGTGGCCGCGCACCTACTGGCCGCCTGGGGACACGCGGTCCTCGTCTTCACGAAGCCCGAGTCGGACGCTCCAACCCTCGCCGAGTCGATTCCACCTAGCTGCCGGAAGCTCTTCCGCGCTGTCGGGGTGCTCGAGGCAGTCGACGCCGCGGGGTTCTACCGGTCGACGGGGAACACCGTCTGGTGGGGCGACGGCGAGTCCCGGTCGGAGAGGTTCGCCGAGGGCGCGTTCGGCCACCAGGTGGAGCGGCGTCGTTTCGATCGACTGCTGAGGTCGCAGGCCGAGGCGGCAGGCGCCCGCATCAGCGAACGGATGGTCAAGCGTGTCGAGTTCGCTGAGGGTCGCGCCGTCGTGGGTGTGGCCGACGGCGGCGGTGACACTCGCGTCGACGCGCAGATCGTGCTCGATTGTTCCGGCCGAGCCGGCGTCGTCGCGCGGCACGGCTTCCGTCGATATGGCGACGGCCCGGCAACGCTGGCGATCGTCGCGATCTGGGACCGCGCGTCGGGCTGGCCTCTTTCCGAACCGAGCCATACGCTCGTCGAAGCGTATCGGGACGGCTGGGCCTGGTCGGTGCCGGTCAGCGCGTCGCGACGCTACCTGACCGTCATGGTCGACCCGCGCGCGACCGATCTGGAGCGTGGCGGCAATCTCGCGGATACCTACCGCGTCGAACTCGCCAAGACGCAGCGACTCGCCGGCCTGACCGAGGGCGCCACCCTGGCAATCGAGCCGTGGGCCTGTGACGCGTCGGTCTATGCGGCCGAACGCTATTCGGCGCCCGCGTGCCTGCTGGTGGGCGATGCCGCCTCGTTCATCGACCCGCTCTCGTCCTTCGGCGTGAAGAAGGCGATTGCGTCGGCCTGGATGGCATCCATCGTCGCCAACACCTGCCTCACCCGACCGGAGATGGCCGAGCCGGCTCGCGGATTCTACGCGGCACGTGAGGCCGAGGTCGTCACGAGCTTCGCCCGTCAGGCGGCCGACTACTTCGGTGATGCGGCGACCGCTCATGACCATCCATTCTGGGCGGGGCGGTCCACCGTCGGAGACGATCTGGCCGGTCTCGGCATGCAACCGCCCGCGGCGATCGACGTCGAGACGCTGCGCGGCGACCCGACGGTGCGGGCCGCCTTCGGCGATCTCAAGCAGCGGTCCGGGATCGACTTCGTGCCGGGGGATCGTCTGCGCATCGAACGCCAGCCGGGCATCGCCGGACGCGAGGTCGTGCTGGAGGCGCGCCTGCGCCTCGAGACCCCCGCCATTCCGCCCACCGCGGTCAGGTTCGTCCGGGGTGTCGATCTGCCGGCGCTCGTGGGGATGGCGGGCGACTGCGATCAGGTGCCCGATCTGTTCGAGGTCTACAACGACCGGCACCCGGAGGTCGGCCTTCCCGACTTTCTGGGCGCGCTGTCGCTGTTGCTGGCCGCCGGTGCCCTGAAGAATCGCTGAGTGGCGGCCGTCAGAGGGCGTTCCACCCAAATTGCGCGGGCCCTGAGCCTGTGTTACAAAGAGGCTTTCCACGGGGGTTTTCGGCCGGTCGTGGACCGATCCCAACGCCGACTGCCGATGCAGATACCGAAGCCGATGACGATAGCCACGAGAGCCGTCCTGGTCTTGTTCGCGGCGTGGATGCCGCTCACGGTGGCCGCGCAGACCGACGAGGCGCCAGCCGGGATCCCGATCGAGAGTCCGGTGGTGGTCGAAGCGTGCGGCGTCTGCCACGCCACAGACGACCCGCAGATTCTCTCCCGAATTTCCTACCGACGAACGACGCCCGAAGGGTGGCAACAGACGATCCGGCGGATGGTCACCTTGAACGACATGGTGATCGATCCTGACGAGGCGCGAGACATCGTGCGGTACCTCTCGAACGATCTCGGGCTCGCACCCGAGGAAGCGCGGGCCGGTGCATTCGAAGTCGAGCGGCGGCTGATCGAGTTCGAGTACGAAGCCGATCGCGACACGGAAGCGACGTGCAGTGCCTGCCATTCGATGGGGCGGATTCTCAACCAGCGCCGCACCCAGGAGGAGTGGGAGCTGGTTGTGGCGATGCACCGCGGCTACTACCCGTTCTCCGATCGCCAAGGGTTTCTCGAGAACGGGATGGTTGGGCGCGAGCCGCCCGCGGAGGGTGAGACGCCCAGGCGCCGGCACCCGATGAACCGCGCGATCGATCATCTGAGCGAGGTCTTCCCGCTCCATACGTCGGCGTGGTCCGCGTGGGCGGCCAACGTGCGCTCGCCCCAGCTCGCCGGGTCGTGGGCCGTGTCGGGGCGCCAGCCGGGCCGCGGTCCGGTCTTTGGGCAGATGACGGTGACCGCCGTTCCAGGTAGCGACAGCGAGTTCACGACCGAGACGACCCTCGAATATCCGCGCGAGGGCGCGACGGTGGCCCACACCGGCCGTGCGATTGTCTATACCGGCTTCCAGTGGAGGGGCTCGTCGGACGCCGCAGCTGAGGACGCCGCTTGGCGCCAGGTAATGTTCGTCGATCGCGACTGGCGCGAGATTTCCGGCCGGTGGTATCGCGGCGCGTTCGACGAGATCGGCCTCGATGTCACGCTCACGCGTGTCGATGACGTGCCGGTCATCACGGGCGTTCAGCCGCGCGGTGTGAGGACGTCGGGTCGTGAGCAGGAGATCCGGATCCACGGCGCGAACCTGCCCGAGATGCTGTCGGCGGCCGACGTCGACCTGGGCGCCGGTGTCGATGTGTCCGAGGTAGTGAGCGTTACGCCGGGCACCGCGACGGTCAGGGTTACCGTGGCCGACGGCGCGATCGTCGGCGCCCGTGATGTTCGCATCGGCAGAGCGCTGGGAGCCGGCGCGCTGGTCGTGTACGACCAGGTCGATCGGATCACGGTCGATCCGCCTCGCGGAATGGCACGCGTGGGGGGCGTCGTCATCCCGAAGCAGTACGAGTACTTCGACACGGTGGCGTGGCACGACGGACCCGATGGCGAGTCGGGCACCGCCGACGATCTGAACCTTGGCCTGGTCGAGCCGACGTGGAGCCTCGAGGAGTACTCCGCCACCTACGGCGATGAGGACCTTCGGTTCGTCGGCGGAATCGACCAGGCCGGGATGTTCACGCCGGCTGTCGACGGTCCGAACCCCGAGCGAGACGGCAACCGAAACAACATCGGCGACGTCTGGGTCGTGGCGGCGTTCATGCCCGAGGGCAGCGACACGGAGCTCCGTGCGCGCGCGCTGCTGATCGTGACCGTCCCGCTCTACATGCGATTCGATTCCTGGGAGATGGGGCGGTAGTGGAAGCCGAGACAGCGCCGTGTTTCAGGACGCGACACCTGCACCGGTTCGAAGCGGCCGGCAAGGCGTTCCTGTACCTGCAGAACGCCGCGATCTTTGCGCTCGACGACCCCAGCCGCGCGATCCTCGATCTGCTGGAGCCCGAACCGCGTTCGCGTGACGACGTCATGACCGCGCTCGAGCCGCGCTGGCCGGCCGCGGCGCTGGATGAGGGCCTCGACGAGCTGGTGCGCGTCCAGGCCGTGGCACCGGTGGACCAGGCGTCGCCGGAGATACCGAAAGTCATTCCGCTCGAACCGTTCCCGCTCACGACGATGGTGATGAACGTCACCAATCAGTGCAACCTGGCGTGCGCGTACTGCTACGAGTACGGTGAAGACAAGATCGTCGACACGGCCAACGGCGCGCAGCCGAAGTTCATGTCGGCCCTGACCGCGAAGCAGAGTGTCGACTTCATGTTCCGCGAGGCGGGTCCGAACAAGGTCGTCCACATGACGTTGTTCGGCGGCGAGACGTTGCTGAACCTGCCGGTCCTCAAGGTGGCGATTCCCTACGCGCGACAGCGCGCGATCGAGTTGGGCAAGCGGGTCGAGTTCAACCTGACGACCAACGGCACCTTGCTCAAGCCGGATGCCATCGATTTCCTGGTCGAGAACGACGTCGCGGTCACCATCTCGATCGATGGACCCCAGGAGATGCAGGACACGTTCCGCGTCTTCCACAGCGGCGCCGGCAGCTACGATGTCGCGATGCCGAAGATCAAGGAGTTGCTGCGGCGACACCGCACGAAGCCGATCGGAGCTCGGGTCACCTTGACGTCGAAGACGCTGGACGTACACCGGATGTTCCGGCATCTCACCGAAGAGGTCGGCTTCCGGGAAGTCGGCTTCGCGCCGGTCACGACGTCGCCCGACCGGCAGTACGCCATCGAGGATGGCGGGTTCGACACGATGCTCGGGCAGTTCCGCGACCTGGCCGAGGAGTTCCGCGACCATGCCGTCGAGAATCGCCACCATGCGTTTGCGAACGTGAAGGACACGCTCGAGGAGATTCACAAGGGTGTGAGCAAGGCCTACGGGTGCGGCGCGGGACTCGGGCTGATGGGCGTTGCGACCGATGGCCAGGTGGCGTTGTGCCACCGGTTTGCCGGGTCCGAGGATCACTCGATGGGCTCGGTGACCGACGGAATCGATCGCGAGCGTCAGGCCGAATTCCTCGACCGCCATCACATCGAGAACAAGACCGACTGCCGGACGTGCTGGGCGAGGCCGCTGTGCGCCGGCGGCTGCTACCACGAGGCGCAGACGCGTTACGGCACGACCGAAGCCCCGAACCTGCACTACTGCGACTGGATCCGCGAGTGGACCGATGTCTGTCTCCGTATCTACGGCGAGCTGGCCGAGCGCAACCCGGCATATCTCGCGCGTTTCGAAGGACGAGTGACCGATGAAGCATCTCAAGCCAGTTAATCAAAAGGCCGATCGGGTCGAGCGGCACATTGAAGCAGCAGCCGAGGCCGCGGCCAGCGGCGAGGTCGTGGCGCTGCAGCAGGCCCCGCTCAGACCTGACGTCCACGTGCCGCTCGGATGCTCGTTCGTCTTCTTCCCGGGGTGGGAAGTCGACGTCGAGGGCGGTACCGCCGGGCTCTGCTCGCCGGTCGAACGCGATTTGTTCGACTGCCATCTGGGGTGTTTCTGGCCTGCCCAGGTGCCGGACCAGCTGAATCACGCGCCGGACTGGACGGCCACCTGTGCGTCGGCTCAGAAGGACTGGCGGAAGATCGATCTCATCTTCCCGTGATCGGGACGCGTCGAGGACCCCCATGGCACTTCTGATTCGCATCGTCTGCCTGGCCGTGGCGTTCGCGTTAGTCGGTGTACTCGCCGAGGCGCAGGACGGCGCTGAGTTGAGAGGCGGCAACGGCACGCTCTACATCGGGGGGTATGCCGGCAAGATCTACGTCATCGACGAGGCGACCGAGCAGGTTGTCGACGAGATTCAGGTAACGTCCGGCATCCCGGGGAACCTAATGCTCTCCGCTGACCGCAAGCACCTCTACATGAGCGACGTGACGGCGGAGTTTTTCGAGATCATCGACATCGCGGGTCGGTCGACGATCGACAGCTTCAGGCTCAGTGGCAGGTACGAGCGGACGCGGATCGAGAGCTACGCGGTGGACCCCGAGGAGCGGTACGCGCTGTTCGTCACCCAGTCCAGAACAAAGCTCATCGACCGATTCGAGATCGGCGAACCCGAATTTGCCCAGTACGACCTGTCGACGCACCAGCAGATCCGAACGATTCCCTGGCCCGACGAAGAGGCGCGGCCTCGGCTGAACATGCTGTTCTCGCCCGACGGCTCGCTGCTCTACATCTTTGGCGGAGAGGTCGTGATCTACGAGACTGATGGGTTCACCGAGACCGACCGCTGGGACCTGTCGGAGCCGGTCGAGTCGGGCCTCGAGCCGCTGCGGTTCGGATTCTCGGGCAGCCTGACCGAGGAGTTCGGTTTCTATACCAGTCTGTTCACCGTGGCGTCGCCGGTGCGGGACGGCCGTCAGATGGGTGTTGCCCGGGTCAACCTCAATGCCAAGGAAGTCGAGGACTTCTACACCCTCGGGCCGGCCACGGGCGTCAGCTTCAGTGTGACGGCGGACGGGACGATGGCGTACGGCCTGGTCCAGGAAATCGGCAACTACGAATTCTGGTCGTTCGACCTGGCGAATCGTCGGCTGGGCGATCGGCAGCGCTTCAACGGCCGTCCGCGGATGTCGATCAAGCCGAGCACGAACGGCCAGTTGCTCTATGTCTATGGGGCCGGCCAGACGATCGACATCTACGAGGCCGATACCTTCCAGCACCTGCGTACGCTCGAACTTGAAGCCGACGCCACAATGACCGGCCTGATCGTCATGCCGCCAGGCTGACGCCTGACGCCGGACTCCCGTGCTCGATCCCCAGTTTCGCCGCGCGCTGGCGTACGTGGCGCCGTACTGGCGCCGGCTGCTGCTGGTGTTGGTGCTCAGTCTGGCCAGCACTGGACTGGCGCTCTACGTACCCTATCTGTCCCGCACCCTCGTCGACGGCGCGCTGCTCGGCGGCGACACCGGCGCACTGCGGCGGATCGTCCTCACGTTCGTCCTGATCACCCTCGCGAGTTTCGCCTTCAATGTCGTGAGCGGTCTGCGCTACACACGGGTGTCGGCTGCCATCCTCTTCGACATGCGGCTAGCGCTCTACCAGCACCTGCAGCGGCTGTCACCCCGGTTCTACGCGCGGACCCGGTTGGGTGACATCGTCTCGCGCATCAACAACGACATCGGCGAGATCCAGCGTGTCGCGTCGGAAGCCGTGCTGGCGACGCTGGGCAACGTGATCTTCCTGGTCGGCTCACTCGGCATGCTGATCTGGCTCGACCTGCGGCTCTTTCTCGTCAGCGCCCTCCTGCTGCCGCCGAGCCTCTGGGCGCTGGTGCGCTACCGGCGGCGGCTCGAGGGCCGGGTCCGCGCGGTCCGCGCCCGCAGCGCCGACATCGGCAGCTTCCTGATCGAAACGATCCAGGGGATGAAGCTGGTCGTCACCTCCAACGCCCAGGCGCGTGAGGCCGATCGCTTCCGCAGCCGCAACGACGCGTTCGTCGAGGCCCTGATGTCGATGCAATGGGTCACCTACCTGTCTGGCGGCTTGCCGGGGCTGATCTTGTCGGGCAGTACGGCCGTCGTCTTCCTGTACGGCGGCAGCCGGGTCATCGACGGCACGATCACGATGGGGACGCTCGTGGCGTTCATGGCGTACCAGATGCGCGTCTTGCCGCCGCTGCAGGCGCTGATGGGGCTCTATGCGAGCCTGGCCACAGCCAAGGTCTCGCTCGGGCGTGTGCACGAGTTGCTGGATGCCGACGTCGAGGTCGAGGATCGCGCCGGAGGCGGAGCGCTGGCGCCGGTGCGCGGTCGAATCACGCTCGATCATGTGACCGTCTCGTTCAACCGCGGTGGGCCCGCCCTCGACGATGTGTCGGTGGACGTTGCCCCGGGCGAGGTCCTCGCCGTCGTCGGACCCAGCGGCAGCGGCAAGTCGACGCTCGCCGACCTGTTGATGCGCCTGATCGATCCCGATGCGGGCCGCGTCCTGCTCGACGGCGAGGATCTGAAGGCGCTGCCGTTGGCGGAGGTTCGCCGACAGGTGGCGCTCGTCGATCAGGATCCGTTCATCTTTCACGCGACCTTGGCCGAGAACCTCCGCTACGCGCGTCCGGAAGCGACCGAGGCCGGCGTCGCCGCCGCCCTCGGCGCCGCCGGGCTGGAGGCGTTCGTGGCTGGGCTACCAGACGGGATGGAGACCGAGGTTGGCGAACGTGGTCGTGCGCTGTCCGCCGGTGAACGGCAGCGGATCGCGATCGCTCGGGCGTTTCTCGCCGAGCCGGCCGTCCTCGTCCTCGATGAGCCGACCGCCGCGCTCGACCCCTCGACGGCGCGCCAGGTGATCGCCGGGTACGGCGCGCTCATGCGCGGCCGGACGACGGTCATCATCTCTCACCGGCTGGAGATGGTGCGGCAAGCCGATCGGGTGATCGTTCTCGACGGGGCCCGGCTGGCCGAGGAGGGCTCGCCGGCCGAACTGATGGCAGGCGACGGCGCCTTTGCCCGTGTGTTCGGTACGGGGGCGTCACCCGCCGACGCATGATGGCCAAGGCTGACGTAGGGCCGGTCCGCGTGGCGGTCGTAGACAGCGGCGTGCATGCCGATCACCCCCACGTCGCCGGCGTCGCCGGCGGGGTCGGCGTCGCGGCGGATGGCGCCGAGCACCCTGGTTTCATCGACCGCCTCGGCCACGGCACCGCGGTGACCGCGGTCATCCGCGAGAAGGCGCCCCGGAGCGAAATCTACGCAGCGAAGGTTTTCGACCGAGAGCTGTCGACGAGCGTGGAAGGGCTGGTCGCGGCGATCGGGTGGGCGGCACGCGCGCGCGCGCAGCTGATCAACCTGAGCCTCGGTACGGCGAACGCGGCACACGCGGAGGCACTGGGCGGTGCGGTGCGGGACGCGGCGGCTCGCGGCGCGGTCGTCGTGGCCGCCGCCGCCGACGGCGCAACGCAGTGGCTACCGGGCAGCCTGCCCGGCGTCGTGCCGGTCGCCGTCGACTGGGACTGCCCGCGTGAAACCTACCATTGCAGCCGCCGTGACGGCGTGGTCATCTTCGCGGCGTCTGGCTTCCCCCGGCCGATTCCCGGCGTGCCGCCGTCACGTAACCTGCAGGGAATCAGCTTCGCCGTTGCCAACCTGACCGGGTGTCTGGCGCAGGCGCTCGAGGGACGCGGGTCGGTGTCGTTCGATGAGATCGTGACCTTGCTGGTCGAGAGGGCCGAGCGACCTGCCTGAACGGCGCGGCCGGGTTCACGGCTGACGAAACGTCTCGGCCGCCCCAGGCGCCGTGAAGTCGACCTCACGTCCGCCGACCGAGCCCGTGACTCGGTAGCTGGCCCGCAGCTGCCAGAAGTCCATGTCGGGTCCGAACGAACCCCGATCCATCTGTGTGACCTCGGCCGCCTCGACGTCGAGTTCCATTTCGAGACGGATCTCGCGGCTCTGCCCGCGCACGACGATGCGCCGCGGCTGGCCCGTGTCGGGATCGTCCTCTTCTTCGATCGTCACGCGCGTCGCGTAGCCGATCGGGCCATCGGGGCCGAGCGCCGTGAGGAAACCCGGCATCCGCTCGGGGTCGGCGGCGTCGGGGGGTGGGTAGACGCGCCCGTAGACGAACGACACGTCCTCGTGCTGTACCTGGCCCCACCGCCAGCTCACACCCTCCCAGTAACCCCAGTTGTGATCGTGGTAACCGCGGCCGCCGTCGAGGGTGACGCGCTCGCCGCCGACCTCGAGGGTCCCAGCCACTACGCCTGAAAGCACCGGCACGACGTAGCCTGTGGTCCAGCCGTTCGCGCCGTCGATCGAGATCGGGGGAAAGGACCGTCCGGGCTCGACCTCGAGCACGATCTCGCCGGTGAGGCGCTCCCGTCCGCGACTCTCGGGCCCGGCTCGGCCCTGCAAGTCGAGCGAGATCAGGTATTGCGTGCCGTCCAGGCGGACACGGTTGGCGCCGATCGCCATGTCGGGCGCCGAGGCCAGCAGCTCCGCTTCGTCGACCTCGGCGGACGCCGAGTACGACGAGAGCCGTCCGTTGCGGTCGAGCTGCAACCGGACACCTGCGGACCGCCGCCCACCGTCAACTCTCGGTCCGACAAGGAACGTCAGGTAGAAGCGCGCGTCGTCGTGCTGACCGTTGAAGTACAGCCACTCGGCCCACGAGTCGGCGCGATGCGGTCGGTCGGGGATCGGGTGGAACCGGTCCATCCCCCGCAGCATCTCGCCGGGGTCGGGGTCGAGCCATGCCTCGTCGTCAGCGTTGTCCACCCAGGCCGCCACGTCCGCCGTCTCGGGGTCGCCCAGGGCGCGTTCGAGGCTCGGCACGCCTCCCCGCGCGCCAATCGCGATCGGTTCGCCGCGGCCGACCAGGTAGAGGATGCCCGCGACCGACGGCGAGGCCGCCGCCACGTCCGCGGCGAGGGGCTCGGACCCCAGCACGTTGGACAGGATGAACTTCGCGCTGGGCAGCGGACCGGTCGCGCCGCCGATACCGATATGGCCGCCGCCTCGCAGCGCCGGTGCGCGCGCCTGTTCGAGGATCACCTCGCCGATACCGAGCAGGTTGGCCATGACCGAGACACCCAGTCCGAAGGCGCAGGCGAGCACGGCGCTTCGGACCGGCCGTGACAGCAACGCGCGCAGCGCCAGCCGGAACGTCATGCGGATGCCTCGGCGACGATCTCGCCGTCACGCATCTCGAGTCGACGCTTCGCCCTGGCGGCGATCGCCGGATCGTGTGTGACGACGACGATCGCGTTGCCATCGGCGTGGACTCGGTCGAGCAGTTCGGCGATCTGCTCTCCGGTCGACCGGTCGAGTTCACCCGTCGGTTCGTCGGCCAGCAGCAGGCGCGGGCGATTGGCGATCGCCCGGGCAATGGCCACCCGCTGCATCTCGCCCCCGGAGAGCTGTGACGGGCGGTGCCGCGCGCGCTGCGACAGGCCGACGTAGTCGAGCAGTTCCGCCGTGCGCGCCCGGCGTTCGGCCTTCGAGGCGCCGGCCTCGCCCTGCGGCAACTCGACGTTCTCCCAGGCGGTGAGCATCGGCAGGAGATAGAACCGCTGGAAGACGAACCCTATCTGCGTCAGCCTGATCCGGCTCCGCTCGGCATCGGGCAGCGCGCTGATGTCACGGCCATCGAACAGCAGGGTTCCGCTCGTCGCGGTGTCGACCGACCCGAGCAGGTGCAGCAGGGTCGACTTGCCGCACCCCGACGGCCCGGTCACGGCGACGTACTCGTCCGGCGCGACCGAGAACGAAACGTCTCGAAGCGCCGTCACCGGACCGGCGGGCATCGGGAAGGTCTTGGTCAGGCCGGTGGTCTCGATCACGGTCGCGCTCACCCCACCACCTCGTTCCTCAAGGTCGAGGCCATCGGCAGCCTGGAGGCGAGAAACACCGGATACGCCGCCGCCAGGACTCCCGCCGTGGACAGCAGCGCGACGTACGTGGCGACGGCTGCAGGATGAAGCACGAAGAAGTGAAGATCGCCTGGGAGGCCGGGCATCGCCTTGAGGATCCGGTCCAGCCAGGTTGCGAGCGCCAGGCCGAGCGGCAGGGCCAGTAGGCCGCCCGTGCCGACCATCAGGATCGATTCCCAGAGCAGGTCGGTCGCGATCCGGCGCCGGCTGAAGCCGAGTGCGCGCAGCGCGGCGATCTCGGCGAAGCGCTGGTTGACCGACACGGTCAGGAGCGCGGAGATGAGGAGAAACGCGAAGAACAGCGTGATCGTGGCCAGCACTGTCGAGATCTGTCGGAAGTACGAAAAGCCGACCTGCTGGAAGCGATCGACGAGCTGAGCGTTCGAGTAGGCGTGCAAGTCGGGTCGCAGCCGCGTGATCGCCTTCACCGCCATTTCCGGATATTCGCCGGCGCGGGACGCCACGAGAAAGACGTCGGCTTCATCCATGACGCTGCCGCAGGCACGGTCGAAGTCGGGCATCGCGACCGCGGCCGTCATCTGGTCCACCGGGTCGAACGGAAACTCCGCGATGCCCGACACGACGAAATCGACGGTCGGCAAGACCGAATAGCGCTCCGAGCACTCGCTCCGGACGGTGACGGTAGCGCCCGGAACCAGCGCCAGTTCCTCGGCGACGTTGCGATTGATGACGAGGGGCGGATGGTCGCTCCCCACGATCGCGTCGAGGTCGACGCCCTCGACGACGGTCCAGGCATCGCGGCTGCTAGTGACCGAGCCGATCAAGGTCAGATTGACGCTGTCCGGCCCGACGATTCGTGCCTGGCCGATGCGCATCGGCACGACGGCGTCGATCTCCGGCAGCGCCTCGACCGCCGCCGCCGTCGCCGCCGCGTCGGCCATGCGCGGGCCGCTGATCGGCGTAGACGCCGTCGCCATGATCCGGATGTCGAAGCCGACGTCGTCGAGGAGATCCCGGAACGAGATCAGCATGCCCTGCGAGAGCAGCAGCATGTCGAAGAGCAAGGCACCGATGGCGGCGACGCCGGCGATGGCGAGCGCTGCGCGCACCGGCTGGCGGAACAGGCTGCGCCAGGCAAAGTAGAAGGAGTTCATCGTCTCAGCAGGGCCAGCACTTCGCGTCTCAGCAAGGTCCAGGAGGCGACGACGCTGGCGATGACTCCGAGCGGTACCGCCAGCGCGACGCACTGCGCCGCGACCTTCGGTGACACGCGGACGAAGACCAGTGCCGTGTCGTAGCGCCACTGGAAGAACTGGTTGAACCCGCTCTGCGCCACGAGTGCGAGCGCGATGCCGAAGGCGGCGCCGACCGTTGCGATGATCACACCCTCGATGAGCACCTGGGTCAGCACGCGCCGCTTGCCGAGTCCGATCAACCGCAGGATGCCCGCGGTCTCGCGCCGCTCCTCGGATCGCATCACCATCAGCGCGAGCAGGAACGCCGTGCTCGCGAGAATCGTCACGATGGCGATGGCGAGGTGAAACTGCTCGAGGACGACGAACGGATTCGCGCTGTCGCCCCGCTGCGTGGACCAGACGCTGAGGCCGGGGACCTGCCCGAACACGCTGCGTCGGAACTCCCGCTCGCGCTCCGGGTCGTGGAGGGCGACGTTGATCGCGCTGACCGATTCGCCGGACTGGGGATCGGCGGGGTCGGCCAGCATGTCGACCATGTCCTGCAAGTGCAGGCGCACTTCGAGTCGCTGCTGCGTGAACCGTGCCGGATCGGGGAGTGGTTCGTAGCTCCCGACGATTCGGAAGGCGCGCGCGCGTGCGCCCGTCGGATCGGCGGCCAGATCGATCAGATCGCCGACCGCCAGATCCTGCGACTCGAGCAGTTGTCGCGAGACGAGGATATCGGTGACGTCACTCGACGTGGGCTCGGCTGTGGGCTGGAAGCTGGCCAGCGCCGCCGTGCCGAGAGCGATGAAGGCGGTCAGGAGAAGCGCGAAGGGCCGCCGCATGAGTCTGAAAATTATAGCGTGTCCGGAAACGTTCACTCGGCCCAGGCTTGCCAGCGGCCGCCGCGCCGGGCGACGGAGAGCGCGAGTCCAAAGCACTGCGAGAGCGTCTCGCCGTTCAGCGTCTTGTCCAGCGGTCCGGCGGCCAGGCGCCGGCCTTCGGCGAGCAGCAGCAGATGAGTGAAGCCGGGCGGGATCTCGTCGACGTGGTGGGTCACCAGGATGGTGGCCGGGGCCATGCGATCGCCGGCCAGTGCGGAGAGCGTGCCGACCAGCGTTTCCCGACCACCGAGATCGAGGCCCGCGGCCGGCTCGTCGAGAAGCAGCACATCGGGGTCCGACATCAGTGCCCGGGCGATCTCGACGCGCTTCCGTTCACCCGAGGCCAGCGTTCCGAAATGGCGTTCGGTGAGATGTTCGCAGCCGAAGCGCGCGAGCAGCGTCCGTGCCTTCGCGTAGTCGGCCTCGGTGTAGGTGTGCCACCAGGTGGCGAGCGCGGCGTGCTTGGCGGTGACGACGACGTCGGTGACGGTCAGGTCGGGCCGCAGCATCTGCGCCAGGCGGGCGCCCGCGTACCCGATCCGCTTCCGCAGCTCACGGACCTCGGTTCGGCCCAGCGTTTCGCCGAGCACGTGAACGGTGCCTCGCGCCGGATGCTGGAAGAGCGACGCGACCTGGCAAAGGGTCGTCTTGCCCGCGCCGTTCGGTCCGAGGACGACCCAGCGCTCGTCGGCCGCTACCGTCCAATCGATGCCGTCGAGGATCGGCCGGCCGTCGCGCATGACGGTAACGCCGCGGAATTCGAGCGCCGGGGTCATCCGCTGGAAGGCCTCGTTCGGGAAGGAAAAAGTGATCGGAGCGCCTGAACGTCGTCAGTCGCGGCACCGGCGGCGGCGTGGCGCAGGACGCGCCCGGGCGTCGCGCCGGTGTGGGTGCCATCTGCGACGACGACCTCGCCGTTCACGATCACCCAGCGTACCCCCGTCGCCAACTGCTGAGGATCGCCGAAGGTTGCGGTGTCGGTGACCGTCGCGGCGTCGAAGACGACGATGTCGGCGCGCTGACCGGCGTCGAGGGTGCCTCGGTCGTCGAGCCCCAGCCGGGAGGCCGGCAGGCTTGTGATCTTCCGCACGGCGTCGGGTAGCGTCAGGACGCCCTCGTCACGGGCGTAGTGCCCCAGGACGCGCGCGAACGTTCCGTAGGAGCGCGGGTGCGGGTGGGTCCGCCCGAGGATGCCATCGGGCGCGAGCGCCGTGCCGTCGCTGCCGATCGTCGTCCAGGGCAGCGCCATGGCGAACGCGACATCCTCCTCGCGCATCCCGAAGAAGATGCCGCCCGCGGTACCGTCGGCGCGGTCGATGATCTCCAGTAGCGCATCGGCCGGCTCGACGCCCATCGCCTCGGCGATCGCCGCCAGCCGCATCCCCTGGTACTGGCGGTGTGGCTCGTACGGCGTGCGGCCGACCATGACCGTCGCCGGAGTCGCGCCGCCGCGGTCACCGACCAGGAGGTCGGCCACCTCGCGCCGGATCCGCTCGCGCGTCTCGGGATCGCGCAGTCGCACCACCAGTTGCTCGCGCCCGCCTTCCAGGGTCCAGTCGGGCAGCCGGATGTTGAGCGTCGTCTGGCTGGCCGCGTAGGGATAGAGATTGGCGTAGATCTCGATTCCCGCTGCCTGCGCCTCTTCGATGAGGAGGGCGGCATCCTGGATCGTCACGTCCGTGCCGCTGGGCACTGGCCGTGCACCCGATCGCTTGAAGTGGAGCACCTCGACCTGGATGTCGGCCTCGCGGCCGATCCGGATCGCTTCGTTCAGCGCATCGAGCAGGCCGTCGCTCTCGTTCCGAATGTGCGAGACATAGATGCCGTCGTGCCGCGCGGCTGCCCGGGCGAGGGCGACCAGTTCCTCGGTCGGCGCGTAGCTGTTCGGCGGGTAGATCAGCCCCGACGACAGGCCGGCCGCGCCGTCGCGCATTGCCTCGTCGACGAGCGCGGTCATCCGCTCCAGCTCGTCGGTCGTGGCCGGTCGGTTGTCGTAGCCGACGACCGCCGCGCGGATCTGACCGGAGGCCACCGTGGAGAGGATGTTCACGCTCGGCGGGGTACGTTCCACTCTCGCGAAGTACTCGCCCAAGGTCGCCCAGTCGAGCGCGAGTTCGAGGCCGTCCAGCGTCCGGGCCAGTTCCGGCCTTGCCGGCCCCAGCGCGGGCGCCGCGGAATTGGATTCACCCAGCAACTCGGTCGTCACGCCTTGCATGACCTTCGACAGCGCGCGCGGGTCGACCAGCAGCGTGAAATCCGAGTGACTGTGCATGTCGATGAAGCCCGGCGTGACCGTCAGCCCCGCCGCGTCGATCGTCTCGGCCGCAGTCGAGGCGGAGAGATCGCCGACGGTGGCGATCGCATCGCCACGGATGCCGACGTCGGTGACGAGGGCCGGGGCGCCGGTGCCGTCCAAGACGCTCCCCCCGCGGATGATCACGTCGTAGTCGGGCGGTGCCCCGCACGCCGAGATCATGATGGCAATGCCGGCGAGGCCGAGGAAGACGGGAATTGCCTGGCGCATGGGTTCCTCCGGAGTGACTGGCTGGTGTCGAGTCGAACCGGTAGGATAGCTCAACCTTGGCCCAGACCGACCCGTTCCACCCCGTTCGCGACCTGCCGGTAGGTGCACTGCTGACTCATCTGGCCCGGGTGCTGCCCGACCGCGAGGCGCTCGTCTATCCCTCGGTCCGCTACTCCTTCGCCGAACTGGAGCAAGAAGCCCGCCTCGTCGCCCGCGGCCTGATGGCCGTCGGTGTCGAGCCAGGGGAACGCGTCGCGCTCTGGGCGACCAACGTGCCGGAGTGGGTCGTCCTGCAGTTCGCGCTGGCCAAGATCGGCGCCGTCCTGGTCACCGTCAACACGTCGTTCCGGGCCAAGGAGCTGGACTATCTGCTGCGCCAGTGCCGCGCGAGAACTGTCGTCACGATCCGCGGGCTGAAGAAGGTCGACTATCTCGTCGAGCTACGCGCGGTGGGTGTGCTTCCGGGCGGGCCTGCTGCTGGGGCCTCGGGAATCGACGTGACGCGAGCGATCGGCATCGGGGACGCCGCCGACGATCCGGCACTCGTGCCCTACGCGCGGCTCAGGGCGCTGGCCGACACCGTGACCGACACGGCGCTCGAGGCTCGCTCGGCGGCCGTCGCGGTCGACGACGTCATCAACATGCAGTACACGTCCGGGACGACCGGCTTTCCGAAGGGCGTGATGCTCTCGAGCCGGAACATCGTCAACAACGGCCACGCGCTGGGGCACGCGATGGCGCTGACGCCGGCCGACCGACTGGCGCTGTGCATCCCGCTGTTCCACTGCTTCGGCTGCGTCATTGGCGTCCTGGGCATGTTCACGCACGGCGGGTGCCTCTGTCCGGTGGAGCGGTTCGAGGCCGAAGCCGTGCTGAAGACGATCGGCCGGGAACGCTGCACGGTGGTCCACGGCGTGCCGACGATGTTCCGCGCGATGCTCGAGGTGCCGGACTTCTCCCGCCACGACGTATCGTCGCTGCGCACCGGCATCATGGCGGGGGCACCGTGCCCGGCGCCGCTCATGCGCCGCGTGATCGACGAGATGCACCTTCCGGAGATGACGATCGCCTACGGGCTGACCGAGGCGTCCCCCGGGATCACGATTACCGCGCGCGACGACTCGATCGCACATCGGACCCAGACCGTCGGACGCGCGCTGCCCGACGTCGACGTGCGCATCGTGGATCCGGCGACCCGAGAGTCGGTGCCGACTGGCACCCGGGGCGAGCTGCAGACGCGCGGGTACCACGTGATGAAGGGCTACTACGACAAGCCCGAGGCGACGGCCGCGGCGCTCGATGCCGACGGCTGGCTGAGTACCGGCGACCAGGCCGAGATCGATGCCGACGGCTACGTCCGCGTGTCCGGGCGGATCAAGGATCTGATCATCAGCGGCGGCGAGAACATCGACCCGAGCGAGATCGAGGTTTGCCTGCGCGGGCATCCCGACGTCTCGGACGCGTATGCCTACGGCGTGAGCGACGAGCGCTGGGGCGAGCGGGTCGCGGCCGCCGTCCGGCTGCATCCCGGCGCGACGATCGGTGGGAAGGCGTTGACCGAGTTCTGCCGCGGCACGCTGGCGAGCTTCAAGCTGCCCCGCGTGATCCGGATTGTCGATGACTACCCGATGACCGCGTCAGGCAAGGTGCAGAAGTTCAAGCTGCGCGAACTGCACGAGCAGGAGTTGGCGGGCGCCAGCGACTGATTCCTGCGCCTGGTTCAGGCTTCGGCGGCAACCAGTTCGATATCCACGCCCTCGGTGAGCCGACGGTCGAGCGTGCCGACGTGTCCCGCCTGTGAAGTTCTCAGCGTCACCTTGGCCGGTTTCGTCGTGCCACCGTGCGCCCGAACGATGATGTCGGTGCCCACACGGAAACGGGCCTCTCCGGCGCTGTCGGTGCGCGGTTCTAGTCCCAGCAACTGCCCGTACCCTTCGGCCGCCCAGCCCAGATCGCGAACGTAGACCGTGAGGCGGGCGATGCCGACCGCGCCGTTGCGGTGGCGGCGGACGTCACCCTCCGGCACCCGGAGGGCGCGCGGCGTCTTGTCGGCACAGAAGAACGGCAGGTTGGGATCGTGCGGAAAGCCGAACTGCCAGGCGACTTTCTGACCGTCCGGCCGGACACGGCTGCCCGAGAGTGGGCCGTCGATGAGGAGGCCGCGACCGCGTGCCGCCCGGATCCGCTGCTCGGCGTCGTCGGGTACCAGCGCGTAGTCGATCAGGCCGTCGCCAACCGCGCCCCGCCGCCGGACGCGTGAGCCAAACGATGGATCCGGCGGCACGACGCCGTCGAGTAGATGGAAGCGCCGGAGCAGGCGTAGTTTCGTCAGGGTCCACCGGTCGGTGAACGCCACGAGTTCGAAGTAGGTGTCGTCGTCGAAGACGACCTGCGCGTTGTGGGTCGCGCCGTCGGCGTGCCGGCCACCCGGCGTCACCGTGAAGCCGAGCCGCCGGTAGTCGGTGACCGCCGTCGGCAGATCACGGACCAGGATGACGAGGTGGTCGAGACGGATGCTCGGGGGCGCACCCATGGCACCCCCGAGCTTACCAGTTTGCCGTTATCTCCAGAATCGCCAACGCCAGCTGGGCCTCTTGCTCCGGCTCCGAGCTTCCAGCATACGTGAGTTCCCGGGTTCAGACCCTTTTGATAGTCTGTTGAGTCTCATGGACTACGTGAATCTCGGCTCGACCGGCCTGAAGGTCTCCAGGATCTGCTTCGGGACGATGACCTACGGCGATCCCGGCTGGCGCGACTGGGTCCTGCCCGAGGCCGACGCCCAGCCGTTCTTCGCGCGGGCGCTCGAACACGGGATCAATTTCTTCGACACGGCCGACATGTACTCGCTCGGCGTGACCGAGGAGATCACCGGCCGGGCGCTGAAGGCGCTCGCGAAACGCGACGACGTCGTCATCGCGACCAAGGCCTACTACCCGATCGGTGATGGGCCGAACGACCGAGGCCTGTCCAGGAAGCATCTCTTCGACGCGATCGATGGGTCGCTCAGGCGGCTCGGCGTCGACCACGTCGACCTCTATCAGATCCACCGCTGGGATCCGGACACGCCGATCGAGGAAACACTCTGCGCGCTGAACGACATCGTGCGCGCCGGCAAGGCCCGCTACATCGGCGCGTCGAGCATGTACGCCTGGCAGTTCGCGAAGGCCCTCCATCTTTCGGAGCGGCATGGCTGGGCCCGCTTCGTCACGATGCAGAACCACTACAACCTCGTCTACCGCGAGGAAGAGCGGGAGATGATGCCGCTTTGCCGCGCGGAAGGGATCGGCGTCATCCCGTGGAGCCCGCTGGCGCGCGGTTTCCTGGCCGGCAACCGCCGCCGCGACGACGGCGGCGAGACCAAACGCGCGAAGAGCGATGACTTCGCGCAGGAGATGTACTACGACGACCAGGACTTCGCGATTGTCGACGGCGTCGTCGAGGTCGCGAAGGCGCGCGGCGTGGCACCGGCCCAGGTCGCGATGGCCTGGCTGCTGCGGCAGCCGGGCGTGACGGCGCCGATCGTCGGCGCGTCGAAGCTAGCCCAGCTCGACCAGGCCGTGACGGCGCTGGAGATCGAGCTGGACGATCACGAGTGCGCGAAGCTGGAAGCGCCGTACCGGCCACGTCCGGTTCTCGGGCATGTCTGAGGACGAAACCGATGCTGAACACGAATCTTCGCCGAACGTTCCTGCTGACCTGCCTCGTCGCCGTTGCGCTGGCGATCGCGCCGGTCAGGTCGCAAGAAGATCAGGACTCGCCTGCGATCAGGGGCTTCCATCCCGACGACGTGTCGGCACAGCGCGCGCGCGAGGAGACGTTCCGCGCGGTGCCCGACCCGGCGCGGCTGCGCGAGTACATGCGTGAGATCACCGAGGAGCCGCACCACGCCGGCTCGCCCGGCAGCCGCCGGGTCGCACAGTACATGGTGGAGCAACTCAGCAGCTGGGGCCTCGAGGTGCGGATCGAGGAGCACGAGGCGCTGATGCCGATGCCGACCGAGCGGGTCGTCGAGCTGGTCGCGCCGACACGGCGGAGCCTCAGCCTCGCAGAGCCGACGCTCCCCGAGGACAAGGACTCGGGCGACGCCGGCGGGCTGCCGAGCTATAACGCCTACTCGGCCGACGGCGACGTCACGGCGGAGCTGGTCTACGTCAACTACGGCATCCCCGAAGACTACGATCGGCTCGAGGAACTGGGGATCGACGTCGAGGGGAAGATCGTCATCGCGCGCTACGGCCGGAGCTGGCGCGGCATCAAGCCGAAGCTGGCCTGGGAGCACGGCGCGGTCGGCTGCATCATCTATTCCGATCCGCGGGAGGACGGCTACTTCCAGGGCGAGGTCTACCCGGACGGCCCCTACCGTCCGGCGTTCGGCGCCCAGCGCGGCAGCGTCATGGACATGCCGGTCTATCCCGGCGATCCGCTGACGCCGGGGTGGGGGAGTGAAGCCGGCGCCCGAAAGCTCGACCGCGTCGACGCGACGACGATTCTCCAGATTCCGGTCCTGCCGATTTCCTACGGCGACGCCCAACCGCTGCTCGAGGCGCTCGAGGG
>PCAK01000027.1 GCA_002730525.1 Acidobacteriota bacterium | reverse complement strand
CGCGGCTTCGACCTCCTCGAGCTTCCGCAGGATCGTCTCGGCGTCGTGCTGGTGGATGCCCATCTCGGCCACCGTGCGAGCTGCGCCCAACCGGACGTTCGGAGACTGCGTGGCGTCGAGCAACTCCTCGAGCGTCTCCACGGCTCGCGCGGTCAGCGCCTGGACGCGACCCATCCCCGCCTCGAAGGTGGCCTGACGCGCTTCGGTGTAGGCCTTCTTGAACGCTTCGTCACCGGCCAGCCAGCGCCGCAGGGTCTTCTCGTTAACGCCACACTTCTCCGCCGCGACGCCGAGTGTCTTCTCACTCAGCAGAGCCAGAATCGCTCGCTCACGC
This sequence comes from Acidobacteriota bacterium, assembly GCA_002730525.1. GTDB lineage: Bacteria > Acidobacteriota > Vicinamibacteria > Vicinamibacterales > UBA823 > UBA2161. The sequence continues at coordinate 111,094 of PCAK01000027.1, read as the reverse complement.
ACCGCGTCCGACTTGGCGCCGGGCCTCCCGGAACCGCGGGCATCCTCGGCTATGCGCGGGCTCTGCCTGTTGACGCTCGCTTTCTTGCTCGCCACTCTCAACTACCGTTCGCCAATTCCTTGGTCTTCCTTGCGCTCACGATCTGACGAGTGTTTCCGGATGCGTATAGGATGCGTGCCGGTGCCGCCATCTGCCGCATTCTGCAACCCTGACAAACGAAAACACTCAGAACATTCGATCATTTGCACTTCCGTTTGCGACTCTTAATCTGCGGGTTCCCGGTTCGATTCCGGGGCGGCTCACCACTTACTTCCAACAACTTAGCGTCGGCGAGATTCTCTGAATCCGCCGCCTGATGCGCCTGGGATGCGTCTGGATGCGTCGGTACGTCGTCCAAGCGGTCCACCGCGGCGCGATTTCCACCAGGCATCAAGTGCCCATACACATCGACTGTGACGCTGATGGAACTGTGCCCGAGTTGCTCCTTCACGTACGCGAGGCTCTCCCCTTGCTGGATGAGCAGCGAGGCGTAGGTGTGTCGGAGATCGTGGAACCGAATCCGTCGAAGACCGGCCTTGCCTAGCACCCGGTAGAACAGGTGGCGGATGTTGGCGTCGTCGAGGGCTGTCCCTTCCGCCGACGAGAAAACCCACTGGGGCGCCTCTTTGCCAGCCTGAAGGGCGTTCGCGCTGGCTGATCAGGCCAAAGGCTAGGCGGCTGAGAAATATTGTAGCGCCTCGGTGAGAGGCAGCCCCAAGCTATTCCGAATCGAGGAGGACGGAGAGGCGAGCACCTGCGTCCGGGACAGGTCTGCAAGGGGATCGACCGCGACAACATCGGGCCGCACGTGAAGAAGTCCCCGCTGGAGAAGTGGCGGCCGAAGTCGGGGGAAACGGTCGGCTTCATGGTCAGCACGCCGGCGCGCTCAAGCGCGAGGAGCTGGAAGCAGGAACGCTCGAACGTCATCCTTGTCACCTGGCCCTGAGCCCGGCCCGCCACCCCACCTCCCTTCCGGTATCCTGTCCGTAGCCCAGGATCATGCGAGGTGCCCAGTCATGACCGTTCCCGGTGCCGTCGCCCAGGCGACGCTCGTTGCCCTGCTGTTCTCGACCGCCCCGGCCGCGGCTCAAGCCGTCCGGACCGACCGCGCCAGCCTGCGGGGCCTGGCCGGATTCGAGGTCGTCGTCGAAGACCTGATCCCCGAAGCGCCGCTCGACGGCCTGACCGGGGATCAGTTGCTCGACGTGGTGCGTGACCGGCTACGGGCGGCCGGTTTCCCACTCACCGCCGACCCGGGTGGCGGGGCCTACCTGTACATCAACGTCAACATGACGACAGGGAGCGGCATCTATATCTATTGCGTGGATGTGGAGCTGCGGCAGGCGGTGCGACTCGAACGCGTCCCCGATCAGGCGGTGCCGGAAGCGGTGACCTGGCAAACCAGCGTGATCGGCGCGGTCTCCGCCGCGGATCTGCGCGCGGGGATCACGAGCGTCGTCGTCGACCAGCTCGACACCTTCACCCGCGAGTACGCCGAGGAGAACCCAGGAACCGTGACGGTGCCGTCACGTGCTGGGCCAGCGATGTAGGTCAAGGCGCGCACGGCGCGCCTCGCGGCGTCCGGAGTGGGGCGCTCGGGGTCCCCGCGGAGGACACCGCGGGGGGTCGGGGCGCAGCCCCGACCCTGAAGAAGCTCCTAATTCACACTCTTCCGGAACGCTTTGATGATGTCCCGCTTCTCGGAGTACCCGGAACGCGCCGCCACGAACCCGGCGTGGTCGATGCCGAGTTCGCTCGCGATCTGACGGATCCGGCTCTCCTCGGCTGCCGAGATCGAGTCGTCGGCCGCCGAGACGGCGAAGACACAGTCGAGCAATTCACGACGCTGCAACTCGGTCGACATCTCCCTGAACTGGCGCGTGACCAGGAAGTCCTCGGTGCCGCCGAACAACTCGGTCTGGCTCCGGGCGATCTGGACGACCAGGACGGCCTGGGCTTCCGGCAGATGGCCCAGTTCGACAACGAACTTCGTCATCACCGCGATCTCCGCGTCGTCGAACTCCTGGTCGGCGTGCGCGACGCGCGCCAGCACGTAGGCAAACGCGGCGAGGTAGCGCGCCCGGTCGCGATCGAGCCGCCCCAACTCAGTGACGATCCGATGCACGGTCTCGGTGTCGCGCGCGGCGTCGGCCGGCTCGGCCTGGCCGTAGCCCAGGAACTTCAGTAGTGACATGTCAACTCCGTCCCGGGACTCAGCGGTGCAGGAACCGCGGCGCCGACCGCGCCGGATTGGCGTCGAGCATCACGGCGACCCAACGGAAATCCTCGGTGTTCTCGAGGGCGATCTTCACGATGACGGTCAACGGCACCGAGAGCAGCATCCCGACCGGCCCCCACACCCAGCCCCAGAAGATCAACGAGAGCAAGACGACGAGGGTCGACAGACCCAGCCGGCGGCCCATCAGATACGGCTCGAGGAAATTGGCGAGACCGATGTTGATGACGAGATAGCCACTCGCCACGATCGCCGCGTGCCCCGGACCGAACTGCACCAGCGCAAGCAACACCGGTGGAATGGCCGCGAGGATCGAGCCCAGGTTCGGAATGTAGTTGAAGATGAACGCGACCAGCCCCCAGAGTAGCGGGAAGCCGAGCCCGAGCACCGACACCCAGAGGCCGACCAGAATCCCGGTGCCCAGGCTGATCAACGTCTTGATCGCGAGGTAGCGCTGGACCTGACGGGCCATCACCCCGAACCGGTCGAAGTGCTCCGACCGCTCGCCGAACGCCGCCTTTAGCTTGCGGGAAAATCCGGCGGCCTCTGCCAGGATGAACACCATCGTGAGAATCACCAGAAAGATGTTCTGCGCGACGGCCGCGACCGCGCGCAGCGTTCCGCCCACAACGTCCATCAGGGCGCCGGGATTGACGATCTGGGGCAAGCCCCACCCTGCGGTTTCGATGCCGCGCGCGTCGAGCCAGGCCAGGCCCGAGGCGGTCAACTGCTGAACGCGCGCCTGGTAGCCAGGCGCCGCCGCCGTGAACTCGTTCAACGACCGGCCCACGACGATCACGACCGCGGCCAGAAATGCCACTGCCGTCAGGACCGTTGCCAGGACGGCTAGCGCGGTGGGGGCACCCTTCCGACGCAGCCAGGCCATGAACGGCAGAAAGATGATCGCCAGGAACACGGAGACCATGAACGGGAGGAGCACCTGCCCCGCCGCGCGCAGCCCGGCGACGACGACCACCAGGCTCGCCGCGATGAACAAGAAACGCGCGCCGCGATCGGGCGTAGCGTGGTCGTCGGCGATCATAGGTCGTCGGTCATGGCGTCCACGGGCCTCATCTGGCCTCGAACAACGTCAGCGCGAATTGCGCATCCGCTTCGATCCACTGCTGCCGCTCGATGAACCCGGCGGCCTCCCCCATCGCGCCGATGCGCTCGGCTCGATACTTGTGGCTGTGCTCGGTGCAGATCGTCTCGCCCTCGGCCAGTACAACCTCGCGATCGATCGCGCCAATCCGTACAGTCTGCGCGCAGCGACTTCGAAGATACAGTTCGATCCGCTCCTCCACGGGATTCCACACGACGAGATGCTCGAACTGCGCCAAGTCGAAGCGGCCGCCCAGTTCGCGGTTGATCCGCACGAGCAGGTTCTTGTTGAACGCGGCGGTGACGCCGAGCGGATCATCGTACGCGTCCCTCAGGACCGGTTCCGGCTTCACCAGATCGGTGCCGAGCAGCATCAGATCGCCCGGCCGCATCACCCGCCGCGCCATCCTCAGAAAATCACAGGCCGCGATCCGTTCGAAGTTGCCGATGCTCGACCCCAGGAACAGGGTGAGCATGACCTCGTCCGACGCCCGACCGGCCGACACCCGGGCCAGCCCGACCTCGTACGTCGACTCGTGACCGAACACGGACACCTGGTCGAGCGGACTGAGCGAACGCTCGGACAGTTCCAGGGCCGCGGCCGACACGTCGATCAGGTGGACGCGCGCCGACCGACTCGCCCGCTGCAGCGCCTCGGCAAGAACGACCAACTTCTCGCCGCTACCCGGCCCCAGTTCGGTGACGGTGGCCGTCGGGGGCAACGCCGCGATGACGTCGTCCGAGCATTGGCGCAGCAGCGAGAGTTCGGCCTGCGTGATCCGATACCAGGGCAGGCGGCAGATCGCCTCGAACAACTGTGAGCCCAGCACATCGTAGAAGTACTTCGACTGCAGTTCTTTGGGCTCGCGAGCCAGATCGCGGCCCACGTCGTCCGCGAACGTTGGCTGCACCGTCGCGCCTGTTGTCGAACTCACGCGGCTCCTCTCAAAGCCCGTATGGTACCAGATCGCCGTCGCACCGAACGGGCATCGGCTCGCACCTGGAGTGGGCGCCGCGCTATACTACGAGTTCGATGCGGTCACAGACGCGCTCCGCGCGTCGGCGCATCCCGTCGCAGCCCGGCCCCATCGAAACGGCACCATCCAGTGCGTGCGAAAGTGGCGGAACTGGCAGACGCGCCGGATTTAGGATCCGGTGGCCGGAAGGCTGTGGGGGTTCGAATCCCCCCTTTCGCACCAGCCTTCGCCTCGCCTTAGCCCGGCTTCGCCGGGCGACGGCGGGCTTCGGTAGGCAAGCCATCTCGCCGTAGCGCCAAGGGCGCGAAAGCGGACGGCGGGCGCCAGCGCTTCTGGCCGGACGACAACAACTATGAAGACAGAATTCACCGACGTCAGCGACACGCAGAAGACCATCGCTGTGGAAATTGAACGTGAGGTCGTCGATGCCGAGATCGATCGCGTGGCGCGCGACTACGGCCGTGCGGCGCATATTCCTGGCTTCCGGCCAGGCAAGGTGCCGCCGAAGCTGGTGCGGCAACGGTTCCGCGATCAGATCCTGCACGACGTGGCGCACGGCTTGATCCCGAAGGCGGTCGACGAAGCCCTCCGGACACGCGACCTGGAGCCGGTCGACACGCCCAACATCCGCGACGTGATCGTTGACGAGGGGCAGCCGTTGACCTTCACCGCGGCGTTCGAAACGGTCCCACCCATCGATCCGGGCGATTACACGACGCTGACCCTCAGACGCCCGTCCGTCGTCGTCAAGGACGATGCGCTCGACGAGGCCTTGACGGCGCTCCGCGACCGCGCGGCCCGCTTCGATCCCATCGACGGTCGCCCTGCCGAAGCCGGCGATTCCATCGTCCTCGATCTGACGCGCCAGGTGGTCGGCGGCGCTACCGAAGGTGAGACTCCCGGAGAATCGGCAGAGCCGGACGCGCACGAGGGTGTGACGATCGAGATTGGCGCGGCGGCGAACCCGCCGGGATTCGACGACGAGGTGCTCGGCCTCGACGTCGGCGATGCCAAGACCTTCACCCTGTCGTACCCAGATGACCATGCCGTCTCGGAGCTGGCGGGCACGTCGGTGCAGTACGACGTGGCGGTCAAGGCGCTCAAGCACCGGGTCGTCCCTGAGCTCGACGACGAGTTCGCGAAAGACATCGGCGACTTCGATGGCCTCGACGCGTTGCGCAGCCGGGTGTCCGAGGACCTGCAGAAGGAGGCGGAACAGAACGCCGACCAGGAGGTCCGCGCCGATCTGGCGCGGCAACTCGCCGGGCGCGTGACGTTTGATCTGCCGGAGGCGCTCGTCAACCGAGAGGTCGACCGCCGCGTCGAAGAATTCGTGAGACGCCTGATGGCGCAGCAGGTGGATCCGATGAAGACGAACATTAACTGGGAAGAGTTTCGGGAGCGGCAGCGCGAGCAGGCGCAAGAGGCGGTGCGCAGCGCGCTCGTGCTCGACGAGATCGCGCGCCGCGAAGCGCTCTCGCTGGCCGACGATGACATCGAACGCGAAGTGGCCCGGTATGCCGAACGAACCGGACGGACGCCCACGGCCGTGCGCGCGAAGCTCGAGCAGGAAGGCGGCATGGCACGGGTCGAAATCGGGCTGCGGCGGGAGAAGGCCGTCGACCTGCTCATGACGCGTGCTAAGATCGTCACCGTGTAAGCGGCCGTTTCACCGGTTGCGGGATCCCGTCAAATTGCCGATATCGTAGTATGTGGTGCGTCGGGTCGCGTGTCGACGACTCGGCGACCGACGCACTGCGCACATCGCCGCAGGTGTGCGCAGGAACGTGCCGAGGATCGAACATGACTGACGAGCGAGCCCAGCTGATTCCGATGGTCGTCGAACAGACGAACCGCGGGGAGCGCGCCTACGACATCTTCTCGCGGTTGCTCAAGGACAGCATCATCTTCATCGGCTCGCCGGTCGACGATGCGATCGCCAATCTGGTCATCGCCCAGATGCTCTTCCTGGAAGCCGAGGATCCGGACCGCGACATCCTGCTGTACATCAACAGCCCGGGTGGGTCGATCACGGCCGGCCTGGCTATCTACGACACGATGCAGTTCATCAAACCCGACGTGCAGACCTACTGCATCGGGCAGGCGGCGTCGATGGCCGCGGTGCTGCTGGCCGCCGGCGCCAAGGGCAAGCGATATTCCCTGCCCAACTCCAGAATTGTGATCCACCAGCCGCTGATGTCGGGCCTCGGCGGACAGGCGACCGACATCGACATCGCCGCGAAGGAGATCATCCGAATTCGGGAGCGCTTGAACGAGATCCTCGTGACCCACACCGGCCAGACCGTCAAACGGGTCCAGGACGACACTGAACGGGACTACATCATGTCGGCCGAGCAGGGGCAGGAATACGGTATTATTGACAATGTGATCCGGAAGCGCGCCTGACACTGGGAGTGGTGCGGACCGACACGCGAGCGTAGACCATGGCCAAGAAACAGAGTGACTCGGAGATCCTCCGCTGCTCGTTCTGCAACAAGGATCAGAACGACGTTCGGAAACTGATCGCCGGTCCAACCGTCTTCATCTGTGACGAGTGCGTCGAGGTCTGCAATGACATCATCGCGGACGACAACCGGTTCGAGAATCGACCGGGTGTCCGTTCGTCGCTGCCGGTTCCGCAGGAAATCAAGAAGCTCCTCGACGAGTACGTCATCGGACAGGAGCAGACGAAGAAGAAGCTCGCGGTCGCCGTCTACAACCACTACAAGCGGATCGAGATTCAGCGGCAGGCGCGCAACCGCAACGACATCGAACTGACCAAGTCGAACATCCTCCTGATCGGACCGACCGGCACGGGCAAGACCCTGCTCGCCCAGACTCTGGCCAAACTGCTGTCGGTCCCGTTCACGATTGTCGACGCGACGACGTTGACCGAGGCCGGCTACGTCGGCGAGGACGTCGAGAACATCATTCTCAAACTGCTGCAGGCCGCGGGCGGCGACATCGAGAAATGCCAGCAGGGCATCATCTATGTCGACGAGGTCGACAAGATCTGCCGGAAGGACGAGAACCCGTCGATCACGCGCGACGTGTCGGGTGAGGGCGTCCAGCAGGCCCTGCTCAAGATTCTGGAAGGTACCGTCGCGAACGTTCCACCGCAGGGTGGACGGAAGCATCCCCACCAGGAGTTCTTCCAGGTCGACACGACCAACATCCTGTTCATCTGCGGTGGCGCGTTCGTCGGGCTCGACAAGATCATCCACCACCGCGCCGGCAAGAAAGGCTTGGGATTCCGTGCGGAGATCAAGTCGATGCGCGACCGCGACATCGGGGCGACGCTGGAGATGGCCGAACCCGGCGACCTCATCCGCTACGGTCTGATCCCGGAGTTCGTGGGCCGCCTGCCGGTCATGGGTACCCTGCACGAACTCGACAAGGCCGCCCTGATCCAGATCTTGACGCAACCTCGCAATGCGATCACGCGTCAGTACCAGAAGCTACTCGAGTACGAGAACGTCAAGCTGCGGTTCACCGACGACGCCCTCGAGGCGATTGCCGAATCGACGCTGGAGCGGAAGATCGGCGCGCGCGGCTTGCGGATGATCATCGAAGAACTCATGCTCGACATCATGTATACGCTGCCCGGTCAGAAGAAGATCCGCGAGTGCGTGATCACGCGCGACGTCGTGCTGGCCAAGGACAAGCCAATCACCCTGTTCGAGAAGGCCGGCTAACCCGGACCGAGTCGCGGCGCCGACGACAACCGTTTCCCAACTTCCGCTCATGGACGACTACGAGACCATACCGATTGTCCCCCTGCGTGATGTGGTGGTTTTCCCCCATATGATGATGCCGTTCGTCATCGGGCGGCCCTCATCGACACGCGCGCTCGAGCATGCCCTCAAGCAGGACAAGCGCATCTTCCTGGCGGCACAGCACGATGCCGCCAACGACGACCCGGCGCCGAACGATATCTACACGATGGGCTGCGTGGCCAACATCGTGCAGAGCCTGAAGCTCCCGGACGGCAATATCAAGGTGCTCGTCGAGGGCGTCGATCGCGCGCGCGCGATGGAGTGGAAGAAAGACAAAGGCTTCTACCGCGTGGTGATCAAAGTCGTCGAGAAACAGCGCGAAACGGGCGACGACGTCGAGAGCACGATGAGCAAGGTGGTCACGCTCTTCGAGCAGTACGTCAAGCTGTCGAACAATCTGCACTACGACGCAATGGTCGCCGCCGTGCGGGTCGACGACCCCGGCAAGCTGGCCGACACGATCGCCGCGCACCTGCTCGTCGGCGTCGACGAGAAGCAGACTCTGCTCGAGATCATCTCGCCGCTCGAGCGCCTGAACCGCATCGCCGGCATCCTCGAGGCCGAGGTCGAAAAGCTTCAGGTGGACCGCCGTATCCAGTCTCGCGTCAAGAAGCAGATGGAGAAGGCGCAGAAAGAGTACTACCTGAACGAGAAGATGAAGGCGATCCAGAAGGAACTGGGCCGCAAAGAGGACAAGGGGAACGAGATCGACGAACTGAAGACGAAGATCGAAGAGGCGAAGATGCCCAAGGAGGTCGAAGAAAAGGCCGTCCAGGAGCTGAAGCGCCTCGAATCGATGCCGCCCATGTCGGCCGAGGCGACAGTCTCGCGGAACTACCTCGATTGGCTGATCGCTGTACCCTGGCAGAAGAAGTCGCGCGAGAGTCGCGATCTCAAACGCGCCGAGCAGATTCTGCACGAGGACCATCACGGCCTGGAGAAGATCAAGGATCGCATCCTCGAATTCTTGGCGGTTCGCACGCTGGTCAAGAAGCCGAAGGGCACGATCTTGACCCTGACCGGGCCACCAGGCGTCGGCAAGACCTCGCTGGCCAAGTCGATCGCTCGGTCCACGAACCGGAAGTTCGTGCGGCTGGCGCTCGGCGGCGTGCGCGACGAAGCTGAGGTGCGCGGTCACCGGCGCACCTATATCGGCGCGTTCCCCGGCCAGATCATCCAGATGATGAAGAAAGCCGGCACGATGAACCCGGTCTTCCTGCTCGACGAGGTCGACAAGATGTCGATGGATTTCCGCGGGGATCCCTCGGCCGCCCTGCTGGAAGTTCTCGATCCGGAGCAGAACAACACGTTCCTCGACCACTATCTCGACGTCGAGTACGACCTGTCGCACGTCGTGTTCATCTGCACGGCCAACGTCCTCCACACGGTGCCGCAGGCGCTGCGCGACCGGATGGAGGTGCTGCAACTCGCCGGCTACACCGAGCAGGAGAAGATCGAAATCGCCAAGCAGTTCCTGGCGCCGAAGGCCGTCAAGGCCACGGGACTCACCGAGAAGAACGTCGTCTTCACCGAGGAGGCGTTCCAGACGATCATCCAGCGCTACACCCGGGAGGCCGGTGTCCGGAGCCTCGAGCGGGAGATCTCGTCGGTCTGCCGGAAGATCGCTCGCAAGGTCGTGCTCGAGGGCAAGCAGTTCTTCGAAAAGATCACGTCCGAGAAGATCACCGAGCATCTGGGGGTCCCCCGCTTCCGGCCGTCGATGGCCGAGGAGCGGAATGAGGTCGGGGTGGCCACGGGGCTGGCCTGGACCGAGGCGGGCGGCGAACTGCTGGTCACCGAAGCCACGTTGATGCCGGGTCGGGGCCGCCTGACGCTCACCGGCAAGCTTGGCGATGTCATGCAGGAGTCGGCGCAGGCGGCCATGAGCTACGTCCGCTCGAGGGCCGAGGAACTCGGACTCCCACGCGACTTCCACCGGAAGACCGACGTGCACATCCATGTGCCGGAGGGCGCCATTCCGAAGGACGGGCCGTCGGCCGGCATCACCCTGGCGACGGCGCTCGTGTCGGCACTCGCGAATATCGAAACCAAGCGCGACGTCGCGATGACCGGCGAGATCACGCTGCGCGGCAAGGTCCTCCCGATCGGCGGCGTGAAGGAGAAGGTGCTGGCCGCGCACCGGGCCGGGCTGAAGGACATCATCCTGCCCAAGGACAACGAGAAGGACCTCGCCGACATTCCCAAGAACGTCACCGACGTCCTGAACCTCTACATGGTCGAGACGATGGACGAGGTGCTTAAGCTCGCCTTGACCCGGCCGCCGCAAGGCGGCCTAGCGGCCGAGGCCGAACCGGCGCCGGCCGTGTCGGACGACGCCATCACCCACTGAGCGACTGGCGCCGCGGCAACCGGCGGCGACCACCCAGCAGAGCGCGGACGGCCGACCGCTCCACGACATCCGCCCGTGAAGATCCTCGAGGTCGACCTCGTCTCGCGAGCCGCGGGCGATCCGACCCGCGCTGCCACGACGGAGATCGCGCTCGTCGGACGATCCAACGTTGGCAAGTCCAGCCTGATCAACGCGCTCATCCGCCGGAAGCTGGCCCGGACGAGCCGGGCACCTGGGAAGACCGACCGCGTCAACGTCTACCGGGTGCGGCTCGCCATCGCCGCCAACCGTGTCGACACCATCGACCTCGTCGATCTGCCCGGCTATGGCTACACGCGCGGCGGCGCCAAGCGAGCCGAGGCGTTCGCCGAGGTGACCGGCGCCTACTTCACGGAGCGGACCGACCGCCGCGACGCCGACCGCCCTGCCCCAAGAGTGCTGCACCTCGTGGACACCCGCCACCCCGAACTCGACGCCGACCGCGATGCCAACCGATGGCTGGCCGACCATGGTCTGGCAGTGCTGACGGTGGGGACGAAAGCCGACACGCTGGCCCGGGCGGAGCGGACGCGTCTGACGCGCCTGCTCGAAGAGCGGACCGGGGGCGCCGTACTCCTCGTGTCAGCCAAGTCGGGTGAGGGGCTCAAGGAGCTGTGGCGGGCGATTGTGGCGGAGGGCTAGGCGGTGCGCGTGTTATACTGAGCCTTTGGTGAAACCAAGAAGGAGCACACCGTGAAGCCAGGGATCCATCCGGAGCTCTTCGAAATCGAGGCGCGCTGCGCCTGCGGCACTACGTGGAAGACTCGGTCGACCAAGAAAGAGCTGCATCTCGAAATCTGCTCGAGCTGTCACCCGTTCTTCACGGGGAAGCAGAAGCTGATCGACACCGAGGGGCGCGTCGAGCGGTTCACCAAGAAGTTCGGAGCCCAGACCGTGGCTGGCCGGAAGGAGCTGCTCGCGCAGCGCAAGCCGAAGCCGAAGGGCCGGAAATCGGCCGAACCCATCCCTGTGTGAGTTCGAGTGGGGCTTGCGCCCCACTCCCTAGAACACCTGCATCCCCCCCGAGGCACTGCGCTTCCGGTCGAGCCGCGCCAGCCGGTGCCGGACGGCGTCGCGCCGGCGCGGATCCCGTTCGTTCTGGAGCGCCCGCCGCGCGAAGGTTGACACGCGGGTGAGATCGCGGGCGCGATGCTCGTGATGCTGTTGGGGGCGTCTAGCGGGCCACAATCTGTGGGGGTGCCCCCTTCCCAAGCCGCGAGACGAACGCGCCTGAGAACGGCTTCCAGATGGCTGGAGGGCCTCTGAGGAAGGGCAAGCGCCTGCGGCTGCTGCGACGAGCCGCGCCGCGGAGCAGCGGCTCGTGGGGGTGGGGCCCCGCGGAGGATGCCGCCGGGGGGTTCGGGGGCAACGCCCCCGTCTCAGAAAGCCCTGGATTGACAACCGTCGACGGTCACGCAGGCCCCGCTGACCCAGCTGGCGCGAGGCGACGCCAGGAACGCGACCACCGAGCCGACTTCCTCGGCTCGGCCGAATCGGCCGAACGGCAACTCGCGCTCGACGAACTTCGCCATGCCTTCGGGATCTTCGAGCTGCCGCTTGTGCCAGGAGCCCCCGGGAAACGAGATCGAGCCAGGCGCCACGCTGACGACGCGGACGCCGTCAGGCGCAAGCTGCTGCGCCATCGACTTGCCCAGGCTGATCTCGGCGGCCTTGACGGCATTGTAGGTCATCCGGCCTCCCGACTCGCGGCCCCAGATCGATGCAATCATGATGACGACACCGCCGGCACGACGCAGGTGCGGCACCGCGGCGCGGGAAGCGCGAATCGCCGGATAGAGCGTGAGGTCGAAGGCACTACGCCAGTCGTCGTCGGTCGCGGCGACGATGTCGCCGCCGCCAGCCTTGCCGACGTTGTTGACGAGGATGTCCAACCCACCGAACGAGTCGACGGTGCCGCCGATGACGGCGTCGACGCCCTCGGGAGTCGCGACATCGGCCTGCACGGCGAGCACTGCCCCGGCCCGACCAGCGTCAGCTTGCAGTGTGGCTTCGGCCTCGGCCAGACGGGCGCCGTTGCGGGCGCAGATCGTCACCCGGCACCCTTCCGCGACGAGCGCCTTGGCGCTGGCGAAACCGAGGCCCTTACTCGAGCCGGTGACGATGGCAACCTTGTCGCGTAATTCCAGATCCATGACTCAGAATCCCGTCAGGTCGTTGAGCCGCCAGTCGAAGTCCAGGTACTCCATGATGAACGCATCGGCCGCGATGAACTCACGCTCGCGCGGCAGCAGGTGCGGGCCGATGAGCGCGAGGGTCGCCCGTTCGACCGGACTGCGCGCGCCGGCCGCCGCACTCTCTTCCGCGTAGGCCGCGATGAAGCTCACCGCCTGCCATCCGAGGATCGGACTGACCCGCAGCCGGCCGTCGGAACGGTCGACATTGACCAGCTGTTCGGTCGCCACGAAGTCGGTCACGACCGCCTGGAGCTGCTGTTCCAGCGTACTCGATCGGAAGGCCTCGCTTCTCAGGCGCGGACTGCCAAGCGCCCCTCGACCGAGCGCGAGCAGTAACCGTGGATCGCCGAACTCGGTGAGCAACGCCTCGATCTCATCGAGCGTCATGTTCCGCCCACCCACGCTGAACCGCCGGCCGTCGAACGCCCCTGGTATCTGCCGGATGCTCCCCGGAGGATACTGTGGCGCCGCGCCCAGAATCGGATAGCGATCGACGACCGTTCGCAGCACCAGCGCGTTGTAGGCATTTAGCCAGAACGCCGCCTGCTCGTCGCTTGGCAACCCGTCAACCGCGACGTCCAGCGACGCCACGTAGCGGTCGAGCGAACTTCGCTCGAGTCGAAGCGCGCGGTAGTAGACCCGTCCATCGCGGACGTAAATGTCGAGAATCGCGTCGAGCCGGCTATGGCTGGGTGCCGTCTGGCCCACCGCGGCGGCGGCACCGAGACTCAGGGCGATCAGGCTGGCCAGCATCCATCGACGGCGCATGCGGGGCGCATGATACAACACTGGCACCCGTGGCATCGGGGCGGCGATGGGTGCGACCACATGTTGACGGCGGCGACGCTGGGTCTCGCGGGCTACGGACTCTACTCGACGGTCTATGGCCTGGTCGATCTGTTCCGACCGGAGTCGCTAGAGGTCTGGGCTGACCTGACCCTCGTCGTCTTCGGCCTGGTGCTGGCCATGTCGGCGCCGCTCGTCCGGGTCGCCATCCCCGGTGGACTGGCCCTGGCCATCGGCACCCTGCTCGGCCTCGAAGCCATCGCCATCCACAACGTCACTCACGACTACGGGCGGGTCGTCGCGGCGCCGCTCGTGATCCGGGGCGTCTTCTCGGCCGTGCTGGTGGGGCTGGCGTGGATGGGAGAACGGCAGGAGGCGGGAGATAGTAGGTAGGAGAAACGCGGTCGGATAAGCGTCAGAGGGCGCACGGCGCGCTCCGCGCGGCCCGGTGTGGGGCATTCGGGGTCCCCACGAGGGCCGCGCGTGGGGCATGGGGCGCAAGGCGCCCCATGCCGATCAAGGTCAGGCACATCCGCTCGTCGTGCCGCAGTTGTTGCACTTGTAGCAGCTACCGCTGCGCACCATGATCTCGCCGCACGTCGAGCAGGGCGGCGCGTCTTCCTGGTGCTGGATGGCCGCGAACGATCCGGCGGCCGGCTCGCCCGACCCGTTCCCCGCCGTGGTGTCGAGCGGGAGCTTGGGTGCTTCCTGAGCCTCGGCCGGCACCTGGCCCGCGGCGACCGGCTGATTGACGCCGGCATCGAACTGGGCTTCGGCCGACAGAAACTTCGTCGCCATCCAGCGGAAGATGTAGTCGACGATCGACTTCGCCATTCGCACTTCGGGATTCTTGGTCAGTCCCGAAGGTTCGAAACGCACGTGGCTGAACTTGTCGACCAGCACCTGGAGCGGCACGCCGTACTGCAGTGCGTAGGACACGGCCTGTGCGAACGCGTCCGCGAAGCCAGAGATCGTCGAGCCCTCCTTCGCCATCACGAGGAAGATCTCACCAGGCGAGCCGTCCTCGAACAGCCCGATGGTGATGTAGCCCTCGTGTCCGCCGATGTCGAACTTGTGGGTGATCGCCCGGCGCTCGTCAGGCAACCGCCGTCGCACCGGCTGTGCCACGAGGTCCTCGACCGCGCCCATCATGCCGGCCTGCACGTCGCCGCGTGATGTGTTGAGGGGCTGCGTCCGCTTGCTGCCATCGCGGTAGATCGACACGGCCTTGGTCCCGAGCCGCCACGCGTCGACGTAGGCCTGCTGGATCTCTTCGACCGTCGCCTCCTTCGGGACGTTGACCGTCTTCGAGATCGCCCCCGAAATGAACGGCTGGGTTGCGCCGATCATCCGGACGTGGCCCATGTAGTCAATCGACCGCTCACCGTGCGCCGGCTTGAAGGCGCAGTCGAACACCGCGAGGTCTTTTTCCTTCAGGTGCGGCGCGCCCTCGATCGTCTCGTGCTCGTCGATGTAGGCGACGACCTCGTCCGCCTCCGCCTGGTCGTAGCCCAGATGCGTCAGCGCCATGGGCACAGTCTGATTCACGATCTTGATCATGCCGCCGCCGACCAGTTTCTTGTACTTGACCAACGCAATATCTGGCTCGACGCCGGTCGTATCGCAGTCCATCATGAATCCGATCGTGCCCGTCGGCGCGAGCACCGTCGCCTGCGCATTTCGGAAGCCATGCTCCTCGCCCAGATCGACCGCGTCGTTCCAGGCCTGCTTGGCGGCGGTGTAGAGATCGCTCGGCACATTCGTCCGGTCGACATCCTTGAGCGCCGTGCGATGCTTGCGCATCACGCGCAGAAACGGCTCCGCGTTCTGCTCATAGCCGGCGAAGGGCCCACCGTGATCGCGGGCGATCCGGGCTGACTGGGCGTAGGCTTCACCGGTCATCAACGCCGTGATCGCCGCCGCGTAGTCCCGACCGCCCTCACTATCGTAGGGCACACCTCGCGACATCAGCAGGGCGCCCAGATTCGCGTAGCCCAACCCGAGCGGGCGGTAGTCGTGGCTGTTCCGCTCGATCGGCTTCGTCGGATAGCTCGCGCTGTCGACGATGATCTCCTGCGCTGTGATCAACGTCCGCACCGCGGCCGTGAACGTCGCGGGGTCGAACTCGCCCGTGTCTCCCACGAAGGTCATCAGGTTCAGCGATGCCAGATTGCACGCGGAGTCATCGAGGAACATGTACTCCGAACACGGATTCGACGCATTGATCGGAGCGGTGTTCTGGCAGGTGTGCCAGTCGTTGATCGTCGTGTCGAACTGCATGCCTGGATCGCCGCACACATGCGTCGCGTTGGCGATCTGGCTCATGAGGCTACGCGCCTGATAGGTGTCCATCACCTCGCCGTCGCGAACCGCGTGGGTCTTCCATTCATCATCGTCGAGCACGGCGCGCATGAACTCGTCAGTCACGCGAACGCTATTGTTCGAATTCTGGAAGAACACCGACGCGTAGGCCGGCCCGGTGAACGAGCCGTCATAGCCGGCATCGATGAGCGCCCAGGCTTTGCGCTCCTCATCGACCTTGCAGTTGATGAACGCCTCGATGTCGGGGTGGTCGGCGTTCAAAATCACCATCTTGGCCGCGCGACGCGTCTTGCCACCCGACTTGATCACGCCTGCGAAGGCGTCGTACCCCTTCATGAACGAGACCGGGCCCGACGCCGTGCCGCCGCCTGCCAGGGCTTCCCGCGAGGATCGGATCGCCGACAGGTTCGACCCAGTGCCCGACCCGAACTTGAACAGCATCCCCTCGGTCTTGGCCAAGGTCAGGATAGAGTCCATCGTGTCCTGTACGGAATTGATGAAGCAGGCCGAGCACTGCGGCGCCTTTTCGAAACCGCAATTGAACCAGACCGGGCTGTTGAAGGCGGCGCGCTGCTGCACCAGGAGATACTTGAGGTCGTCGCTGAACGACTGGAGATCGTCGTCACTCGCGAAGTACTTCTTCTCCCGCCCCCACTGCGTGATCGTGTCGACGACGCGGCCGATCAACTGCTTGACGCTGTGCTCGCGCTCGGGTGCGCCGAGTTGGCCTCGGAAGTACTTGGAGACAACGATGTTGGTCGCCTGCTGCGACCAGGCCTTCGGGATCTCGACATCGCGTTGCTCGAACACGATCTCGCCGCGCTCGCTGCTGATGACGGCCGAACGTAACTCCCACTCAATTTCGTCGAACGGATCGATTCCGGCTCGAGTGAACACGCGAGGAAATCGCAGGCCGGACGCCGCCGATTCGGAACGCCGCGCCGACTCCTGCGCACCAACACCTGTCGCCTCTGGATGCTGGGCTGCGCCTCTTTCCATACTCCACCCTCCAAAAACAATCGAGCCCGAGACCCCGCCCCAAGGTCCCGGGCCTGCGTAGCTTACTGAAAAACCTTCGCCGTAGACCTCTGTAAGGTGCGTTGTTGCCAGAGCCGAGTCGAGAATCTGGGAACGTTCTCGGCGGGCTCCTAGTCGCTCCTACGGCGGACAACTATGCGACCGTTGTATCGGTTTGTCAAGCAGCAAACTACAACATATGGGGTCTGCCTTTTAGGGCAAACGCAAGATGTGGTCAAATCCGCCGTCATTGAAAACCTTGCCATTCAACAGTACACGCAATCGGTCGAGCGCTTCCCTGCTCGACCCTGCGGCTGGTAGAGTCCACGATGATGGACGACACGATCGGGCCGCCGACGCCCCCGCGACCAGCCCCAGATCCTCCGTCCAGCAACGTGGCCGCCCGCGTCGGGGCGTTCGTCGAGGTCGTGCTGTGTTCGGATTTCCCGACGCAGCTGATGTTGATCCAGGTGCTCGCGTGGATCGGCCTCCGCCCCCTACTTGGCGACGGCGGCCTCTCGTTGGCCTACGTCGCAACTCTCTCGCTGGTCGACGCCGCCGCACTCATCGCGCTCATGCTCTGGCTGCTGCACCGCCGAGACGAATCGGTGCGCGATGCGTTTCTCGGCGCGCGTCCGATCGGGCGCGAGGTGAAGCTCGGCATCCTGCTGGTGCCGGGTATCGTGCTCTTCGTCCTCGTCACGTTGCTCCTGATCCAACAATTCGCCCCGGCGCTGCACAACGTCGCCGTGAATCCGCTCGAGTCCCTGCTGAAGACGCCACGCAACGCCTGGATCTTCGCGACCGTCGCGATCGTCGCCGGCGGACTCCGTGAGGAACTGCAGCGTGCCTTCATCCTTCGCCGGTTCGAGCAGCATCTGGGCGGAGCCCGAGTCGGCCTAGTGGTGTTCAGTGTCGCGTTCGGGGCCGGTCACCTCCTGCAGGGATGGGACGCCGCCATCGTGACGGCGATGCTCGGACTCATCTGGGGCAGCGTCTTCCTGGCCCGGCGCAGCATTGTCGCGCCGCTGGTGAGCCACGCGTGCTTCAATCTGGTGGAGATCGTTCGCCACGTGGCCGTCGTCGAGTGGGTGGCGGGCTGACCACCAACGGCTTGTGTCAGCGCAGCCCGGCGGATAGGGTGAAGAGGGTACGGGGTGTGCCCCGACCTGGGCAACGCCTTGGAGGAAAGCGGTAGCGATGCCACGTGACGACGACCCCAGGACCGATCGGCTCTTCGCGAGCCCAGCGCGAAACATCGAGGACTTCGCGTTCGATGCCGACACCGCCTCGGTCTTCGACGACATGCTCGACTGCTCCGTGCCGTTCTACGGAAAGATTCAGCGGATGGTCGGCGAACTGGCGGGAGATTTCGGCGCTGATGGCACGACGACCTACGACCTCGGGTGTTCGACGGCCAACACCATGCTGGCGGTGGCGCACCATCTGCCGCCAGGACTGGACGTCAAGTTCGTCGGCATCGACGCATCCGAGGAGATGCTCGACAAGACCAGGACGAAGGTCGCCTCGATGGGATTTCCCTATGCCTTCGAACTGCGTCCGGACGATCTGGACACCGACCTTTCGATCGAGAACGCCTCGGTCGTCGTGATGAGCCTCACCATGCAGTTCGTTCGACCGCTGCACCGCGAGCAGCTTCTCGAGCAGATCTATCGTGGGCTGAACCGTAACGGCTGCTTCATCCTGATCGAGAAGATCCTCGGCCACCACTCGGTCTTCAACCGACTCTACATCCGCCACTACTACGAACTGAAGAAGCGGCGCGGCTACAGTGACTTGGAGATCGCGCAGAAGCGCGAAGCGCTGGAGAACATCCTGGTCCCGTACCGGCGCGAAGAGAACGTTCGGCTGATGCGGGACGTGGGGTTTTCCCAGATCGATACGTTCTTCCAGTGGTACAACTTCCTCGGCTTGATCGGCCTCAAGTCGACGGAAGCCGCTGATTCCGACCTTTCGGCATGAGCTCGGCCGCCCCGTCGTCGGGAAGCCCGCTGGTCGTCATCGGGCGCTATGCCTTCCGGTACCGCGACGCGCTCCTGCCCGTGGCGCTCGTCGGCCTGGCCGCGCTGTGGAGCCCCCCGGGCTCTGCAGCCGGACGACGTCTGGACCAGATCGCCTTCACCGCCGCCGTGGGCCTGGCTCTGGCGGGCCAGTCGTTGCGCGTGCTAGTGATCGGCTTGACCGACATCGGCCTGGGCGGGCGCAACCGAACGGCCTACGCCGAGCATCTCGTCCAGAAAGGCCTCTTTGGCCACTGCCGCAATCCGCTCTACGTCGGGAATGCGTGCATCCAAACCGGCATGCTGTTGGCCGTCAACCACACCTGGGCCTACCTGATCGGATTGCCGCTCATTGCGCTCCTGTACCGCTCGATCGTCGCGGCCGAGGAGCACTTCCTGGCCGGAAAATTCGGCGACGCCTACCGTGACTATTGCGCCCGCGTGCCTCGGTTCGGGTTCCGCCTCTCGGGCCTTCGCGCGACACTGCGCGCGGCTCCGTTCGACTGGCCGCGCGTCGTCCGCAAGGAGTACGGGAGGCCATTCGCGTGGATCACCATTCTGATCGCCATCGCCATCTACAAGGACGTGCGCACGGTGGGGTTCGAAGCCAGCCTACCGGTCATTCAGCCGGCGCTGGTCATATGGGGCGTCGCGGTCGCGGCGTACCTCGTCGCGCGAACGCTGAAGAAGGCCAACCGCCTGGGATCGGACTGACGTAAACAGTCCATGGTCGAGGCGGCTACGGGCGCGTGATCGCCACGCGCGCACGCAGACGCGACACCCAGTCGGCAATGAGCGCCTGTCGGCGCTCTTCCTGCAAATCGCGCCGCACCTGCTCCCTGACCTGGTCGAAGGACTGGAGCGCCGCGCCCACCGAGTAGCGGCTCGCGCGTTCGCGGTAGAACTGGGCCAACTCGGCCTCGGTCGGCTGGACCGTCGAGCCGAATCGCTGCGAGAGATAACTGTCGATCCGGCGATTGTCGCGGACGACCCGCGCCAGCCCGGCCTCGGTCAGGCCGACGGTCGCCAGTGCCGCGGCGAGCGCCTCCAACGTGGGAAAGCGGCGGCGCACGTCGGCGATGTCCGACGTGATGAGGTCGATTCCGGGCTCTGGCACGATGAACCGATTGACCTCGGCCAGGATCAGGGCCCGGTCGATCAACTGGGCAATCACCGCCTCGTCGTCGGCCGCGTCGGGCATGAGACCCAGTGTGGTCACCGCGCGGACGTCGGACAGCATGATGACGTCGGGACCCACGACCGCCACGATCCGATCGATGATGTCCGCCCGGGCTGACTGTACGGCGGCCAGACCCGCCAGCGTCAATGCCAGCACCAGCGCCCACCCCGGAAGTCCACGTCGTCGGGCGTCCGCCATGGCCATCAGAACGCCTGCCCGATGCTCACGTGCAGCGCCGTGAGGCCCTCACGCGTGCCGTTGTCGAATTCCTGCCGATCGAGCTTGAACCCCAGGTCGACGCGGATCGGCCCAATTGGCGACTGGTAGCGCACACCGAAGCCCGCACCGCCGCGCAACCGCCCGAGACTCATGTCGGAGACCCGCTTGAAGACGTTGCCCAGGTCGAGGAACGCGACAGCGCCCACGCCGCCCCAGACCGGAAACCGGAACTCGTTGTTGATGATGATCATCCCGTTGCCGCCCTGCGGGAAGCCGTCCTGGTCGATCGTCCCCTCGTCACCCAGCCGATCGAGGGCGAAGCCGCGAACCGTGGTGGAGCCTCCGGCGAAGAACCGCTCGCTGGCCGGCAGGTCTTTCACGACGACGGCGATCGGCTGCCCACCGGGACCGAGGATCGGGTTGTCCTCCTCGTCGGTGACGACAACGGGCCGGGGGAACCCGGTGGCCAATCCGACGCGCAGTCCCGCAGCGTAGAGCAGGGCCGGCGCTCCGGGAACCCGTCGGTAGAGAAACCCCTGCATCAGCGTTTTCGCAAAACCGACCTCGGAACCGATCGCGCGCCCCGCGATGTCGGCGTCGACGCTCATCAGTTCCCCGCCGACCGGCTCGAAGGGGTCGTTTCGGCTGTCGCGGATGAGCGTCCCCGAACCGGTCGACAGCCGGACCCCGGGAAACAGCCGGTCGATGAGCGCCTGATCCTGCGGGTTGATCTGCTCGTCGAACCGCCGGTCCTCGTTGAGGGAGTAGCCCGCGCTCACACTCATCGTCGGTGTCAGCGCGCGTTGCAGCTCGGTGCGCACGCCGCGCTGCCTCAGGTTGAAGCTCGAACGAACCGACTGGTCGATGAACGCCGAGATGACCAGCTCGGCCGCCGTCCCGAACGCGCGCGGCTCCCGAAAGGCCAGCAGCGCTCGATACTCGTTGAACCCGAAGCCGTCCGGATCGTCCTCGTCAGTGGCAGGCCTGAGGCTCACTCGCGTGAACAGGTTGATCGAACGATTCTTGCCCCAGAGGTTGCGGCGCCCGATCTCGAAGAACCCGCGCGGCGCGAACTCGATCTTCTCGACCGCGGTGTCGTCCTCGCCGACGCTCCGCCGGAGCCGGGTGCCGGCCTCGAAACCGCCGCCGTAGCTCAGAGTCGTGGAGGGGCCCTCCTCCACGGTGACCAGCACGTCGCGGCGCGTGTCGCTGACGTGTCTGACCTCGGTGAACCTGATGCGCCGAAACAGGCCCAGCGCGCTGAGCCGTCGCTGACTCTCGGCGATCTGGTTGCGGCTGAGCGGTTGGCCTGGCTCCAGCGTCAGCTCGCGACGGATCGTGTCCGGGCTGACGCTGAACTCGCCGGTGATCAGAATGTGATCGACGAGAATCTGCGGCCCGGACTCGACGACATGGATGAGATCGGCACGGCGGTTCTCGGTGTCGAACGTCGCATCGACGCGCACCGCCGCATTCTCGTAGCCCAGACTGAGCAGTTGGCTCAGGATCGCATCGCGATCGGCCAGCGCGACGGCACGGACGTAGGCATCGCCCGCGCGCGCCTCGAGCGTGGCTTCGAGCGCGGCGGTCGCCGAGTCGGGTGCACCCTCGATCGTGATCGAACCGATCAGCATGCGGACGCCCTCGGTCACACTCAGTCGGGCCCGCACGGCGGGGCCTGCGCCCGACACGCCGGCCTCCTCGACGGCCTGCGTCGCCACCCGGGCATCCGGGTAGCCGGCGGCCCGGTAGCCTGCCACGACCGCGGCGACGCCAGTGGCGAAGGTGGCTTCGACAAACGGATCGCCCACGGCGATCTCCAGCCAATCCTCGAGCACGGCGCGCGGGAACGCTTCGTAGCCTTCGAACTCGACCGCACCCACCCGGACGAGCGGCCCGCGCTCGATCTCGTACACGATACGGAGCGCCTGGTCGGCCGACGCCCGGGTGTGTGTCGCCACGGCGCGTCGGAATCCGAGCTGACGCAGATAGTCCTCGATCCGCCGGCTGGAATCCTCGAGTAGGTCTTCGTCCGCAGACCCTTCGCGGGCCACGGGCACGAGCTCGTCGCGGATATCACCGGGCAGCGGGTCACCCTGGAACTCGACCGTCACCCGCGGTCCCGGATCGATCTGCACGGCCAGGTCGATCCGCAACCCGCCACCGCGGGCGGCGGTAGTATGACCGAGCGTCGCCTCGTAGTAACCCTGCTCGCGCAGCGCGGAGGCGTAGTCGGCCAGCCGCTGCTGCACGGCCTCGCGCTCGTAGTAGGCGCCACTCCGCAAATCCAGCTGGCGAAGCGTCGCGGCCTCCGGCTCAGGGGCGGGCCCCTCGACGGTGATGGCCGCCAGCCTGGCGCGCTCGCCGGCCTGCACGTCGACCGCCAGCGTCGTCAAGCCGCCTCCCCGTTCGCGCGGCGCGACGTCGATCCGCGCGTTCAGGTATCCCCGATCGGCGTAGACGGCGCCGAGCAGATCGGCCACGTCGCCCAGGCTGTCGAGCGGCGGCCGATCGCCATACCGCTCGACGAGTGCATCCCGCAGACGTCCGCGTGACACGCCGAGATCGCCGCTGAAGACGAATTCATCGACGGTCCTGACGGGCATCAGCTCGTAGCGCAGCGCCACGCCGCCGTCGCGACGGCTGGCGTCCACGCGAATGTCGCTGAACCGAGCGAGGCTGAAGAGGTGCCAGATGCTGTCGCGCACACCGGCCATCGACAGCACCGCGCCGACGCGCGTCACGACCAGGTCCTCGACCCCGCGCGGCGGCTCGGCGCCGCCGAAGTCGAGTGAGACCTCGACAATGGGCAGCCCGAGGTAGTCCTGAACCGCCGCCGCCACGGGTGTCGCCACCCCCGCCCACACCGCCAGGACGAGGGCGGCCAGACGGGTCGCGCCCCGCGGCCGACGGCCGGCGGCGCTCGGCGAGCGCTCGAACAGCACCATGTAGTCAGTAGCTAGAACGCGTGCCGGACGCGAAAATCGATCGCGTAGGTCCGATCCTCGTTCTGGGAGAGCACCCACGAGAGGCGGTCGCTCTGATCGTACTCCAGCAGGATCAACAGATCCTGTTGAGTCCCCGTCAGCGTCCGGGACAGCGTCAGGTACGCGCGGTCCGTAACCCGCTTCCCGACGGTCAGCCGCGCGGTCGCGGCCAGCTCGGTGGTTTCGCGCGAGGTCGAGTCGCTCAGCGACGGCGTGATCTGAAACGTGTCGACGCCGAACGACTGCTCCACGACCTGGCCGACACCCGAAGCAATCGGGCTCGTCAGCAGCTGCGTGGCGCGGGCCTGTAGCAACTGCTGTTCGGTTTCCTCGGCGCCGCGAATGGAGCGGAGCTCGCCCTCGGTCGGATCGCGCACGTCGCCGAAGAGCAGCGACAGGATATCGATCGGGGGCAGCGGCGGATCGGAACTCAGGTCGGGCACGAACCGCTCCGTCGTCCCGGCCGCATGAAAGATCACCCGATAGATCTGCCCCGGCACCCGGACGCTGGTCTCCGCCTCCACGTCGAAGAACGGGTCGATCCGGATCGGGTCGCTGAAATCGACACTGCCGCGCGTCACGAGATACCGATTGCCCTCGAAGAACACCTCGCCCCGATCGATCTCGACATGCCCCAGCAGCTGCGGCGCTTCGGTCGTGCCTTGCAGGGTGAACTCGGCGCTGGCCGCGACGCGGGCATCGCGGTCGTCGATCCGGAGCGTCCCTGGCGCGTTGATCCGGATGTCGTATCGCATCGGGAACACCGACTCGACCTCGCTGTCGACGGCGGGCGTGTCGCCCTCGTCGGCGAGGTTCAGAAAGCCCGTATTGGCCTCGAACTGCTGCGTCCACGTCGCGTCGGTGACCGCCACGATGCCGGTGAGCACCGGATCCTCGAATCGTCCCTGGAGCGACAGGTCGGCGTCGACGACCGAACGGAAGCCCTCGGGATAGCGCAGCTGCATCGCCTCACCGGCGAGCGTCACGTTCACCTCGCCGGGCAGGTAGCCGTCGAGTCCGATCCGACCGCCGAACTGCACGGTGCCCCCGCCCAGCGTCGCCGACAGATCGTCCAGGTGGATGCCGTCGGCATCGAACGTGACACGACCGTTGGCGGACTCGAGTGCGTGCGGCAGAGAGAAGAGCCGAAGCCGGCCATCGGTCACCGCGGCGAAGCCGGTCAGCACCGGCGCGTCGATCGGACCGCGCACGTCGGCCACCAGCTCGGCATTCCCCGAGCTGCGGATATCGCCGATGAACCCCTGGAGGATGCCCAGGTTGGCGTCGCCGGTGACCCGGACGGCTACCTCATCGGCAGCGAGGCGCAACTCGCCCGTGAGGTCGAGCGCGGTACCTTCCCCGGCCAGCTGCATCCGCTCGATGCGGATAACCTCCTGATCGAGGGCGATCCGGATCAGGCCCTCGTTGCGCACGTCGTAGTCGAACAGCGCCATCTGCAGCTGCTCGATCGTCGCGTCGACCAGGAGGTGCTCCAGATTCCCCAGCTCGCCCACGACCCGCATCGAGCCGCTTGCGGTCGCCCGCGTGTAGGGCTGCAGCCGCGGCTCGAAGATCCGCACGTACGGGTCGAGTGAGGTGTCGGTGAATCGAAACGTCAGTTCGGCGTCTGCCTCGGGCGTCAGCGCCACACGGCCTAGCGCCGAGATCGCCAGCCGCGACGACGCGGCCTCGATCTCGAGCGTGGCCTCTTCGTTGCGCACGCCGATCCGGCCGGTGACCTGGCCGACTTCCTCGCCGGCGACAAACAGTCCGTCCACTCTGCCCCGGACGTCGTACGCTGGCGCCTCGAACGCCCCGACACCCGACGCCGTGAACAGGAGCGTGCCCGACAGCTGCGCCTCGTCGCTCTGGACCGCGGCCATCTCGGCCATCGGGATCCGGCGTCCATCGGCGTTGAAGGTATAGGTGCCGTCCCACCCGACGAAGGCCGCGCCGGTGATGATGCCGCCGCCCTTCGCCATCTCGACCCCATCGAGCCGGATGCCGTTGCCCTCGAACCGAAGTCCGGCCGATCCCGATGCGATCGGCTCACCGTAGGCCGTGGCATCGCGGATCGATATCCGTCCGAATCCGAGGGGCGCCGAGTATCGACCGGTCAGATGGAATTCACCGGAGACCAGGCCGTCGATCTGGTAGTCCGCCTGGTCGAACGCCGCGAGGAAGTCCGTCGCCGGACGGTCGGTGATCTGAAAGGTCGCGTTAATTTCCTCACCGTCGTCCGGCCGCGGATAGCTGAAGGCGAATCGTCCGTCGAGCGTGATGTCCGACCCGTCGCCCACCACCCGCCCGTCGGCGATATCCACATAGCCGTCCTCGACGATCACATCGCCGCGCCACTCCCCCCACGTCACGTCCCATAGACGCAGATCGTTTGCGGCGAACAGGCCGTCGACGCGCGGACTCGAGAACGGTCCGCGCATGACGCCGTCGAAGGTGCCCACGCCGGCGATTTCCACCTCGTGTGTCGGTCGGCCGAACGCGGTGACCAAGCCGGCAAGGATCTGATCGCTCTCCTGCCAGTCGGCACTAGTGACGTGAAACGGAATCTCGGAGTCCCCGCCGTAGGCCGTGCGCCCCTCGAACGCAATGTGGCTCTGCGGCGTGGCCACCCAGCTGCCTGGCGCCAGCTCGATCCATTCCGGCTCTAGCGCGTACTCAACCGAGCCGCCGACCGAGAGCCGTCTGAATGGCGGCGGCGCGGCGCTGAGAACCGCGCCCGGGACGGCGGCCGCGATCGCGCCGCGGCGAATCTCCCGCTGGAGCCTGACCCCCTCGCGCGGCGTAGCGTCGAGACGCCCGTCACCCTGCAGATCGCTGAATCGTCCACGCTCCCACGACATCCGGTTCCAGCCGGTCGCTCGCCCATCCAGGCGGACGCCGGCCAGGGCAAGCTCGTCGGTCAGCGATGCCAGGTCGACGTCGCGGTAGGTCGCATCGAAACGCGCGGTGTTGCCATCAGGCAAGTCGGCCGAGGTGAGTGCGTAGTCGAACTCCAGGAGGCCGTCGTGGAAGGCCGACGCGCCATCGAACACATCGAACCCATCTCGGCGCCAGTGCAGCGACCCCGACAACTCTGGAAACGGATGGTCGTTGAGCGTCATGAGTTCGCTCTGGAACCCTCCGCGGAGGTCGTAGCCCCCCTCGTACAGGTGATAGTTGCCTTCAAACACGCCGGCACCCCCGACGGTGAATGGATCGTCGGCGAAGAAGATGTCTCGGAGTACTGGAAAATCAGCGTCGGAGCGCACGGCGTAGGTCTGCTCCGGCCAGTTCTCGAGATCCACCGCACCCGTCAGCTGCGAGTCGGCACCGTCGGTCTGCAATGCCAGGCGATCGAAGACGACCTTGCCGCCTTCGACCTTGAAGTCGGCCTGCATCGCGGCGGTCATCGGCTGGAACGAACCGATCTGGACGGTTCCATCGGAAAACGTCGCAGACCCGCGGTAATCGAGGACCTTCGCGACCCGGACGTCGAGGTTGCGAGCCACCGCGCTCCAATCGGAGCCGAAGTCGTTGTAGGTGAACGTGCCACGGTGAGCGCGCACGTAGCTGAGCGTGGTGACGAATCGGTTTGCCCGATCGCCCTCCTCGGTCGCCGCCGGCTCGCCGTCGGCGTCACCGCCGTTGCCGTCGAGATCCGGGAACGAGTGACGGCCTTCCGGGAAGCTCTCCACCACCATCTCCCAGTCGGTCATCTCGATCGAATCGAAGAGGACCTCACGGCGAAACAGCGAAGACCAGGGCATCGACACCACAATCCGTTCGGCGCGGAGGAACGGCGGCGCGTCGGGCGTCAGGCCCTCGATGACCAGATCCTCGACGAGAAAGCGGCCAAGGAAGAGATAGATCGACAGTTTGCCGATGTGCATCGGCCGGCCGACCTGGCCGGACCCCGCCTGCTCAGCCTGCGCACGGAGCGCGGGGCCGAGATCGACGGTCACGGTCGTCACGACGGAGGCCGCGACGATCACCGCGACCAGCACCAGCGTCAGTCGCGTGTAGCGCCAGCGGCCGCGCCCGGCGCGCGCCGCGGCACTCGACGGTGCCGCCTGGTCTAAGGCGTCCCGACTGGCCTTGGTGGGCCCCGACTCATCCGGAGGCATCGTCATCTCGATCGATCGTAGCCAGAATCTGCCCGGCCTCGACCGTCATCCCCTCCCGCGCCGGCATCTCCGCGACCCGGCCGGCCGTCGGCGCCACCAGCGCGTTCTCCATCTTCATCGCCTCGACGACGACCATCTCTTGACGTTCGGCAACCTCGTCCCCCACCGCCACCAGCACGCGTACGACCCGCCCTGGCATCGGGGCCACGACCTCTCGCCCACCGGCGGCGGCTGTGCCGCCCACCGTCGCCCGCCGGCCGTCGACGACCGCGCGAAACACGCCTTCCCGGAGTTGGACGTCCAACTGACCCGGGAGGCCGGCGGCGGTCACCGCCACCTCGTGGCTGGTCGGCACCCCGTCGAGGCGGATGATCGACAGGATCGCCCCACCTAGTCGGCGCACGTCGATCATGTGCCGCTCACCGTCCACCTCGACGTGCAGCCGGGGCGCGGGCGAAACCGTGCGCTCCACGGTTACCATCCGCACGCGCCCGTTGACCTCGATCTCCACACGCATGCGCCAGAATCGCTCAGGCTCGCAGCGCGTCGCGGCGCGCCATCCGGCGCCACTCGGAGCCGGAATTCGTGGCATGCGCGGCCTCGAAGCGGTTCGCCTCGAGGAACATGTGCACCGCCGCGCCGATCACAGCGAGGTCCTCGGCCTCGGCCGACGGCTCCACGAACGGTCGGCCATCGCGCTCTGCCAGCGTCGCGTCGAGAAACGTGGTGTCCACCGCTCCGGTCGCAAACGCCTCGGTACGCAACAACCAGCGGAAGAATGGGATGGTCGTCTTGACACCGACGACCTCGTATTCGTCCATGGCGCGACGCATCCGGGCCGTCGCCGCGCCGCGGTCAGCCCCCCAGGCCACCACCTTCGAGATCAACGGATCGTAGAAGAGCGGCACCTCACCGCCCGCCATCGCACAGCTGTCATCTCGGATGCCCGGGCCCGCCGGTGCCCGGAGATGCCGGATCACGCCTGACGACGGGAGGAACGACGCATCGGGGTCCTCGGCGTACACCCGGCACTCGATGGCGTGGCCGGTCGGCGTGAGCGCCCGATCGGGCGGGAGGTCGAGGGTCGCCCCCTGAGCGATGCGTATCTGCCACTGGACCAGATCGATTCCGGTGACGGCCTCGGTTACCCCGTGCTCAACCTGCAGCCGCGTATTCATTTCGAGAAAGTAGAAGTCGCCCGCCTCGTCGACCAGAAACTCGACGGTGCCAGCACTGGAATAGCCGACGGCGCGCGCGATCGAGGCCGCCGCCTCGGCCATGGCCACCCGCCGCGTAGGCGGCATGTCGACCGCGGGGGCTTCCTCGACGACCTTTTGATGGCGACGCTGAATCGAGCACTCGCGCTCCACGAACGGCACGACCGTGCCGTGTTCATCGCCGAGCACCTGGACTTCGATGTGGCACGGGCGCTGAAGCCGGCGCTCGAGGTAGACCGCGCTGTCACCGAAGGCCGAGCCCGCTTCGGAGCGCGCCGCCGCGACCGCCGCAACCAGTGCCGACGCCTCGTCGACGCGACGCATCCCCTTGCCGCCCCCGCCGGCCACGGCCTTGGCCAGCAGCGGGTATCCGATGTCGGCCGCGAGGGCCAGCAGCGCCGCATCCGACAGATCGGGATCGATGGGTGCATCGGTGCCCGGTACCACGGGCACGCCCGCGGCCCGTGCGGCCTCCCGCGCGGCGACCTTGCCACCCATGAGCGCGATCGCCTCTGTGGGCGGACCGATGAAGACCCGCCCCGCGTCGCGCACCGCCGCGGCGAACTGCACGTTCTCGGCCAGGAACCCGTAGCCCGGATGGACCGCCCACACCTCCGCCCGTGCGGCGACGTCGAGTATCCGATCGATCCGAAGGTAGCTCTCGCGCGGCTCGCTCGCGCCGATGGCATAGGCCTCGTCGGCGAAGCCGACGTGCGGCGCAACACGGTCGCACTCGGAGTACACCGCCACCGTGCCGAGCCCCATCTCTCGACAGGCCCGCATGATCCGGATGGCGATTTCGCCGCGATTGGCGATGAGGACCTTCATCTGTCGTGCACCTGCGTGAACCGCGCGGACGCTGGATCTCCCTCTATTTTAGCAGTTTATGGAAGCCTCTCCAGGTCGGGGCTTCGCCCCCGAACTGAAGCCGTGCCGCTATGGCAGGACAAGGCGCGCACAGCGCGCCTCGCGGCTCTGAGGTGGCGCGGGACTTCAGTCCCGCGAAGCGCGACCCAGAGGGTCGCGAACCAGTGGGGCTTGAGGCACGATGCGCAACGCCCAGCCCCGCGCTCGAGCGTGGCTACGTCGCGAAGGGCCACGCGAGGGGCGTATGGGGCGCAAGGCGCCCCATCTAATCAAAGAGGTATATTGCCGTGCTTCTTGGGCGGGTTCTTGTCGCGCTTGTCCGTCAGGCCGGCGAAGGCTTCGACGAGCATCCGACGTGTCTGCCGGGGTTGGATCACGGCATCGACATAACCGCGCGCGGCCGCGATGTAGGGATTCGCGAACTTCTCGCGGAACTCGTCCACCTTCTCGGTGCGCAGCGCGTCGGGATCGTCGGCGGCCTCGAGATCGCGCTTGTACAACACGTTGACCGCACCTTCGGGCCCCATCACCGCGATTTCGGCCGTCGGCCACGCGTAGTTCAGATCGGTACGGATGTGCTTGCTCGCCATGACGCAGTAGGCCCCGCCGTAGGCCTTCCGCGTGATGACCGTCACCTTGGGCACCGTCGCCTCCGCGAACGCGAACAGCAACTTCGCGCCGTGCCGGATGATGCCGCCGTATTCCTGCTGCGTGCCCGGCAGAAAGCCGGGCACATCCTCCAGCGTGAGCAGCGGAATGTTGAACGCATCGCAGAAACGCACGAAGCGAGCGCCCTTCACCGAGGCGTCGATGTCGAGCGTGCCGGCCAGGTGCGCCGGCTGATTGGCGACGATGCCGACACTCCGACCGCCCAGCCGAGCGAATCCAACGACGAGATTCCGGGCAAACTGCCGGTGCACCTCGAGAAAGGCGCCATCGTCAGCGACCGCATGGATGAGATCGATGATGTCGTAGGGTTGCGTGGGCGACGTGGGCACGAGCCGATCGAGCGCCTCGTCCTCCCGATCGATCGGATCCGCGGTGGCCACCACCGGCGCGTCGCCCAGGTTGTTGCTCGGCAGATAGCCCAGTAGCTGGCGGAGCAACGAGAGGCACTCGCGGTCGTCGGAGACGCTGAAGTGGGCCACGCCGCTGGTGGCGTTGTGGGTGGTGGCCCCGCCGAGCGATTCCATCGTCACCGACTCGTGGGTCACGGTGCGGATGACATCGGGACCCGTCACGAACATGTAGCTGGTACCGTCGACCATGATCGTGAAATCCGTGATCGCCGGCGAGTACACCGCGCCACCCGCGCACGGCCCCATGATCGCCGAGATCTGCGGCACCACCCCGGAGGCCAGCGTGTTGCGAAGGAAGATGTCGGCGTATCCCCCGAGCGATAGCACACCCTCCTGAATCCGTGCGCCGCCCGAATCGTTCAGGCCGACAATCGGCGCGCCCATCTTGACCGCCTGATCCATCAGCTTGACGATCTTCGCCGCGTTCGTCTCGGACAGCGAGCCGCCGAACACCGTGAAGTCCTGGGCGAACGCGTAGACCGGTCGGCCATCAACGCGCCCCGACCCGGCGACGACGCCGTCGCCTGGTACGACCTGGTCGGCCATGCCGAAGTCCCGGCACCGGTGGGTGACGAAGCGATCGATTTCGTGGAAGCTTCCGGGATCGAAGAAGAGATCGATCCGCTCGCGGGCCGTGAGCTTGCCGGCCGCGTGCTGCCGCTCGCGGCGAGTCTCGCCCCCTGCCGCCTCGGCGCGCCGATCGAGATCGGCCAGGGTCTTCGCGGAAGTGCCTGCGTCGTCCATGAGAACCGCGTGCTCAGACCTTGGCGGCCTGCGCCTCTTCCCAATCTGAGAGGAACTTGGCCAGGCCGATGTCGGTCAGCGGGTGCTTGAAGAGGGCTTCGATGACCGCGGGCGGACAGGTGCAGACGTCGGCGCCCAGCCGGCCAGCCTCCACGATGTGCACCGGGCCGCGGACGCTCGCCACGAGCACCTCCGTCCCAAATTCATAGTTCTCGTAGATATCGACGATCTGGCTGATCAGCTCCATGCCCGGCGTTGCGATGTCGTCGAGCCGACCCACGAACGGGCTGACGAACGTCGCCCCAGCCTTGGCCGCGAGCAACGCCTGGGTCGCCGAAAAAACGAGTGTGACGTTTACGCGGAGGCCTTCGCCCGCCAGCGTTCCGCAAGCCTGCACTCCAGGCTTGCCGAACGGTACCTTCACGACGATGTGCTCGTCGATACCGGCCAACTCGCGCCCTTCGCGGATCATCCCGTGAACGTCTGTCGCCACGACTTCGGCGCTGACCGGTCCCTTGACCGTGTCGCAGATCGCCTTCAGGATGGCCCGCGGATCGCCACCAGCCTTGGCGAGCAGCGAGGGGTTCGTGGTAACGCCGTCGACGATCCCGAGCGGGACCAGACCGGCGATGTCCTCGAGGTTTCCGGAATCGACGAACAACTTCATCGACGCGCTCCTTCCTGACGCGGGCCGCGGCCCACGCGCCTCGGACTCGGCTATTGGGACGACTCGGTAACCCGATTCGAAGGTTCGCTGATGTTGGCGGGCGACGCCGCGTCCACAGCGACGACCTCATAGATGTAGGTGACACCCGCCGTGCCTGTGTCGTCGCGGTAGGTCGTCTCAGTCACCGGCGCCGTCATCAACGGCTGGAGTGTGCCACCAGGTGCCTCGCCGCGCAAGACCAGATAGCCGGCCAGGTCAGAATCGGGGCTGGGTTCCCAGATCAGGCTGACCGCGCCGGCACTGCCGACCGCCGCGAGATTCTGCGGCGCGGCCGGCGGAAACGTATCTCGGAACTCGACACACATCGACGGCGACGGTTCACTCTCGACCGCGCTGCCCTCCACCCCCGCGACCGCGCGCACGACGTAACAGCGTTCCACATCGAACTCGACGGTGGGATCGAGCCATTCGAGCCCGTCGATCGGCGCCGCATTGACCGGCGCGGGCATCACCATTGCCGCCGATCCCGACTCGGCACCGCGCGGCACGTAACGGTACACGTTGTATCGCGTCGGCTCGGCGGATGCGATGGCCGGCGTCGACGGAAGGAGCATTGGCACGGCGGGTGCGGCCGGCGTGACGGGTAGCGCTCCCGGTTCGGCGGCGACCGGTATCGATGAAATGACGACGGGTGGCGCCTGCACGGGTGGCGCCTGCACCGGACGGGTCGCGCCGCGCGCAGGCAGCCAGGTCACGGTGATCGTGTCGACCGTGTAGCTGACGCTGGGCGCCGGCGGTGCGCTCGGCGCGCTGTCCAGCCGGACGGTGAGCCGCGCCGACGAGACGCCGGCGTCCCCGTCGACCGTGCGACCGACCGCCAGATAGGTCCGCCGCGGCGGCGGGTCGAAGAACGGCATGGCCTCGGGGGGCCGCACCCAGGTCAGTCCGACGATAGTTGGCGCGTCGGTCTGGCTCTCGGCCTCAAGATCCACCTCGAACCGGCGATCGACGTCCGACAGGTCCGCCGGCAGTTGCGCCTCGACGGTGAGCCGTTCGTGCAGCGTCACCGATTCGCCCTGTGCCGGGAGCGATGACTGCGGGTCAGCCGGCGGAGGCGCGGCAGCCGGCGTGCTCTCAGCAGGGTCGCCAGTCTCCGGGTCGACTGACGGCTCGACATCGACCGTCGCCAGCAGGGTCGCGGCTTCGAATAGTTCCTCGTCGGTCAACGGCGTCACGCTAGGCCCCAAGGGACCGATCGTGATCGCATAGACCTCGACCGTGGCCAGATCGGCCGGGGTGCTGCCGTCAGTGTTGGTGGAAGGCAGAAGGAACTGGACGTAGACTTCGGTGCCGAGTCGTCGTGCCGTAAAGTCGACCGGCGAGGTCGAGACGATCCGAAGCGGCGCGAGCGGCGGTCCCTTCTTGCCACAGCCCGTAGCCGCGAGGAGGGCCGCTAGCACGACAGCCGCCGTGGATCGACGCCGGGGCAGGCTCACAGGATGTATCGGCTGAGGTCTTCGTTCTTGACGATTTCCGCCAACATCCGGTCGACGTAGGCCGCGTCGATCGTGATGGACGTCTCGGTCATGTCGGGCGCCTCGAACGAAATCTCATCGAGGAGCTTTTCCATCACGGTGTGTAGGCGACGCGCACCGATGTTCTCGGTCCGCTCGTTGACCAGCGTGGCCAACTCGGCAACACGGTCGATGGCCGATGGGTCGAAACTCAGCTCCAGCCCTTCGGTCGCCAGCAGCGCCATGTACTGCTTGACCAGCGACCCGCGCGGTTCCGTCAGGATCCGCACGAACTCGGCCGTCCCGAGCGGCTCCAGCTCGACGCGAATCGGGAACCGCCCCTGCAGCTCGGGAATGAGATCGGCCGGCTTCGCGACGTGAAACGCACCGGCGGCAACAAATAGAATGTGATCGGTTTTCACGATGCCGTGCTTCGTGTTGACCGTCGTGCCCTCGACGATCGGCAGGATGTCGCGCTGGACGCCCTCGCGGCTCACGTCGGGCCCATGCGTCCCTTCGTGACCGGCGATCTTGTCAATCTCGTCGATGAAGATAATGCCGGCCTGCTCGACACGCTCCACCGCGCCCCGACCCACCGACTCCATGTCGACGAGCTTCTGTTCCTCTTCTTGAACGAGATACTCGAGCGCTTCCGGCACGGGCATCGTGCGCTTCCGGCTCCGCCCTTGGAACAGCCCCGGCAGCATGTCCTTGACGTTGATGTCGATTTCCTCGACGGACGAGCCGGCAACAATCTCGAACGAAGGCGTCGATCGCTCCCGCACATCGACCTCGACACGTCGCGAATCGAGCTGACCGTCCCCCAGCTGCGCCCGAAACTTTTCACGCGTGCTCTGCGCGTACTCGCGCGCCGCGTTTGCCTCGTCACTGGTGCCTGAGGGCTTGACCGGGGGCAACAGCAGATCGAGCAGCCGCTCCTCGGCATTCTGCCGGGCGCGTTCCTTGACCTCGAGCAGCCGCTCGTCCCGAACCATATCGACGGCGAGCTCGGTGAGGTCTCGCACCATCGACTCGACGTCGCGGCCGACGTAGCCCACCTCAGTGAACTTCGAGGCTTCGACCTTGATGAACGGCGACTGCGCCAGCCGGGCGAGCCGCCTGGCGATCTCGGTCTTGCCGACACCGGTCGGACCGATCATGAGGATGTTCTTCGGCGCCACTTCCTCGGCCAGCTCCGGCGGAAGTTTCTGACGGCGCATCCGGTTTCTGAGCGCGATCGCAACCGCACGCTTGGCGTTCCCCTGGCCAATCACGAACTTGTCGAGTTCAGTGACGATCTGCCGGGGCGTCAGCGAATCGGACGTGGACGCGGTGCTCGCGGGGAGATAAATCGGCATCAGCAGGTGTCAGGGCGGAGAGAACCGGTAGCCGCCTCTTTACAACTCCTCGAGCGAAATCGAATCGTTCGTGTACACACAAATCCCAGCGGCGATGCGCATCGCCGCCTCGGCGATGCACGAGGCGTCGAGGCTCGTGTGGCCCGCGAGCGCCTTGGCGGCCGCCAGGGCGTAGGGCCCGCCGGAGCCGATGGCCACGATACCGTCATCGGGCTCGATCAGATCGCCGGTGCCCGACAGGAGAAACGTCGACTCCTGGTCGGCCACGACGAGCATCGCCTCGAGGCGGCGTAGCACGCGGTCCGATCGCCAGTCCTTGGCCAATTCGACCGCGGAGCGCTCCAGGTTGCCCCGATACTGATCGAGCTTGGCCTCGAAGCGTGCAAACAGCGCGAACGAGTCGGCCGCCGAGCCGGCGAAGCCGGCCAGTATCCGATCGTTGTAGAGCCGGCGGATCTTCCGGGCGCCGTGCTTGACCACCGTCTGGCCAAAAGTCACCTGCCCGTCTCCAGCCATGACGGTTCGGCCTTCGTGTCGTACCGCCAGAACTGTTGTGCTGTGATGCATCGTGAGGCGGAAGGCAGTGGTCGTCGCGCGCTCGTAGCTGGATCGCGCCGAAACACCGACGTCGCGAGTCTATCGAATGGACGAAAACAGTGTCAACGCGGGGTCGGCGTTCGCAAAGAGCGGGAGCCCGCGCGGGCCAAGCGTCAGTTCGTCAACAACTGGCGATCGATGACGTATTCCCCGAGCTTGACCCACGGGTTGCCGTGGTGCTTCGCGAACAACTCGACCTTGGCGTCCATGAACAGCCGGTGCTGGAACATCTCGAGCCGGGGCTCGTCGCTCGTGTAGCCGAGTCTCGAGCGCATCACAATCGGCCGCGTCGAGTCCCCGACGGGGAGTCCGTCGGCACCGATGGCCAGTACGAAGGCGTTCCCCCACTCCTGGTCGTTCTCTTCAACGCGCCGGAACACCCCGTTCACCTGCACCGTCGTGATCTCGCCCTGGGCACCGTTCGTCAACTGGAAGGAAATCGTCGGAACGAGTTTGTTCTTCCCGTCCTCGAGAATACCGCTGTCGAACCAGCCCGTCGTGATCTCGGTCACGAGTAATTCGCTGGCGACGTCGAGCGATTCGCCGCATCCCGCGGTCGCGATCGCCGCTGCCAGGACCAGGGCCGCCACGGCGGCCCGTGCGCCGAACGCCTTGCGAAGGTGCATCACCATGACGAAATTGTAGCTCAGAATCCGACGTTCTCGATCCGCTGCCTCGCTTCGTCGCGGCTGATCTCGCCCGACCGGAGCGCCGCGAGATCCCGCCCCCGCACCCGCAGCATCAGGCCCGCACCCACGGCGGCGCCGCTCCCAGCACCACCGAAGCCACTCGTGGCTACGGTCAGCCATTCGTCGGCCGCCAGCAGGAGCGAGCCGCTGTAGTCGAGCATCACGTTCGCCAACTCGCTGCGAATCTGGGCCACATAGACATCCGCCGGGTCGATGTCGTCCGCCGGCGGCGGTGGGGGCGACGGCGACACCGCCGTGCGATCGCCCGACCCTACCGAGGTGGCCCAGCCGTTTCCGGCGCGAGCCGTGGGAAGCGGACCAACCTGAACCTCGAGGCTCCGCAGTGCCTGCTCGAGCGCGTCCCGCGCGCCGACATCACCAAGCGACTGCACGTGCTGCCGCAGCGCCGCCAGCGCGTCACCGAGCGCGAGGCCGTTCCGACTGAGCGTCCGGAAGGTCCAGGTAATGCTGCGGCGCAGGGTCGGCACCTGCACGTCGAAGAACACGCCGTACTCGTCGAGCGCGAAGCCCCGCGCCTGCGTCGACCCGGCGAACAGGACCGAACTAGGCGCGAAGGCTTGCAACTCCAGCGCCACGACCTGGGCTCCGTGCTCGACCGCCTGCTCGAGCACGCGCTCCAGGACCCTGAGCTGATACTGCGCCCGCTGGGCGTCGCCGGCCACCCGCGGCTCGACCGGCGACACCGGCGTCTGCGCCGACGCGCTGGGCGCCAGCGCCGTCACCGCCGTCACCGCCGTCACGGCGAGCACGAATCGCCTGCGCCCGGTGCTCCTCCAACCGGTCCCCCTCGGCTGCATCGGCATGGTCGGGGTCATCATCGCTGGCCGGGCTGGCCGGCAACCCGCACGAGATAATCCATGATCTCGTTATGCTGAACCACCTCGGCCTGCGTCAGGCCCTCGAGTTGACCGACCTGCTCCTCGATTCTGAACAGATCCGCCTGGCGTTGGACCTCGACTTCTCGCATCAGCTGCGCGAACCTCAGCGCCACATCCCGCTGCTGGCGGCGCTCGCTCTCCTCGATCAATCGCTGCACACGAGTCAGGAGTGGTTGCGGATCGGGCGTCGAGCCTGCGGTCACCGCCGCCGGCGTGTCAGCGGCTGGCGCCCCGAACTCGCTGCGCAGATCGGCCTCGAGCGCCGCCAGATCCGCCTCCCATGCCGCATCGTCCGCGACGTCGGCCGTCTGGGATGGTGCCGCTTCGGACCACTCAGTCCGCACGACCAAGCCGTCGGCGCCGTACCGGATTTCGAGGTTGGCGACCGACGCCGCGACCAGAAAGACTGCAGCAGCCGCCAGGGACCAGACCGGTGCCGACTGCCACCACGTCCAGGGTTGGTGTGAGAGGGTCACGTCATCCGCCGGCACCATGCGAAACGCTGGCGCGGGCTCGGGCGGCGCCCAGTTGGCGAGACGGCCCCGCACGCCGGTGAGTGCCTCGAGTTCGTCTCGGCACGTCGCGCATCCGGCAAAGTGCGCCTCGGCGCGCGCGCGGTCGGCGTCACCGCACTCCTCGTAGAGATAGCTGACCAGTAGCGACTTGTCGTCGCAGCCGCCGTCACTCGGATTCGTCATCAGTGCATCTTCCTGTGTTGCTGGCGCGCCGTCGGATCCGCCCCTCCGGTCGGAAACGCCGCCGCGCGATCGATCCCCCGGTACTCCAGCTCCTGCCGAAGGCGGGTCAATCCCTGATACAGCCGCGTCTTCACGGTACTCAGCGGGCACCCTTGCAGGTCCGCGATCTCCTGAAAGGTCATCCCGTGGTACTCCTTCAAGACAATCGCGGTCCGCTGCTCCCGCGGAATCGCCGCCATCGCCTGCGCGATCTTACCGCTCAGCTCGCGGCGCCCGACCAGATCCTCGAGTGAATTCCCCGGCGCCTCGGGGGGCGCCAGGTCCACCAGGTCAACACCTTCGGGCACCGTGGCCATCGGTGACCGCCGCTCGCGCCGCATCCAGTCGCGGCACAGGTTGAGGGCGATCCGATACAGCCACGACGAAAACTTGGCCTGGCCCTTGAACCCCTTGATGCTGCGAAACGCCCGCAGGAAGGTTTCCTGGCAGACGTCACGCGCGTCGTCTTCGCGCCCGATCACGCGGTAGGCCAGCGCGTAGATCGGCCGTTCCCAGCGCACGACCAGCTGGTTGAAGCTCTCGTGGTCGCCGCGGGCCGAGCGGGCCACCAGCTCCTCGTCGCTCCACACCATCGTTGCGCTGGACACTCCGGGCTCACCGCGCCGTCGGCCGCCGCGGGTGTGCGGCGCGCCGCAGGGCGCTCATTCAACTATCTTAGACGGCTCGACGCCGCAGACAGTCGGCCGAGGACGAGAGATCGCCTCAGAGAGCCGTTTGGCTGCCGGTGAACCCTGCCGTAACGTGTGCATTATCAGTTAGTTATGCCATGTGTGCGAATGGGGCACATTGTTGACGGGAACTCTCTTCCCAAACAACGCGACCTTCGGGTCCGACGCCGCCTGTTGGTGGTAAAGTGTGCGACGGTCGAGCGCGAGCGCATGGTTGACGAAGTCTTTCTGACAACTGAAGAGGTGTTGGCCTACCTGAAGGTCAACCTCCGTACCGTCTACCGGCTGATCAAGGCCGGCAAGATTCCGGCGGTGCGCGTCGGCCGGCAGTGGCGGTTCCGGTAAGACCGACATCGATGCCTGGCTGAACAGCCAGCGTCCCACCGGTGACGCGGGGAAGGCCACGTCGAAACCGACGCGCCCGCGCGTCCTCGTCGTGGACGACGAGGACGCAATGCGTGCGCTCCTGACCAAGGCGTTGTCGCTGGCCGACGGGCGCGCCGCACTCGATCGACTCCGCGTGCTGCCTTACGACCTCCTGATCACCGACCTCAAGATGCCCGGCGTCGACGGCCTCACGGTCGTCCGTGAAGCCAAGCAACTCAAGGCGAATATCCCGGTGATCATCATCACGGGTCATTCATCCGAAGCCAATGCCATTGCGGCCGCCAACCTCGGCGTGTCGGGCTACCTCACCAAGCCGTTCGAATTGCCGCACATCCTCACGGCCGCCGCGAAGAGTCTCGGCCAGTAGCCGATCCGCGCGCGTCCAACCGGCGGCACGATCCTGCTAACATAGTCGGTTGGCTACCGGCCGACCTCGCCCTCCGTGTGGTGCGGGCCGCGGTGCCATCCGGCCATGATCCAGCTATCCGCCATCTCGAAGCGCTTCGGCGCGCACACCCTGCTCGAGCGTGTCACCTGGCAACTGGGTCCGGGTGAACGGGTCGGCCTGTGTGGCCCGAACGGCGCCGGCAAGACCACGCTCCTCAAGATCATGGTCGGCGCCGAACAACCCGACTCGGGCCAGCTCGTCACGCCGAACGGCCTGACCGTCGGCTACCTCCCGCAGGACGGCCTCGCCCACACCGGCCGGACGGTCTTCGAGGAGGTCAGCCGTGGCCTCCAGGCGTTGCTGGACCTGAAGGCCGAGATGCACACCCTCGAGCAGCGCCTAGCGGACACGTCGGTCCCCGAGACCGAGCACAAGAGACTCCTCGAGCGCTACGCCGAGGCGCAGGACAGCTTCCAGCGGCAGGATGGCTACACAATCGATCAGCGCGTCGCTGCGGTGCTCCGCGGCCTTGGATTCGCTGACGGCGATGCCCATCGGCCGACCGAGACGTTCTCGGGCGGGTGGCAGATGCGAATCGCGCTGGCCAAGCTCCTGCTCGGGCGCCCCGGCCTCCTGCTGCTCGACGAACCGACCAACCACCTCGATCTCGAAGCCCGCAACTGGCTCGAGAGCTACCTCGCCGACTATCCGCATGCGGTGGTGCTGGTGTCGCACGATCGATACTTCCTCGATGCGGTCGTGACGCGAATCACCGAAATCGGTCTACGGACCCTCACGGACTATCCGGGCACCTACAGCGCCTATGTCGTCGAGCGCGACGCGCGCCTCGAACGGCTGCGTGCGGCCAAGCGCCGCCAGGACGAGGAGATTGCCCGGGTGCGACAGTTCATCGATCGGTTCCGCTACCAGGCGACCAAGGCCGCCCAGGTGCAAAGCCGGATCAAGATGCTGGACAAGGTGGTGCCGATCGAGGTGCCTCCCGAGCGGAAGCGCGTGCACTTCACCTTCCCGAAGTGCCGGAAGAGCGGTCGCAGCGTGATCACGCTGACCGGTGTCCGCAAGGCCTACGGCAGGAACGAGGTCTTCCGTCCGTTCGACCTCCTGATCGAGCGTGGCAGCCGGATCGCGCTGGTCGGCGTGAACGGGTCCGGCAAGTCGACGCTGATGCGCCTGCTCGCGGGCGCCGAGGCGCCGGACGCAGGAAGCCGAGTCGAGGGGCACCAGGTGACGATGCAGTACTTCGCGCAAGACGAGGCGACACGGCTCGACCCGTCACTCACCGTGCACGAGACGCTGGCGGCCGGCGCTCCGCTCGATGCGGTGCCGATGATCCGGAATGTCCTGGGCGGATTTCTCTTCTCGGGTGACGATGTCCACAAGCCCACCCGGGTGCTGTCGGGCGGCGAGCGGACCCGACTGGCCGTGGCGCGCATGCTCTTGCGCCCGGCGAACACGCTGCTACTCGACGAACCGACCAACCATCTCGACATCGACTCGACCGACGTGCTCCTGGACGCGCTGGCCGCGTTCGATGGCACACTCATCTTCGTCTCGCACGACCGCTACTTCGTCGACCGTCTCGCGACCCAGGTCATCGACGTCGGTCGCGGCAAAGCCGTCGTCTATCCAGGCACCTACGAGGAATTTCGCTGGAGCCAGAGCCAGCAGCCGGCGGCCGGCGTTGCGGGCGCCCGCCCCACCCGCCGCGACCCACGCCGCGCCGCGCGGGTGGCCTCGGCTGCCGACCGGAAGAAGGAAGCGGCCGTGACGCGGAAGCGACAGCGGGCCGCCGAAGCGAGGCAACGGCGCGTCGAGAAGCTGGAGCAGGTGATCGCGGAACGTGAGGCCGCGCTGAAGGACCTCGAGACGCGGATGAGTCAGCCGGATTTCTACGCCGATCGGAATGTCGCCACCGCCGCCACCGCC
The DNA here is from genome assembly GCA_002730525.1 of Acidobacteriota bacterium. Classification (GTDB taxonomy): domain Bacteria; phylum Acidobacteriota; class Vicinamibacteria; order Vicinamibacterales; family UBA823; genus UBA2161. The sequence goes on along the minus strand of PCAK01000027.1, from coordinate 69,946 downwards.
CAACACCAGACCCTGATGTGGGAGATCGGCGAGCTGATGCACAAGTGGGAGGAACTGCAGGCCGTCGGCCAGGATGGCTGAGCAGCGACGCTGACAGAGCAGCCAGTTCTTACAAAACTGTTATTAATGTACATGAATGTAACTCAATTTCGATAGTCAATCATCCCTTCCAATCCCTAAGTGTATTATTTTCAATAAGTTCTAAGAATCGACTGTGGGCGCGAGGTTTGCGCCTATATTCCGGCGGTGCGACCGATATTGGTCGACCGCCTGACTTCGGGATCTGGTGATATTACGATGTTGTGAAAGCCGATTCCTGACGGCCAGACTGAGATTTCAGAGATGCCACGAGCGAAGCCAGCCCGTGCCCCGCGGAGCACCGACTCGACGCGACAGTCGGCGCCGGTGACGCACGGAACCACGGCGGAGCAGGTCGGTGACCGTTTCTTCCGCGAGCTGGTCTGGAGCTTGCGCAACGGCGTGCTGGCGATCACCCGGGACGGGCGCGTGGCCGTCTTCAACGACATCGCGTACCGGACGCTGGGCCTCGAACCCGATCCGCGGAACCTCGGCCGGCCTACAGCGAGGTTCTCGCCGACAGCCACGACATCGCCCGCATTCTCGACGGCGCCTTCAAGCTGACGCATCTTCCGAACCGCGCCGAACTGCGCCTGGCATCGGGCAAGGTCATCGGCTACACGCTCTCGCTCGTCAAGGACGCCGGCGCCGAAACGGTGGGCGCGGCGCTGCTGACCGATGGGCCCTACCTGTTGGTGGAGGACCTCCGCTTGGGCGAGCTCGCCGTGAGCGGGAACTCCCACGAGGTCGTGCTGGCCGTCAATATTCCACCGACGAGAATCGCGCTCGAGGAAATCGAGCGGCAGGCCGTCGTCGAGGCACTCCGCATGTCGAACTGGATGCAGAAGGACGCCGCGGAGTTGCTCTCGATCAGCCCGCGCGTGATGAACTACAAGATCAAGACGCTCGGTATCGAATTGCCGCGCGGCCGACGCGCGGCTGGCGCACCCGCCGCGATGGCCGGCTACGCCCTCGGGTGGGTCTTCTTGTAGAGCGCGAGTAGCTGGGCGGCGTTAACGTGCGTATAGCGCTGTGTGGTGCTGAGCCGCGCGTGTCCCAGGAGTTCCTGGATGGCGCGCAAGTCGGCACCGCTCTCCAGGAGATGTGTGGCGAAGGAGTGGCGCAGCGCGTGTGGGCTGATCCCCAGTCGAGTTGAGCAGGCCGCGACGTAGCGACGCACCAGACGGTCGACGCTGCGGGTGGAGAGACGTCCGCCGCGATAGTTGAGGAACAACGGATTCGAGCGGACCCGGGCGCGTCGCGCCGTCCGCGTTGCGGCGGGCGTCGGGGCCCGTCGCACCAGGGCTTCGCGATCGCGAAGGTAGCGCCGAACAGCGGTTGCCGCGCTACGGTTGAACGGCACGATCCGTTCACGCCCACCCTTGCCGTGCACTCGCACCAGACGGCCGTTCAGATCGACGTCGTCGAGGTCGAGGGCGACCAGTTCGCTCAGCCGTAGCCCGGACGCGTAGAACATCTCCAGAATGGCGCGGTCCCGGCGCCCGAACGGCGTCTCGGTGTCCGGCATCTCCAGCAACTGCTCCATCTCGTTCAACTCGAGATGGGCCGGAATCCTCTGCTCCAGCTTCGGCGTGCCGACGAGGGCACCCGGGTCACCCTCGATCAGGCGCTCGCGCCGCAGATAGCGCCCGAACGCGCGAATCGCCGCGAGCTTGCGCGCCGACGACGCCCGCGAGTTGCCGCGCCGGTACAGGTCGGCGAGGAACCCGCGGATCGCCAACTGGTCGAACTCGGCCGGCCCGACGCTCTCGGCGGGCCGCTCCAGGGTATCGGCCATGAACGACACGAACTGCGTCAGATCGCTCTCGTAGGCCCGCAGCGTGTGCGCCGACACGTTGCGATTCAGCCGCAGGAATTCAAGAAACGATCGGAGTTGACTGAGCATCGGATGCGCGTCCTACCTCGACCTGCCAGACTGCCAGATCCGCCAGAGCCCGTTCGGCAGTCGCCAACCGGCGCGCGGCGCGGCGCCGCGGCGCCTTCTCCAGTGGCGGCATCAGGCCGAAGGCGATGTTCGTCGGCTGGTAATCATTGCTATCGGCGTGCGACACGTAGTGCGCCAGCGCCCCCAGCGCCGTCGTCCGCGGCGCCGCCCGCGGCGGTCGCCCCAGTGCCAGGGCGGCGGCGTTCAGCCCCGCCATCAGCCCGGACGCCGCGCTTTCCACGTAGCCTTCGACGCCTGACACCTGACCGGCGAAGAACAGGTCGGGCCGCCGACGGGTCTGCCAGGTCGCGTGGAGCACGGTGGGCGCATTGATGTAGGTGTTCCGATGAATCATGCCAAATCGGACGAACTCGGCCCGCTCCAGCCCTGGAATCAGGCGCAGCACCCGGTCCTGTTCCCCCCATTTCAACTGTGTCTGGAACCCCACCAGGCTGAAATAGTCGCCCGCCAGGTTGTCCTGCCTGAGCTGAACGACCGCGTGAGGCGGCCGTCCGCCGGCCGGGTCGACGAGCCCTACCGGTTTCATGGGACCGAAGCGCAGCGTGTCGCGCCCTCGACTGGCCATGACCTCGATCGGCAGGCAACCCTCGAAGAATTTCGTCTGGTCGAAGTCGTGCACGGTCGCAGATTCTGCGCCCGTCAGCGCCGTGTAGAAGCGATCGTACTCCGCCACGTTCATCGGGCAGTTCAGATAGTCGCCGGTCTCGCCCGTCCCCGCCTCCACCGGGTCTCCGGGCGAGTCCCGCCCCCAACGAGACGCGCGGAAGACGCGAGTGCGGTCGATCGTCTCGGCCAGCACGATCGGGCTGATGGCATCGTAGAAGTACAGATGCTCCGCCCCGACGAAGGCGGCAATGTCGGCCGACAGTCGATCAGATGTCAGCGGGCCGGTCGCGACGATTGACGGCATCGTCATCGACCGCTCCGACGGAAGCTCGTCAACCTCGGCGCGTTCGACGGCAATCAGCGGATGCGCCTGGACGGCCTCGGTCACTTCCGTGGCGAAGCGTTCGCGGTCGACCGCCAGGGCGGCACCGGCCGGCACTCGCGTCCGATCGGCGGCGCGGATCACGAGTGAGTCCATCCGTCGCATCTCCTCCTTGAGGAGACCGACGGCATTCTCCAGCTTGTCGCCCCGGAAGGAATTGCTGCAGACGAGTTCGGCGAGCCGATCGGTCTGATGCACCGCGGTCGGCCGGACTGGCCGCATTTCGGAAAGGGTTACGGGAACGCCCAGCGAAGCCGCCTGCCACGCAGCTTCACTGCCGGCCAACCCGCCGCCGATGATCTGAATCATCGCGACGCGGTCGGCCGCCTAGACCGCCACCAGTTCTTCGGAGCGAACGTAGTCGCACTCCTCCTTGTGGCACAACAACTGGCGCCCGTGCCGCTTGGTCACCTTCTCGACGAGGAACGGCGCCTTGCACTCCGGGCATGGTTCGAGCAGCGGCTTGTTCCAGAGCGTGAAGTCGCAGTCCGGGTAGTTGCTGCAGCCGTAGAACGCCCGCCCGCGGCGCGACTTGCGCTCCACGATGCCACCGCCGTCCTTCGGGCAGGCGACGCCCGTGGCCTTCAGCTTCACGTAGCGACACTTCGGATAGCTGCTGCAGGCCGTGAACTCGCCGAATCGCCCGTGCTTGATCACCAGGTTCGATTCGCAGCGTGGACACTTCTCGTCCAGCATCTGGTCGGGCTTCGCCGCAGCCAGCCCTTCCTTGGTCGCAATCAGCTTCCGCGTCGTCTTGCAGTCGGGATAACCCGAACACGCCAGGAACTGCCCGAACCGACCGCGCTTAACGACCATCGGCTTGCCGCAGTTCTCACACGCCTCGGCCTCTTCATCCTGGCCGGTGTCCGCGGTCTCCAACTCGCGCGTATTCTGACAGTCGGGATAGCTGCTGCACGCGAGGAACATGCCGAAGCGCCCGACCTTCACGATCATCGGCGACTTGCACTTGTCGCAGACCTCCTCGCTCGGCAGGCCTTCAGCCTTGATGTTCGGCATCGACTCGGCCGCCTGGGTCAGATCGGCGCTGAACTTGCCGTAGAAGTTCTCGATCGTGCTGCGATAGTCGGCGTCGCCGCCTTCGATCTTGTCCAGCGACTCTTCCAGAGCCCGGGTGTATTCGACGTCCAGGATGTCGTTGAAACTCTTGGCCAGCAGATCGGTCACCAGCGAGCCGAGCCGGGTCGGCTTGAATCGGCCTTCTATCTTCTCGACGTACTCGCGCGCCTGCAGCACGCCGATGATCGCCGCATACGTGCTCGGCCGACCGATCCCGTTCTCCTCCAGCTCCTTGACGAGCGTCGCCTCACTGAAACGCGGCGGCGGCTGCGTGAATTTCTGCTCTGGACGGAGCTGTTTGAGCTCAAGACGGTCGCCAGGCCGCATCGCCGGCAGCGCGCCGGACAGATTCTCGTCCTGGCCGTTCGCATCGCCCGTCGGGCTCGCGACCTCGCCGACCTTCTCCTCGGCGGCCAGCCCGTGGGCGGCCATCCACCCTTTGAACTTCAGCACCGATCCCTTGACACGGAACGTATAGGCGGCGGCATCGATGTCCACGGTCGTATCGTCGAAGCGTGCCGGCAGCATCTGCGAGGCCACGAACCGGTTCCAGACCATTCGGTACAGCGTGTATTGCTCGCGCGAGAGGTGCGCTTTGACCGTTTCGGGGCCGTACTGCATCGAGGTCGGTCGGATCGCCTCGTGCGCATCCTGCGCGTTCGCCTTGGTGCGGAACGTATTCGACTCCTTGGGCACGAACTCGTCGCCGAACGTCGACGCGATGTGGCTACGCACCTCGTCGATGGCCTCGGCCGACACCCGCGTCGAGTCCGTGCGCATGTACGTGATGAGTCCCACGGCGCCCTCGCCCGGCAGCTCGATTCCTTCGTAGAGCTGCTGCGCGATCATCATCGTGCGTTTCACGGGCATCTTCGACGCTTGCTGAAGCTTGCTCGTGATGAAGGGCGGGGCCGCGCTCTTCTTGCGCTCCTTCGTCGCCACCTTGCTGACGACGAACGGCGCGTCGGCGACGGCATCGAGGACCACCTTGGATTCGGCCTCGTTGCCGACCGCGATCGTCTCACCATCCTTCTTGGCGAGCTTGGCGTCGAACTCAGGCGGCTGGTCGGCCGCCAGCCTGGCGAAGACATGCCAGTACTCTTCGGACTTGAACCGTGAGATTTCTTCTTCCCGGTCGCAGACCAGACGAAGGGCCACCGACTGGACCCGGCCGGCGCTCAGGCCACGCCGCACCTTGTCCCAGAGCAGCGGGCTCAGCTTGTAACCCACGAGGCGGTCGAGCACGCGACGGGCCTGCTGGGCGTCGACCATCCGCTGGTTGATGTCACCCGGGTGTTCGAGCGCCTCGAGGATCGCTTTCTTCGTGATTTCGTTGAACGTGAGTCGATGGATCTTCTTCTTCTTGCCGCCGAGTTCGGCGGCCAGATGCCAGCCGATCGCTTCACCCTCGCGATCGGGGTCCGTGGCCACGTAGATGTCGGTCGCGTTCTTCGCGGCCGCGCGCAGTTCCTTGATGACCTTCTTCCGAGCGGGGATCGCCTCGTACGCCGGCGCAAAGCCCCCGTCGACATCCACGCCCAGCTTGCTCTTCGGCAAGTCACGGATGTGCCCCATCGAGGCGACGACCTTGAAGTCCTTGCCGAGATACTTGTTGATGGTCTTCGCCTTGGCGGGCGACTCGACCACCACCAGCGATTTGGCCATAAGCTCTGGTTCCCAGTCTCTCCGGGTTCGCGTCGGCACTCGCAGCACCTCGACGCACCGGCGATTTACGTTACCACTTTCCAATCACACGCACGAAACGCCCGCCTTCGACGCGCTGCACGAAGCCTTGCAGCTGTAGGTCGAGCAGGCGGGCCAGCAACGCGGCGCTGTCGAGCCCGGAACGCTCGGTCAGATCATCCAGATCGCACGCTTCACCGTCGGACAGGCACGCCAGCAGCGCGTCCGGAGGAACCGGCGGCGCATCGGCGCGTACAGGCGTGTTGCCACCCAACAGACCTATCTCCTCCAAGATATCGTCCGCACGCTCAACAACCTTTGCCCCATCCTTCAATAAAGAGTGCGAGCCCCGGTTTCGCCCGCCGAGGACACTGCCCGGGATCGCCATCACCTCGCGGCCCTGATCCAGTGCGAGTCGGGCGGTGATGAGCGAGCCGCTGCGGTCGGACGCCTCGACCACCACGACCGCCCGCAACAAACCGCTGATGATCCGGTTGCGCTGGGGAAAGTGGGCCGGCCGCGGCGGAGTCTCGGGTGGAAACTCCGACACGACCGCGCCGCCCTTGGCGGCGATGGCCTCGGCCAGATCGGCGTGCTCGGGGGGATAGACGATCTCGACGCTCGACCCCAGCACCGCGACCGTCCGCCCACCGTCCAGCGCTCCGCGGTGCGCGGCGGAGTCGACGCCCCGCGCCAGGCCGCTCACCACTGTGACGCCTCGACCCGCCAGATCGGATCCCAACTGCTCGGCCACATCCCGTGCGTAGCGAGACGCGGTCCGTGAGCCGACGATGGCCACAGACGGCGTATTCAGGACGTCGGGGTGGCCTCGCAGCCAGAGCACCGGCGGAGGATCGGCGATGGCGGCCAGGCACGGCGGATACGCCCGATCAGTCCAGGTGATCGGGCGCACACCTTGCTCCTCGGCCCGCGCCAGCGACTCGTCCGCGCGCTCGCGCGCGTCGCGGATGCACCCGCCTGGCAGACGGAGACCCAGCCGAACGACAAGCTGCGTCAGCGACCGGCACGACCCTGTCGGGCGGGCGCCCGTCACGAGTCGCAACGCCTCGGGCAACGCTTGCCCCGGGAACCCACGGAGCAGGGCCAGCGCCACGGTGTCCCGCAGTGTCATGGCGAGATCTCCTCGCAAACTGCGTGCCGCGGGGCCGCTGGGACCGCTTGAAACCGCTTGCACTGTTTGAGCGCCCGTAGCTATAGTTAAATCTCTGGTTGGTTCATGCGGAATGTGACGCTGGGAATGGGGCTCGTGTTGGCCCTCGCGACCACACCAGCGGTCGCCACGGTCGACCTCCGATCGGACGCCAAGCAACAGGTCGAGTTCGGTATTCAGGTCGCGCAGCGCGGTCTGTGGCGGGAAGCCGCGTACCGCTGGCAGCGCGCCGTTGAAATCGACCCGAGCTACGCCGCCGCCTGGAACAATCTCGCGATCGCCCACGAGCACTCTGGCGATTTCGCCGGCGCGAGAGAGGCGTACGAGCGCGCCCTCGAAATCGAACCCAACAACACGACGATCCAGCAGAATTTCGACCTGTTCAGAGAAATCAATGAGCGCACGAGTCGCTAGTCTTGCCACCGTCCTGCTCGGCCTGGCAGCTTGCGCCGGGCCGTACCAGGAAGTCTCGATAGAGACTCCGCTCCAGCCGAAGCTGGACGTCTCATCGTTCAATCGGATCCTCATCGCGGGGTTCGTGGCCGGTGGCAGCCAGGACGTGGACGCCAACATCGAAACGGCGCGGCTGCTCAGAAGTCAACTCAGGAACCGGTCGGACCTGCAGGTGATCGAGACCGACGCGCTGGCGCTCGCCGACCTGGTGATGGAAGACGGCCTCGGCGACGGCTTCGGGGATGCCGTGCCGCTCACCGAGCCGACCGCCATCACCGAGGAGCAGCAGCTGGAAGCCTACGAGCGCGTCTTCGCGGACATCGGGTTCTGGCGCCAACTCGGCGAGGAGCATCAGGACCCGTTGATCGTGACGGGCACGGTCCTGTTCGTGCCGCATTCGCGTGAGGGGTTCGTGACGCAAGAGCAAGAATCCTACGATTCGTTCGGCCGGCGGCGAGTCGTGCCGACGCGGGCCTACCGCGAGCGGACCGGCTACGTGCTAAGTCCGAAGTTCATCTTCATCGACGGCCGCACGGGCGCGACGCTCTACACCGAGTCGCACCGGGAAGAGATTCTGTACGAGGCGGAGCAGAACACACCGGCGCTCTCCTCCTATTTCGAGCTGATGGACCGGTTGTTGCCCACGTTCCTCAGCGCCCTGAGCACGCAGACCATCCGCGGCACGCGTGTCCTGCTGCGCTAGCCCCCCGTGCGGCGGAGCCCCCGCCACGGAAATTGCGAAATGGACGCCGGGGATGGTAGTCTAAGAAGTTGCGGGTGCTCACCGAAGGTCCCGAGGGGCCGGTGAGCGACCAGCGAGGAGCGTTGACGGTGTACGCAATCATACAGAGCGGCGGGCGTCAGGTGCGAGTCACCCCAGGCGCGCTCGTCACGGTCGATCGTATCGGCGAGGAGGCTGGCCAGGAAGTCAGCTTCGATCGCGTGCTGCTGGTCGCCAAGGACGGCGGTGAAATCGTCGCCGGGTCACCCTATGTCGCCGACGCGTCGGTGGTCGGCGTCGTCGACGGCGAGGTCCGCGGACCGAAGATTCGGGTGTTTCGAAAGAAGCGTCGCAAGGGCATGCGGCGCACGCTCGGTCACCGCAGTACGCTGACGCGGGTTCGGGTCAAGGACATCCGCGTCTAGCGGTGATCGGCATCCTCGAGAGCGCGAGCCATGGCACATAAAAAGGGACAAGGAAGTTCTCGGAACGGGCGTGACAGCAACGCGCAGCGCCTGGGCGTCAAGAGGTTCGACGGCAACCTCGTGAGCGGCGGGGCGATTCTCGTCCGCCAGCGCGGACGACGGTTCCGTCCCGGCCTCAATGTCGGCCTCGGCAAGGACGACACGCTGTTCGCCAAAGCCGCCGGCCGGGTGCGGTTCGAAGATCATGGCGCGCGCGGCCGCGTCATCAGCGTGCTGCCCCTCGAGAGCTAAACCGCGCGGTCGCACCCACGCAGGGGCGCGCGAACGCCTTCATGTTCGTCGACGAAGTCGACATTCACGTCACCGCCGGCCACGGCGGTCGGGGTTGTCTCAGTTTCCGTCGCGAGAAATTCATCCCACGCGGAGGGCCGGATGGCGGCGACGGTGGCCGTGGCGGCTCCATCTACGTCGTTGCCAGCCAGCACGTCAACACGCTCGTCCACTACCGATTCCACCCTGAGTTTCGGGCCAAGCGCGGCGCGCATGGTGAGGGGGCGAACCGCAGCGGACGCCGTGGCGATGACATCGAACTCGAGGTTCCCACCGGCACGATCGTCTCGGAGTTGACCGAGGACGGCCCGGTCGAACTGGCCGATCTCACCGAAGCCGGTCAACGCGTCGTCGTGGCCCGGGGCGGGCTGGGCGGGCGCGGCAACGCGCAGTTCGCCACCTCGACAAATCGAGCACCGCGCCGCACCGAACCTGGACTCGAGGGTGACGACCGGCAACTCCAGCTGAAACTGAAGCTGCTGGCCGACGTCGGGCTGGTCGGGTTCCCCAACGTCGGCAAGTCCACGCTGATCGCTCGGATCTCGGCCGCGCGGCCGAAGATTGCCAACTACCCCTTCACGACGCTCTCACCCAACCTCGGCGTCGTCAGCTTGTCGGATGACCGCAGCTTCGTCGTGGCCGACGTGCCAGGCCTCCTCGGGGGCGCCCACTCGGGCCACGGCCTGGGACACCAGTTCCTCAGCCACCTCGAACGGACCAAGGTGCTCGTGCACCTCGTGGACGTGTCGTCGGCCTCCGGACGCGACCCGCTCGACGACTACGACACCATCCGCCGCGAACTCGCCCTGTATCCGGTGGGGGCGGAGGATCCCGCGGGGCCGCTCGACCAGCGGCCACAGCTGGTCGCCGCAAACAAGATCGACGCGCTCGATGAGCCAGCGAGACTCGAGCGGCTGCGTGTCGCGCTGACGGCCCGCGACGTGACGGTCTACCCGATCTCGGCGGTCACCGGCGAAGGACTGCGTCCGCTTCTCGAGGCGATGTGGCGGGTCGTTTCCCATGCTGCGCCGTCAGGCGCGGCGGCGGCAGGCGAATGACCATCCACCAGCGAACCGGCCTGCTCGGCGGCACGTTCGACCCGGTGCACCGCGGTCACGTGGCCGTAGCCGAGGCCGTCCAGCAGGCCTTCGACCTCGACCATGTGCTGCTGGTGCCGGCTCGGGTGCCCCCACACCGGCGTGCCGCGCCTGTCGCCCCGCCCGCGGACCGGTTCGCCATGGTGACCTTGGCGGTCGACGCACGTCCGGGCTTGGTCGCCTCGGACCTGGAGCTGGCCGATCCGTCGCCGGCCTACACGACCGAGACACTGCAGCGGATGCTCGACGCCGGTGAACTGGCGACGCAATTGTTCTTCATCACGGGTGCCGATGCCTTCGCAGAAATTGCCACGTGGCGCGGCTACCCCGCCTTGCTCGACCAGGCGCACTTCGTCGTCGTGTCGCGACCGGGCCACGACCTGCAGGCGCTGCGTCGGGCACTGCCCGACGTCGCGAATCGCTTCCGCGAGGCCGCGCTCGGCATCGACCCACACGCGCCCGACGGCGGGCGCACCGCGATCTTCCCACTCGAGGCGGACACGCCCGACGTCGCTTCGAGTGCCATCCGACACCGCCTGTGGGCCGGCGACGACATCGACGACCTGGTACCCGAAAGCGTCGCACGATACATTCGGGAACATCATCTGTACACGCCGGCTCCGCCCGGCAGACAGCTTGCATGAGAGACATGGAGCAAACGGAGGAACTGTCCGCACTCCCTGAAGCGATCCGCGCCAGCGTGCTCGCCGCCCAGGACAAGAAGGCGATGGATGTGGTCGTCCTCGATCTGAGGTCCGGGACGGCGTTCACCGACTTCTTCGTGATTTGCTCGGGGCAGCACCCGCGGCAGGTCAAGGCGATCGCGGAGAGTATCGAGGAACGACTCAGGCGGCATGGCGCCAGGCCGACCGTCGTCGAGGGCGCGGGACGTGCCGAATGGATTCTGCTCGATTTCTTCGACTTCGTCGTCCACGTGTTCACGCCGGAGGTCCGAGACTTCTACGAGTTGGAGCGCCTCTGGGGCGAGGCCGAACGGCTCGACGTGAGCAGCGCGGAGCCAGCCTAGCAACAGACGTCCACCCTCGACTGATCGCCGGGCGCCGGATGGCCGACGCCCTGGTGGCTGCGCTGATCGCATCTCGCTGCGCGGCCTGCGATCGCCTGCTGCCCGAGCCGACCCGCGGCACCGTCTGCCGGGGGTGCTGGGCGGCGGTCGCCATCTTCAAACCACCGCTCTGCCAACAGTGCGGGGACCCGCTGCCGTCGTGGCGCGCGGTCAGCCGCGGCGCCGAGCGGTGTGCCCGATGTCGGCGTGTCCCGCGGCCGCTCGACGGCGGGCGAGCGGTCGGACCGTACGAGGGCGCTCTCCGCGCGATCGTGCACGCGTTCAAGTACGACAGCCGCCGATCGCTCGCCCGGCCACTGGCCTCCCTCGTCCGGCGGCATACCGAGGACCTCCTGTCGCAGGCGGATCTGGCCGTGCCGGTCCCACTGCACTGGAGCCGACAGCACCGCCGCGGCTTCAACCAGGCCGCCGAACTGGCCGCGCATCTGGGTCTGCCGGTCGTCCACGCCCTGCGCCGGCGGGTCTGGACCCAGGCCCAGGTCACACTTCCCTCCGCCCGGCGCCATGCCAACGTCCGCGGTGCCTTCGTGCCGGCGAGCCGAGCCTGGTGGTGCCGGGGACCCACACGCGCCGCTCTCAGTGGACGCACGATCGTGCTCGTCGATGACGTGTGCACGACCGGCGCAACGCTCGATGCCTGCGCGCGGGTGCTGAAGGCGGAGGGTGCGAGCCGGGTCCTGGCGCTTACGGCAGCGAAAGTCGTGGCGTGGCGGCCGCGATGACGGCCTCGGTGACTGCGGCTTTCGACTGATCGGCATCAACCGTGATCCACCGGGCATCGGCCGCTTGCCGCAGATAGCTCGTCCGGACCCGTCCGAGCATGGCCAGGTCGCGCTCGTACCGGTCGCGGTCCGCGACCTTCCGGCTGGCAGCGGTCTCGGGCGAAATGTCCAGCAGGACCGTGAGGTCGGGCTGCGGCAGATGGCGCTGCAGCTCGGCCAACCAGACCGGGTCGAGATCCTGCGCCTCACCGTAGGCAATGCTCGACGCCAGGTAGCGGTCGCACAGCACGATCAATCCCCCCGCCAGCCAGCGGTCAAGATCGGCTCGCCGCTCGAATCGGTTGGCCACGTAGAGCAACTGCATCACTTCGGGGGCGTAGTCCCGCTCGCCCTGGAGCGCGCGCGCGATCTCCTCTCCGATCGACGTACCGTAGCCGGGAAAAGACTCCACGCGAGCGCGGTGCCCCTGCTGGCGCAGGTGATCGCGAAGCTGCTGCGCCTGGGTCTCCTTTCCACTCTGGTCCAAGCCTTCGAAGGCTATGAGCTTTCCTGGCATCTGTTCTGTCTCTGGCGCGCGACCCGGCCTACGACTCCTGCGCGAGCATCGCGTCGATGGTCTGTCGCCGACGGATGAGAGTCCATGCGCCGCCGTCCACGAGCGCTTCAGCCGGCATTGGACGCCGATTGTAGTTCGAGGCCATCGTCGCGCCGTAGGCGCCAGTATCGAGGATCGCGACGAGATCGTCGACCGCCAAGGGTGGAAGCTGGTGGTCCGACCCGAACGAGTCGCTGCTCTCACACACCGGACCGACGACGTCAACACCGCTCGCCGTCCCCACACGCGCCGTGACCGGCACGATGCGGTGCCGGGCTCCGTAGAGCGCCGACCGCAGACACTCCGTCATCCCGGCATCCAGCACGACGAAGGTGCGGCCACCAGGGTGCGTCTTCACGTCGACCACCCGTGAGAGGAGCACACCAGCCGGCCCCACGACGAACCGCCCGGGTTCGAGCACGAGCGGCAGGCCCGACGGCGCCACCTCCGCCAGGAGCGCCGAGGCATATTCGGCCAGGTCGAGCCCCCCGGTATCGTCGTACGCGATGCCGACACCCCCGCCCATGTCGACATAGTCGAGCGCTATCCCATCCGCCGCCAGGGCGCGCGCCACCTCGACGACCGCCCGTGCCGCCTGGCGGAGTGGGGCGACCTGCTCGATTTGCGAGCCAATGTGCACATGCAGGGCGGCGAATCGGAGGCCGCGCCGCATGGCGGCCTCGCGACAGATCGCAGCGGCCTCGCCGAGCGCCACGCCAAACTTGTTCCGGTGGGCGCCCGTGGAGATGTGCGGGTGGCTCATCGCCTCGATGTCGGGATTGACCCGTAGCGCGACGTTCGCCTGCTTCCCCTCGGCAACGGCGATGGCGTCGATCCGCGCCAACTCCCCCGCCGATTCGGCGTTGATCGCCTTGAGGCCCAGCGAAACGGCCTTGGCCAACTCGTCTGGCCGCTTGCCGACGCCCGTGAAGACGATCTGGGACGGCAGGAAACCGGCGCGCCGGGCCACGTCGATCTCCCCGCCAGAGTTGGCATCGGCGCCCGCGCCCAGGGTCTGGAGCAAGCGCAGCACCGCGAGCGTCGAGTTCGCCTTGAGCGCGTAGTGCACCGCGTGTGGATGGGCGCCGAACGCGTCGTCGAACGCGCGAAATCGGTCTCTGATGACGCTCGCCGCGTAGACGTAGATCGGCGTCCCTTCGGCGTCGGCGACGCGTGCGATCGGCACGCCGTCGCACGCCAGGCCCTCCTCCGAATCGTGAAACCCCGTCTCGGTCACAGTGAACTGCCGCGCCCTCCTCGGCCGTGAAACACCCCACCCTCGCCGCCGCGCACGGCGACGAGCCGGCAGCATTGTAAATCGGAAACGCCACGCGCACTTGGCCGCGCTCGACGCTCGCGGCTCGCGTTGACACCCGAAAAATCGCTCTGCTATGATGCGCGCGTTCCCGCCTCCTGACTGCCCGAACGCATGCCGGCGAACCCAGCTCCCCCTCACTCGGCAACACCAGACAACCTGATCGAGCGCTGCCTACAGGGTGACGAGGTGGCGTGGGACGAGATCGTGCAGCGCCACCGGCGCAAGGTCTTCAACATCGCGTACAAGTTCGTCGGGCGTCACGACGAAGCCGAAGATCTCACGCAGGACGTCTTCCTCAAGATCTTCAAGGCGCTCAAGACGTTCGATCGACGCGCGAACTTCCAGACCTGGCTGATCAGCGTCAGCCGCAACCTGTGCATCGACCACTACCGTAGTGTCCGCAAGGAACGGGAGAGCGTCGACCGAAGCGTCGACGCGGGCGAGATGTCGCTGGCATCGGGCGGCATCAATCCGCTGACGGCACTGGAACGGACCGACCGGCGGGCCTTCCTGCAGCGAGCCCTGGCCACGCTCCCCGAGACCTTGCGCACGGCGGTCCTGCTGCGGGATATTCAGGAGTTGTCGTATCACGAGATTGCGGAGCGGCTGTCGCTCCCGGAGGGAACGGTCAAGTCGCGGATCAATCGTGGGCGACATGAGCTGGCCCGCCAGATTCTTCGCCTGCGCGCCGAGGACGACGCTGCTGTGGAGCAGCGCGCCGCCGCGGCGCAACCATCGGAACCGGAGTAAACGTCATGAACCTGACGACCGAGCACCAAAGCGACATCGCCGTGGTTCGCGTGGGTGAGTCCCGGCTGATGTACCCCTTGCTGTCCGAGTTCGCCGCGGCCGTCGCGGGACTCATCGAAGGCGGCCAGCGCAAGCTGATCGTCGATCTCTCCACCGTGTCGTACGTCGACAGCGCCTCGATCGGATGCCTGATGGACCTGTACCGGCAATCGGCCGCGGCCGGAGGCACACTCAAGCTGGCGGGCGTCCAGAAGCGCGTCGAGACGATGCTGACGATGACAGGCGCCCAGAACTTCATCGAAGTGCATCCCGATGAGCCCAGCGCCGTGAAGAGCTTCGGAGCCTGACATGCGCACCATCAAGACGACGACGGGCGCGACGCTCGCGCTGGACGGTGACCTGCTGGCGGTCATGGAAACGCTGTACAAGGAGTTGACCGGCCAGCACGGCCTCGATCGCTCGTTCGAGCAGATGATGCAGGAGATCCAGCACCTCGTCGGGCAGATGAACGAGGAGGATCGGCGCGCCTATCTGGTCGAGAGCCTGTTTCTGAACACGGTCACCTACGAGAATGAGAAGCTCGGCGCGTACATGCGCAAGCTGACCGGCAACTAGACGGCACGCGCGCGCTGGCCGCGCCGCGTCTCGCCCATGTCACTCAACCATCTGGCCACCCGTTTCCGCTGCACCTGGCCCTGGAGCACGCTGGTGCTGCTGTGCGACGGCCGTGTCACGTGCGGGTGCGTCGACCCATACGGCAAGCGCATCCTGGGCGACGCGCGGACGGACCCGCTCGGAACAATCTGGAACGGCGGCGTGATGCATCGGCTGCGAGCCGACCTCAACCACGGTGGATCCAGCTTCTGCGGCGACTGTCCCCTCAAGCAGCCACTCGAAGAGGGCGAGGCGCCTATGGCGCGGCCGGTGGACGGCGGCGCGCTGCCGACGCGGCTGTACGCCGAATGCACCGCCGCGTACAATCTGTCGTGTTTCGAGGCCTGCTGCGCGCCCGAGACCGGGATCACCCGCACCCGCCAGGCCGGCATGCTCGACTACGACCTGTTCCGGCGCGTGGTCGACGAGGTTGGAGCGTCGCTCGTCCGGATCGATCTCTTCAACTACAGCGAGACATTTCTGCACAGGCACGCGGTGGAGATGTGCGAGTACATCAAGGAGCGATTTCCGCACATTTACCTCTACACGAGCACGAATGGCCTGGCGTTCCGGGGCGACGCCGTGTCGCGGCTCGCGCAGTCCGGCATCGACGAGGTTACCTTTTCGATCGATGGCGCGACCCAGGACACCTACGCGCGTTATCGACAGCGGGGCGATCTGGCCGCCGCCGTCGACAACATGCGTCAACTGGCGGAGGCGAAGCGTCGGGCCGGTCGTGACGTGCCGTTCATCAACTGGCGGTACATCCTGTTCCGCTGGAACGACAGCGACCAGGAGATGGATCGGGCCCGATCCCTGGCCGAGGAGATCGGCGTCGATCGGCTCTGCTGGGAAACCACAGATCATCCCGAGACCGCGTTTTCACGGCGGTTTGCGCCCGGAACGCCCGAGTACGAGGCGATTCGACGAGAGATCTGGGACGACAACAATCTCGGGAATGCCATCCCCGGCGCCATGCCCAGAGTACGCATCGACGTGCGCCGGCTGGCGGGGCAGCCGCTGGCGGCTCGGTGCACGCATCCGCTGCAGATAGACACACGCGTATCGAATCTGTCGACCCGCGCGTTCGCGGCGCAGGCGAGCTACGGCCGCCGGCTCGTGCGCCTGGGCGCGCAGCTGTGCGACGACGGCGGGCTGGTGGTCAACCGCGACTACGCCCGGGCGTGGCTACCCTCGGCACTCGACCCGGGCGCGAGCCTCGACGTGCCGATCGAGATCGTCGCCCCGAGCGAGCCGGCCCGGTACGCACTGAAGTTCGATCTGGTGAGCGAGGGGATCGATTGGTTCGAGGCGTGCGGCTCCCCGACCGTGTCCGCCCCGCTACTCGTGTCCTAGGGAAGAAGAGAACGACCGCCGCTCAGTTGGCGACCGGCTTGGCCGGCAGACCCACCGGCGCGTCCGCCGGCGCACCGACCGGCGACTCGACGATCTCCCACGCATCGACGTCCTCAACGACCTTGGCCGCGAACGCCGTGTGCAAGCCGTGGCCGCCACGGTGGGCGACGAGGTGGCCGATGACCGGGTAGCCGATCAGCGAGAGGTCACCGATGGCGTCGAGGATCTTGTGGCGCACGAACTCGTCCTCGAACCGAAGCGAGTTATTCAGCACGCCGGCTTCACTCAGCACGATCGCGTTGTCGAGCGAGCCGCCGAGCGCGAGGCCCTGCCGGCGCAGCATTTCGACCTCCTTCAGGAAGCCGAAGGTGCGCGCGGGCGCGATCTCGTCGACGAAACTCTCCTCGGTCACCCGAATCGTCCGCGACTGGTGTCGCAAGAGCGGATGATCGAAGCTGATGCTGTACGTGATCTTGAAGTGATCCGACGGATAGAGCGACATCTGCTTGTCACCGCGTGACAGCGAGATGGGACGCGTGATCTTCAGGAAACGTCGCGCCGTCGCCTGACGCTTGATGCCGGCTTCCTGCACGAGATAGACGAACGGCGCCGCGCTCCCATCCATGATCGGTACTTCCGGATGGTTGAGCTCGATGACGACGTTGTCCACGCCCATGCTGACGAGCGTGGCCAGCAGATGCTCGACGGTCTCGACCGATGCCGCATCTGCCTCGAGCCCGGTCGCATACCGGATCCCCGCCAGGTGAGTCACACTGGCCGGAATCTCCGAACCACCGAGATCGGCCCGACGGAACCGGATGCCGGAGTCAGGCAGCGCGGGCTTCAGGGAGAGGGAGACCTTGTTACCGGAGTGGAGACCGATTCCGGCGCAAGTCACGGCGTGACGTAGCGTGTTCTGACCGTTCATCGTTTCGCGGGCGGTACTGCGGTACTCATGTCCGGACGGACATTGAGCAAGACTGATGCCCACAAACAGCGAATTCGGTAGCAGACTGTATCACATTCATTACAGAAGACTTATATCTTTCGACCGAAATATGACTCCCCGTGCAAATCCGAGAATGTGGCTGTGAAACCACGGTAGAATTACGAAAAAGTGTGGCTTCCCAACCACACACGGAAGTTGGGCCGCGGTGTCAGTCGCGCTTCGCGGCCCCTGGATCGGCGTGCCGATTGAGTATGAGGCTCAGAAAACCAGCCGTGAACGACGACCCATGGGCGGCTACTTCCTCGGGAGTGCCCTCGGCGACGACCCGGCCGCCGGCCTCCCCGCCCTCCGGGCCGAGGTCGATGACATGATCGGCCGACTTGATGACATCGAGGTTGTGCTCGATCAGCACCACGGTATTGCCTTGGTCCACCAGCTTGTTCAGGACGTCGAGCAGCTTCCGGGTGTCCTCGAAGTGCAGACCGGTCGTCGGCTCGTCCAGGATGTACAGGGTGCGACCGGTGCCGCGGCGTGACAGCTCCTTGGCCAACTTCACTCGCTGCGCTTCGCCGCCGCTCAGCGTCGTGGCCGACTGGCCGAGTTTGATGTACCCGAGCCCCACGTCCTGCAAGGTCTTCAGCTTGCTCGCAATCGGGGGAAAGTTCTCGAGCAGCGGCGTGGCCTGGTCGACGGTCAAGTCCAAGACCTCGGCAATCGACTTACCGCGATACTTGATCTCCAGCGTCTCGCGGTTGTACCGACGCCCTTTGCAGCGCTCGCACGTCACGTAGACGTTCGGCAGAAAGTGCATCTCGATGGCGATGACGCCGTCGCCCTGGCACGTCTCACACCGACCGCCCTTGACGTTGAACGAGAATCGGCCTGGGCGGAAGCCCCGCGCCCTCGCCTCGGGCAGCATCGCGAACAGTTCGCGGATGAACGTGAACACACCCGTGTAGGTCGCCGGGTTCGACCGGGGTGTCCGCCCGATCGGGGACTGGTCGATCTGGATCACCTTGTCCACCAGATCGGCGTGGTCGATGTCATCGTGGGCCCCCGGCTCATCGGCGGCGCGATAGAGCGTCCTGGCCAGCGCGCGGTACAAGATCTCGTTGACCAGCGTCGATTTCCCTGAGCCGCTGACACCCGTGATCGCGGTGAAGACCCCGAGCGGGATCCTGACGTCAATCTTCTTCAAGTTGTTCGCGCGCGCACCGCGGATCTTCAGCGCTTGCCGCCGCCCCGAGCGCCGCTTGGGCGGCGTCGAAATCTCCCGCTCGCCGCGCAGATACATGCCCGTCAGCGACTCCTTCGCGCCGTCGCCGAGGAGATCGGCAGGGGGGCCCTGAAACACGACCCGCCCGCCGTGCTCCCCGGCGCCCGGACCGAGATCGATCACGTAGTCGGCCGCGCGTATGGTCTCCTCGTCGTGCTCGACGACGATCACCGTGTTGCCAAGGTCCCGCAGCCGCGCCAGCGTGGACAGCAGCAGGCGGTTGTCCCGCTGGTGTAACCCGATCGACGGTTCATCGAGCACGTAGAGCACGCCGGTCAAGTTGGCCCCGATCTGCGTGGCAAGCCGGATCCGTTGACCCTCGCCGCCCGACAGTGTCGCCGCGCTGCGGCCGAGCGTGAGATACCCCACCCCGACGTCGTGCAAGAAGCGCAGCCGGTCGCGGATCTCCCAGACGACCCGGCCCGCGATCTGCGCCTCGCGCTCGGTGAGTTCCATCGCCTCGAACCGCAGCAGCGCGTCGCTGATCGGCAGACCCACATACTCTGCGATCGTCGCATCCTTGACCGTCACGGCGCGGCTTTGCGGTCGAAGGCGGTCTCCCTCGCACGATGCGCAAGGCCGCAGCGCGCGATAGGGCTCGAGGCGTTCCTGATCGGCCCAGCGCCCCTCCGCGTACCGCCGCCGCATGTTCGGCACGACACCTTCGAAGCCCGGCTTTGCCCGCGCGGTCTTGCGCGCCGGTGACCGTCCGGGCCGCCCGCCGTTGCGCGCGCCATTGGCGCCGTACATCACGACGTTGCGCAGCTTCCGGGGCAGCTTGCCAAACGGCACGTCGAGCGGAATCTCGTAGCGGCGCTGCAGGTCGGTCAGCGCGGCCTTGACCAGTTTCTTGTCGCCCCGCTCCCACGGCGCGATGGCACCGTCACCCAGCGTGCGCGCAGGGTCCGGCACGATGCGGGCCGGGTCGAAGTCGTGCACGAGGCCCAGGCCCTGGCAATCGCGGCAGGCACCATGCGGCGAGTTGAAGGAGAACGCCCGCGGCGTCATCTCCGGCATGCTGATCCCGCAGTGCGGGCAGGCGAGTCGGCGCGAGAACAGGCGGTCGCCGCCGCCGTAGGTGTTGATGATGACCGTGTCATCGGCGAGATCGAGCGCGATCTCGATCGAATCACCCAGGCGGCGCTCCGTGCCCGGCTTCGCGATCAGGCGGTCGACGACGACCTCGATCGTATGGTTCCGCCGCCGGTCGATCTTGATCTCGTCTTCCAGCGCACATAACTCGCCGTCGACGCGCACCCGGGTGAAACCCTTCGACCGCAGCGCTGCCAGCTCCTTCTTGAACTCGCCTTTCCGTCCACGCACGATCGGGGCCAGCACGTTCACCCGCTCACCGGACGGATCGAGCATCACGAGGTCGACGATGCGCTCGACCGACTGCGACGCGATTTTTCGCCCACACTCGGAGCAATGCGGCACGCCAACGTTGGCGAAGAGCAATCGGAGGTAGTCGTAGATCTCGGTGACCGTCCCGACAGTGGAACGTGGATTGGCGCCGGTGGTCTTCTGTTCGATGGAGATCGCAGGTGACAGCCCGTCGATCAGGTCGACGTCTGGCTTCTCCATCTGCTCGAGAAATTGCCGCGCGTACGCGGAGAGCGACTCGACATAGCGGCGCTGCCCCTCCGCGTAGACCGTATCGAATGCGAGCGACGACTTGCCCGAGCCCGACAGCCCGGTGATGACCACGAGTCGATTCCGCGGGATGTCGACCTCGATATCCCGAAGGTTGTGAACGCGCGCGCCGCGCACCGCAATCCAGTCGTGAGCCATACAGTCGCGAGTTCTTGGTGACCCTGAACCCGTCATCCTATCACGGGCGGGCACAAACACCCGGGACGAGCCTTGGCACGGAGACGGACCTGTCGGAGCTGGGGGCTACCGCCCGGCTGGCGGCATGAGGCGATACGCCGTGTCGTTCGACGCCACGACGACGGCACCGTCGGCGCCGAAGGCCACCCCGATGAGCGCCGGGGCCGCCAGGACCAGCCTCGCCGGGGCATTTCTCGTGACCGCGTACAGGCCGGCGGCGCCGGCCAGGGCGTCGACCACGTGCAGCGTGCCGTGCGGATCGAACGCCAGGCCCTGCGGCCGCCCGAACCCGACCTGCATCACCTCGACGGCGCCGGCCGCATCGACGCGGTACAGCGCGTCCGACGACGACAGGGTCGGCGCGGTCACGTAGAGGGCGCCATCGGGACCCGCCGCCAGGTGGTAGGCGGCGATGCTCGCCGGGAGCGACGCGTGCGCGGCCGTATGCCCCGCCCCGTCGACGCGGAAGATCGTGCCCGATCGGTCGCCGACGAACAGCGCCCCGTCCGCATCGAAGGCGATGCCGCTGGCCACGCCAAGCTCGGACACGGCGACGTCGACCTGGCCCTGCGGCGAGACACGATAGACCTTGCCTTCGAAGCGGCTACTGACGAAGAGATCACCTGACGCGTCGAAGGCCATCGAGGTCGGGTTCGAGATGCCGGAGGCGAACGGCTCTCGACTGCCGTCGACGCCGACCCGGAAGATGGCGACGGGCACCTGCTCGCCGCGGCTTCCACTGTAGGTGACGTACAGATTGCCGGCGCGATCCAGGACCGGGCTGTCCACCTGGTGCAGCCCCGTGGCGATGGGCGCGCCCAGGTCGACCTCCAGCGCGTCGGCGGCCGCCGGCTCCACCTGGATCCGGGCGCGGCCGGCCGCTACGCCGTCCGGGACCAGCACGGTGAGTTCCCGGGCCGACGCGAAGACGATGCGGGCGGGACGATCGCCGATGCGTACGGCGGGCAGGGCCTTAAGATCGAACCCGTGGCCTTCGATCGTCAGGCGTCCGCCGGAAATCGCCCAGGCCGGGCGTACCGCGGACAGATGCGAACAGGGCGAGGCGCCAGCCATGACGGCGTCAGAGCGGAGCGCTCACGTGGCGGACGAGGCGCGCGAACTGCCGATCACGATTCGTCGAGCTCGACGTTCCAGTAGAGATAGTCCCGCCAACTGTCCGGGGCGTCCCGCAGACCCACCGTGACACGCACGGCGGGGGCACGGTGCGGCCGTCGCGGATGGCGGATCAGACGCATCCGCGCCTCGGCCGGCGTACGTCCGCCCTTCTTCCGATTGCACGTGATGCAGCACGTGACGATGTTCTCCCAATCCTTCCGGCCGCCCTGGGCGACCGGCACGACGTGATCGAAGGTCAGGTCCGTCGTCGGAGGCGTGTCCGCACAGTACTGACAGGTGTGCTCGTCGCGCGCGTAGATGTTGGCGCGGGAGAACGGCACCGCATCGAAGCGCCACTTGATCCGGATGTAGCGCAGCAAGCGGATGACCGACGGGAGCTTAAAGCTGAGCGTAACGGACCGAATCTCCCGCTCGTACTCCGAGATCACCTCGACCTTGCCCTGGCACATCAGCGTGATCGCCTTCTGCCAGTGCACGACCTTCAACGGCTCGTACGTCGCGTTCAGGAGGAGCGTCTGCTCCATGGCGATCTCATTTTGTGCTGTCGCGCGCGACAGTGTCAAGACGACGGCTCGGCGTAACATACTGTCAATCAATTGCTTAGGGGCATCGACCCGAACGTGTCGACACGGATGGCTCGGACCGATAGGCTGGACAGCGTCGGATGAAACCTCTGAATCGCTTGATCATCGTTGCGGCGCTCGCGTCGGGCTGCGCCACGGCCGGCGGACCTCCGAGACCCGAACCGTTTCCTCGTCCGGGTGGGCCGGCTCCACCGGTAACCACGGCGCCGCCGGTCGCCGCGCCACCCGCTGCGGCACCGCCGGTCGCCGCGCCGCCGAGCGCCGCCCCGCTGGCACCAGCCTCACCCACGCTGGCCGGCAACCTCGTCCAGACGGCCCTCGCATTCCAGGGCACGCCGTATCGCTTCGGCGGCACGAACCCGTCGGGATTCGACTGCAGCGGTCTTGTGCTCTACGTCTTCGACCAGCACGGCATCGCGATGCCGCGCCTCACGGCGCAGCAGTTCGAGGTCGGTGATCCTGTGGACCTAGCGGATGTCGAGGCCGGCGATCTGGTGTTCTTCTCGACGGTGGGGTCGGGTCCGTCTCACGTCGGGATCGCGGTGGGCAACGGGCAGTTCGTCCACGCGCCAAGTTCCCGCGGATGGGTTCGAACCGAGCGGTTGGACGGCAGCTACTGGCGCCAGCGCTTCGTGGGTGCCAAGCGCATCGCAGAGCGTCGGTGACCGGCGTCTCCGGCGCCCCGTCAGAGCGAGTGAGCGACTTCCGAAGGCGCCGGAAGCGCGGCGAGCGCCCCCCGAATCTCATCGACGGCGTCCGCGGCGCAAGGCCTGAGCGGCAGCCGCGGCTCGCCGCCTGACAGCCCCACCAGATCCATCGCGGCCTTGAGGCCCGGCACACCGTAGCGGGTCGTCACCAGTTCCGCAATCGGAATGAGCTGCTGCTGCAGCTCCAGCGCCTCGTCGAACCGTTTATCGACGACCAACTGCCGGAGTCGACCACACAACGCGGGCTGCACGCAGGCCAGCGCGAGCACGCCGCCGACTGCGCCGACGCAAAGGCTCGCGTAGAAGGTCTGGGCCGAGCCGACGACGACCTGAAACTCGGCGTCCGTGGCAAGCACCAGCTGGCTGACCTGCAGGACGTTGCCACTCGACTCCTTGATGCCAGTGATATTTGGATGCTCGGCCAGCCGAGCGACGAGATCGGCGCTCAAGTTGACGCCCGTGACCTGCGGAAAGTTATAGAGCAGCACCGGAACGGGCGACGCATCGGCCACCGCCCGAAAATGGTCGATGAGCCCATCCGGCGTCACGAGCGCCTTGAAGAACGACGGCGTCCGCACGAGGACCGCGTCGACGCCCAGTCCGCCGGCGCGGCGGGTGGCCGCAATCGTGGCCCGCGTCGACTCCCGCGCCGTGCCGGCCACGAGCGTCCGCCCGGCGGGCATCGCCTCTCGGGTCCGAGCGACGACGCGATCCGCTTCGTCATCGTCGAGGTGGGCCGCCTCACCGTTCGTACCCAGTACGACGATGCCGGTCAACTCGCCGTCCATCCAGCGAGTGACGTTGGAAGCCAGAGCGTCGAGGTCGATCGCCTCGTTGCGAAACGGGGTCGGAATCGGAGCGAGCACGCCGTGCAGGGTCATGGAATCCTCGGAGCCGCTGAGTCGGAGTGATGCGGTCAATTTGCCGCGGGTCGACTCTCGAATGTAGCGACAGCCCGAGGGGATGTCAATCGAGCGAGCGGCCTGAGCCTCGTGGGGGCGAGGTCATCGTCGATCGCGGCGACGTCGGTCGAGATCAGTGCAGCGAGCTGGCCGCGTATTCGTGAGCTCGGCGCCACTCGACATCGAGGATGGCCCAGAGAATCTGGTCCATGAACTGACCATCCTTGAGGAACGAGCGCCGCAGCACGCCTTCCTCGACGGCACCCAGCTTGCGAAGTGCGCTGTTGCCCCGCCCGTTCGGACTCGCCGCGCGGGCCTCCAGACGGCGGACACCAACGACATCGAACGCGAAGTCGATCACCTGCGCGGCGGCCTCCTGGAACAGTCCCGTGCCCCAGAACGCCGGTCCCATGGCGAAGCCCAACTCGGCCGTGGCGAACGCGCCCGGCTCGAGCGTGCGTAGCTGAAAGAGGCCTACCGCCGATTCGCACCCGTCGGGCACGCACCAAAGCAGAGGCAGTGGCCGGCGGCACACTGCTCCTCGACGAGGTCGGCGAACTGGCCCTGGACGTGCAGCCGAAGCTGCTGCGCTTCCTGGAAACCGGCGAAGTGCATCCGCTGGGCGAATCACAACCGGTCAAGGTCGACGTGCGGGTGATCGCCGCGACGAACGCCCCGATCGAGCAACTGGTGAGCGAGGGGCGCTTCCGCGAAGACTTGTACTACCGGCTTCACGTCGTTCGGCTACGGATCCCCCCGCTGCGCGAGCGACGAGAAGAGATCCCACCGTTGCTCCAGCAGGCGCTGCAGCGCTTCGCCCTGGAAGAGGGGAAGGGTCGGCTGCAGCTCGCAGATGAGACCCTCGAGTACCTGCTGCTCTATCCGTGGCCGGGGAACGTGCGCCAGTTGACGAATGAAGTTCGCCGCCTGGTCAGCCTGACCGAGACCGACGCGGTGCTGCTTTCGAGCGACCTGTCGCCGGAGATTCGCGCCGCTCGCCGGACGGTGCCCGCCACCCCCACGGCTAACGCCCCCGCCGATGGCGCGCAGATCGCCGTGGACCTGGACCAGCCGTTGAACCACGCGGTGAGCGAACTCGAGCGGGCGATCATCAGCCGCACCCTCACCACCTCGGGCGGACGCGTCGAAAAAGCGGCACGAACGTTAAAGATTTCGCGGAAAGGCCTCTTCCTCAAGCGGCGCCGGCTCGGCCTGAGCGGGGCGGCGATCGCCTGACGATCTCTCACCGGCCCGGCGCGAACGACGGAATCGGCAGGTCCCTCATCGTGTGCAGGCCAGGCGGCGCGGCCAGCACCTTCGGAATCGAGTTCACGGTAATCGAGGCGGTCGCGATATCACCGTGTACGCCGCCCGCGATCTTCATCGAGAGAGCCGGCGATCCCGCGACCCGCACGGCATCGTACGATTCGGGCGCGCCCAGGTAGGCCTCCATGTGCAGCCTGACAATGGCCTTCCCGTTCCGATACCCGATGCCATCCTGCACGAGACCGCAGACCTGACCCGCCGCTACCGAGAGGAAACGGCTCGACACGCGTCGGCTGGCCACCTTGGGCTTGATGCGGTCCACGATCCGATCGAGCTTCCATCCCATCGCATCGGCGACCATCGTCACCGATTCGGCCAGGCCGACGTGTCGGACCGTCCCCTCCGCAACCTTCTTCCGAAACTGTGCGCGCGTCAGGCCAGAGCCGATCTTCTGCTGAAACGGCAGGCGGCGGGTGCGCGCATCTTGAATGCGGTCCACCTCGATCCGGTCGACCCGCTCGCACACGCCGGTCAGCGTGATCGGCAGGGCATCCATCGTGAAGCCGGGATTCACACCGGTGCCCAGCACCGCGGCCTTGGCGCGCTTCGCGAGCCGATCGATCTTCCGCGCCCAGCGGACGTTCGAGCCGACGGGATACGACAACTCCTCGGTTGTGGACACGATCGGAACTCTGGCGCGCAAGATCGTTTCGATCTGCGGAGTAATCCCGCGCAGGGAGGAACTGGTGCACAGAACGACCACGTCAGGCTTGCTGCGCCGCAGGGTGGCCGCTGCGTCTGCCGAGACCTTGGCGCCGAGACGCCGCTTCACTCCCGCGACGAGCCCGACGTCACGACCCACCTTGTCCGGATCGATGTCGATTGCGCCAACCACCTTGAAACCTGGACGCGACGCCACCTGGCGCACGACCGCGTTGCCGATCGGTCCCAACCCGAAGTGCACTACCCGAATAGCCATGTCGTCTCCTCACCTCTCACGTTGCCAGGGGCGCTGTCGCCAGAGCGATCAAGAATTATACTCGGACGGCTCCGCGCGGCCGTACGGAGCGGCGGCCGGCCGATGATTGATGATACGATCCGCGTTCCGGCGCGGCGCGTACCGGGGCGGGGAACCACGATGAACGGCAAGGCATCGACGCTCATCAACATCGGCATCATTGGCATCACGGGCGTGGTGCTTGGCAGCGTCGCGGCCTGCCAACCGATGGCGGTGTCGCCCGACGCGGCCGATGCGGGTCCCGCCGCCTCGTCTGCACAGCCGGCGCGCCAGCCCACGGCGTCGCAGTCACAGAGGAACGCCAACTACTCGATCGACGTCACGCTCGACCCGGAGACACGTACGCTCGACGGGCAGTTGGTCCTGACCTGGCAAAACATTTCGTCGCGCCCCGCATCAGAGCTCCGATTCCACCTGTACTACAACGCGTGGAAGAACACGCGGTCGACCTGGATGCGCGAGCAATTGCTCGCCCGGGGCACGGCGCTGGCGGCGCGGCCGTCGGGCGACTGGGGCTGGACGACCGTCACGCGGATGGGGCTGCCGGCCACCGATCAGACGCCCGCGGTCGACCTGACCGATCGTGTCCGGCACATCGCCCCGGACGACGGCAACGCCGACGATGAAACCGTTCTCGCCGTTCCGCTGCCGCGACGCGTCGACCCCGGCGAAACGATCGAGGTCGAAATCGAGTGGACCGCGAAGGTCCCTCGGACGTTCTCGCGCACCGGCGCGTTGGGCGACTTCTTCTTCCTGGCCCAGTGGTTTCCGAAGATCGGCGTGCTCGAAGGTTCGGGCTGGAACTGCCACCAGTTCCATGCCGGCACGGAGTTCTACGCCGACTATGGCGTGTACGACGTGCGTCTGACCGTGCCCAGCGACTGGGTCGTCGGCGCCACCGGCACCCGCCGCGGCCTCGAGGAACACGACGACGGCACGACCACGCACCGGTATCTCCAGGAAGATGTGCACGACTTCGCCTGGACGACGAGCCCGGACCTGCTGGTGCGGACCGCCACCTTCGAACACGACACGCTGCCGTCGGTCGAGATGCGCCTACTGCTGCAGCCTGAGCACGCGGGCCAGGCCGAGCGCCACTTTGCAGCAACGCGGGCCACGCTCCAGTTCTACGGCGAGTGGTTCGGGCCCTACCCGTACGGCCACATCACGATCGTCGACCCGGCGTGGCGGAGCGGGGCCGGCGGGATGGAGTATCCGACCCTCTTCACGGCCGGCACGCGATGGCTGGCGCCCGACGGCGTCACGCAACCCGAGGGCGTCACCGTGCACGAAGCCGGGCATCAGTTCTGGTACGGCCTGGTCGGCAACAACGAGTTCGAGCACGCCTGGATGGACGAAGGGTTCAACACGTTCGCCACGGCGAGGGTCGTCGACACCGCGTTCTCACCCAACTATCTGGCCCAGCGATTCTTCGGCGGCTTCGTTCCTTACGTCCACCGCGACATCCCCCGCTCGCGCGCCATCGACGGCAACCGACTGTCGGGGTACCGAGCGGCGGCGCGGTCGGATACCCAGTCGACGCCCACCTATGAATACTGGCCCGGCACCGGCGGCGCCATCTCGTACAACAAGACCGCACTGTGGCTCCACACGCTAGAGCGGCACCTGGGGTGGGAGACGCTGCAGCGCATCATGTCGACGATGTTCGCTCGGTCGACGTTCGCGCATCCATCGCCGGAAGATTTCTTCTCGGTGGCCAACGAGGTGACCGGCACCGACCTGACGTGGTTCTTCGACCAGGTCCACCGCAGCTCGAACGTCTTCGACTACGCCGTGCAGCAACTGACGACCCGCCCGGTGGCAGGCCGAGGGTTCTTCGACGACGATGACGGCCTCCGGTTCGACGACCGGCGCGGCGATGGCGCCCGCTTCCGGACCGACGTGATCGTGCGCCGCTATGGCGAAGCGGTGTTCCCGGTTGACGTCGCCGTCACGTTCACCGACGGCGAGGAGGTGCGCGTCCGGTGGGATGGCCAGGCACGCTGGCAGCAGTTCACGTTCGACCGGGCTGCCCCGGCCGAGCGCGTGGAAGTCGACCCGGATCGCGTGCTGCTCCTCGACGTCAACTACACGAACAACAGCAAGACGAGAGCACCCAGGTCGGACGAGGCGTCGACCAAGTGGATGCTGAAGTGGATGGTCTGGCTGCAGGACTTGATGCTGACCTACGCGTTCTTCGTCTGACCCAACCCATGCTCATGACGGTGGCGTTTCGAGACGGCGCGCGGCGGGTGCGATCGGCGCCTGCCATCCTGGCCGGTGTGTTCACGCTGACACTGCTGCTGGCACTGCCGCTCGGCCTCGCCCTGCGCGACTCGATCCGGGCGCACCTGGGCGACAGTCTGGCTGCCGATACCGTCGCGAGCGGCGTCAACGCTGACTGGTGGGACGAGTTTCTCTCGCAGGCCGACGGCATCGGTCAGACCTTCTCGCCATCGGTCATCGGCTTCGCCGTCGTGCTCGACAATCTGAGCGCCGTCCTCGACAATCGGCCGCAAGCTGCAATCCTGGTGAGTGCGGCCGCGGCCTACCTGCTCGCCTGGGCGTTTCTCGTCGGTGGCATCCTCGACCGCTACGCGCGCAACCGGCCGATTCGCGGGCCGGCGTTCTTTGCGGCCTGCGGCACGTTTTTCTTTCGCTTCCTCCGACTCGGCGTCATCTCGTGGCTCGTCTACGGCCTGTTGTTCGGGGCCCTCCACGGCTGGCTCTTCGGCGGACTCTACGCCTGGCTCATTCGTGACCTGACCGTCGAGCGCACGGGGTTTTTGCTGCGTGTGCTCCTCTATGTCGCGTTCGGCGTCGTCGTGCTCTTCTGCAATATCGTCCTCGACTACGCCAAGATCCGCGCCGTCGTCGAGGACCGACGCAGCATGATCGGCGCGACCGTCGCGGGTTTCCGATTCGTCTGGCGGCACCTCGCCGGAACGAGCCGACTCTACCTGCTGAACAGCGCCGTCTTCGTCGTCATCGTCGCCGTGTATGCGGCCATCGCACCCGGCGCGGGCGGCGCAGGCGCCGAGATGTGGTTCGCGTTCCTCATCGGCCAGGCCTACGTGCTCGCTCGCCTCTGGGTCAAGCTGCTCTTCCTCGCCACCCAGACCGCGCTCTTCCAGGGCGAGCTGGCCCACGCCGGCTACACGGCGGCGCCGAGCTTCACCCCGCCCGAATCACCCGCGGTCGAAGCCATTGCGGGTGCGCCAACCAGCGGCGTATAGTCAAGGTTCGATGGCTTCGCTCGTCGACTCCCTGACAACCTGGATCCGTCGGCACGTCAGCGCCACCCGTGCCGACGGCCTCGCGGTGGGCCTGAGCGGAGGCATCGACTCGGCGGTCGTGGCCCGCCTGTGTCAGCTCGCGCTGCCCGATTCGGTCGTCGGCGTGCTGCTGCCCTGTCACAGTGGCCCGCAGGATGCCGCCGACGCACGGCTGGTTGCCACGCACTTCGATCTGCGGACGATCACTATTCGTCTCGACGCTCCCTACGACACGCTCACGGCCGAGCTCAACACTGAACTGAGTACCCTGCCGGACACCGGCCAGGCGACCAGCGATGAGACGCATCGCCTTGCGCTCGCCAACGTGAAGCCTCGGCTGCGCATGACCTCGCTGTACTTCATCGCGAATTCGCTGAACTACCTCGTCGTGGGCACCGGCAATCGCAGCGAACTGGCGATCGGGTACTACACGAAGCACGGCGACGGCGGTGTCGACCTGCTCCCCATCGGCAACCTGCTCAAGGACGAGGTGCGCGAGCTGGCCGAGGAGCTGGATGTCCCCCGGCCGATCATCGACAAGGCGCCTAGCGCCGGGCTGTGGGTCGGCCAGACCGACGAGGCCGAAATGGGCTTCTCGTACGCCGCGCTCGAATCGTACCTTCGCGACGGCCCCTGCGGTGTGTCGCCGGAGTTGGCCCTGCGTATCGAACGGTTGACCCGATTGAGCGAACACAAACGCGAACTGCCCCCCAGGCCACCGGTCGAGCCCGCCTGAGCATCCACCCGATGGCCATCCTC
This sequence comes from Acidobacteriota bacterium, assembly GCA_002730525.1. GTDB lineage: Bacteria > Acidobacteriota > Vicinamibacteria > Vicinamibacterales > UBA823 > UBA2161. The sequence continues at coordinate 39,772 of PCAK01000027.1, read as the reverse complement.
CGACGCCTGCTCTCGCCGATCGCCCAGCTCCGCGACGGCGAAGCCTCGACCGCGCTGCTGATGTTCGCCTACTCCTTCCTGGTGATGACCGCCTACAACGCGGTCAAGCCGATCACGCGGTCCGCCTTCATCCGCGACCTCGGTGCCGACAACCTCCCCTACGTGCTGCTGGCGTCGGGGCTGATCATCGGCATCATCATGACCGGCTACGCCTGGCTCATGAAGCGGCTGCCGCGGCGTTGGGGGCTGCCGATCATTCAGCTGATCATGATCGTGGTGCTCGCACTGTTCTGGGTGGGGTTCCAGACCGAGCAGGCGTGGGTGTCCATTGCGTTCTACGTCTGGGGCCAGATTCTCGGCGTCCTGCTCATTAGCCAGTTCTGGACGATGGCCAACGTGCTCTACGACGCACGCCAGGCGAAGCGGCTCTTCGGCTTCATCGGGGGCGGCGCGCCGCTCGGCGGCATGGCCGGGAGCGCCGTGGCCGTGCAGGCGGCCACGATCGGCACCACGAACCTGCTGTTGCTGAGCGCAGTCGTGCTGGCGCTCGCCGCGGGCGTCGTCGTGCTGATCGTGACCCGCGAACAGCTGGAGGTGCCTGCGGACACGGGCCCGGAGAAGCCCAAGGAGGCGATCGGCACCCAGGAGTCCGTCGCGCTCCTGCGGCGCTCCAGCCATCTGCAAATCATCGCCATCATCATCAGTCTCGCGGCGGTCGGCGCGGCCATCGTCGACCAGCAGCTCAACATGGCGGCCGAAGCCACGAGCGGCCGTGACGACGTCGACGCGATCACGGCGTTTCTGGGCCTCGTCGGCCTCTACATGTCGGGCATCGGGCTCTTCGTGCAGGTCTGGCTGACCAGCCGGATCCATCGGTTCCTGGGGATCGGTTTCGCCTTGATGATCCTGCCAGCCGGGCTGGGAGCGACCGCCATGGTGATGCTGTTCAACGCGGCGCTGTGGGCGCCGGCGATGGCCCGAATCCTCGATCAGTCGCTGCGCTACACGGTCGACAAGACGACGCGCGAGATTCTCTTTCTGCCGTTGCCCGCCGACGTCAAGCTGCGCGCCAAGACTTTCGTGGACGTGACGGTCGACCGCGGCGCGAAGGCCGTCGCCGCGCTTCTGCTGCTGGTCCTCGTCCAGCCCTGGGGGCTCGCGCTCGACTGGCAGCAACTGAGCTACGCCAGCCTGGGAATGATGGTCGTCTGGTTGGTCATGTCGGTACGGGCGCGCCGGGGCTACCTGGCCGCCTTCCGCAGAAGCCTCGAGCGACGCGAGGTGGAGCCGACGCAGCTGCGACTGGGTGTGGCCGATCTGTCCACGGTGGAGACGCTCGTCGAGGAGCTCGCCCACCCTGATGGGCAACGTGTGCTGTACGCGATCGAAGTGCTCGAATCGCTCGACAAGCGGAATCTCGTGACACCGCTGCTCCTCCACCACGATTCGGCCGCGGTGCGGGCTCGGGCGCTGAAGACGCTGGGGGACGTCCGGTCGGACATCGCCCAGAAATGGGTCCCGTCCATCGAGCGGCTGCTCGCGGACACGAGCCCCGAGGTGCGCGTCGCGGCGGTCAGGGCCATCGCGAAGATCCGCAACGCCGACAGCGCCGCGCTGGTCCGCCCCTTGCTCGACGACGCGGATCCGCGCATGGTCGCGACGGCGGGCATCGTGCTCGCCGCCGGCGACGAGCCGGACGATGTCAAGGCCGGTGAAGACGCGCTGTCACGACTGGCCGCCGATACGCGCGCCACGTCAGCGGACGTCCGGCGGGAAGTCGCCATCGCCATCCGCCACGTCGGCCACCGGCGGTGTGAACAGTTGCTGATTCCGCTGCTGTACGACCCGGACCCGGGTGTCGCGGCAGAGGCGATGCGCAGTGTCCGCGCCCTCGGCACCTCCGACGTCCTGTTCGTCCCGACGCTCATTTCGCTGCTGGGCCACCGCGATCTCAAGAGCAACGCGCGTGCGGTACTGGTCGAGCAGGGCGACGCCGTCCTCGACGCGCTCGCGTCCTGCCTGGCCGACCCCGACGAGAACCTCTGGGTACGCCGCCATCTTCCCGCCACGATCGCTCGAATTCCCGGTCAGGCCGCCATGAACATCCTGGTGGACCGCCTCGAGGCTCACGAACCCGATGGACTGCTGCGGTTCAAGCTTGCCGCTGCACTGGGGAAGCTCCGGCGAGATCATCCGGAGTACGACATCCGGCGCGAGCCGGTCGAAGCGATGCTCCTCAATGAGGCCCGCGGCTACTTCGAAAACCTGACGCTGTACCACAACCTCTTCGTTCGAGCGCAGATCGACAACACCACGCTGCTCGCGCACGCCCTCGCCGACAAGCGGCGTCGATCGGTGGACCGGATTTACCGGATGCTGGGACTCATCTACCCCAGCAAAGACGTGTCGTCAGCGCGCTGGGCGATCGAACATGGCCACTCCCGCGCGCGTGCGTCGGCGTTCGAGTACCTGGAGAACCTGCTCTCGGCCAATTTGCGCAAGTTCTTGATGCCGATCCTCGACGAGCTGCCGCTCGACGAGGAGGTACGTCGGGGCAACGTGCTGCTGAAAACACGGCCGCGCGACGAGGAAGAGACGCTATTGCATCTGATCAACCACGACGACGAGATCGTGTCGGCCTGCGCCATCAGCCTCGTGGAGAAGCGCAAGCAGTGGTCCCTGGCGCCGGATCTCGAGCACGTGCTCGCCCACCGGCGCCCGGACGACTGGTTCGTCTTCGAGGCCGCCTCGTGGGCCCTGGCGGCGCAGAGCCTGCCCGGTGACCGCCGCCGGTCGCTCTGGCAGAAACCGCTGCCGGCGGTCGAACTCGTGGCGCGCCTCCGCGAGACCTCGGTGCTGGCGGCCGTGCCGGTCGAGGAACTGTTCGGCGTCGTTTCCGCGAGCCGGCAGGTCAAGCACGGCGCAGGCCAGGTCATCTTCCAGGCCGGCGTCGTGCCAGACAGCTTGCAGGTCCTGCTCGACGGGACCGTGGCGGTTTTGGCGGGCGGCGTGGCCACGGCGGCCGACTCGGACGACGGCGACCCGTTAGCCCCTTCGTTCCTGACGGCGCCGAGAGCCCTGGCGCTCGAGGAGGTGCTGCAAGGGCGTCCGGTGCACCGGACGTACCGGGCCGAGGGGTCGGCGGTCACGCTCTCGCTCGATAGCGACCAGCTCTGCTCGCTGCTGGCCGACAACATTCACCTCGTGGAGGGGCTGTTCCAGGTGCTCGTCGGCCGCAGCGCCAACGGGGAGCGGCTGGTCCTGCCAGGCGCGGCCGGTGACGAGGTGTCGCTGCTGGCCCGGCTGATGACCGAAGAGTCGGCGTCGGCCGGGGCGCGGTTGATGTCCAAGGGGGCGCACGGCGACGAAATCGCGCGCCTGGCGGCCGGCGGGCTCACGCCGGTGCAGCGCGTCCTCGTCCTGGGACGGATTCCGATGTTCGCTCGGGTGTCGGCGGAAGAGATGCTCTACCTCGCGTCGATCGTGCACGAGGTGCCGCTGGCCAAGGGCCAGACCCTGGCCGAAGAAGCCGACCCTCCCGCGCTCTGCGTCGTGCTGTCCGGGGAACTGTCACTCGACGCGCCGAGCGGCACGAAGTCGGGCGAGCCGGTCGTCGCCAAGCCGGGCGACGCGATCGGGGTGTTCGAAACACTGGCCGGCGTATCAATCGGCCGGCACGCCGTGGCGCTCAGCGACGGCATGGCGCTGCACATCGGCCATGACGACCTGTTCGACCTGCTGGCGCACCGCCCGGCGTTGCTCCGCCAGTTCTTCGGGGCGCTCTTCGGCGCGTGACCGGAAGAAGCATCGCGGGACTGGGGTCCCGCGCCACCGTCAGGCCACCACCACGGTCCGCTGCACCGCCGCGACGATCCGGTTCGCGGAAATGCCGTACCGCTCCAGCAACTCGTCAGGCTTGCCGCTCCGAGGGATCTCGGGCACGGCCAGTCGATGCACGTCGATGCCACTCGTCCCGACCGCCGCGCTCACCGCGTCACCGAGCCCGCCGCTGATGTAGTGATCCTCGACGGTGATGAGCGCGTTGCCGCAGCGCTTGCCAGCCTGAATGAGCGTCGCCGCATCGATCGGCGCGAGCGAGTACGCATCGATGACGCCGACCGCAATGCCGTCCTTGGCCAGCACGTCGGCCGCCTTCAACGCCTCGTAGACAGTCACGCCGGCAGCGACGACGGTCGCCGCGTCGCTCGCGCTCTCCCGGAGGGTCTTCGACCCGCCGATCTCGAACGTCTCGGACGGCTGGTACACCACCTCGGTCTTCGGGCGCGAGGTCCGGATGTAGACCATGCCTTGATGCGCCGCGGCGGCCGCGACGAGGCGTTCCGCACTGACCGCGTCGCACGGATACAGCACCGCGCAGTTGGGCACGGCGCGCATCATCGCCAGATCCTCGAGGGCCATCTGCGACGGCCCGTCCTCACCGATCGACACCCCGGCGTGCGAGCCGGCGAGCTTCAGGTTGAGGTTGCTGATGCCGGCCATCCGGATGAAGTCGTACGCACGCGACAGGAAGCAGGCAAACGTCGAGGGAAACGGCACCGCGCCCCGAGCGGCCAGGCCCATGGCCGCGCCGACCATGACCTGCTCGGCGATGAACGTCTGATAGAACCGGTCGCCGTGCGCCTGTTCGAACGTCTGGCTGAAGGTCGAGTTACCGACGTCGGCGTCCAGCGCGACGATCCGCTGGTCGATCGCGCCAAGCGCCGCCAGCGCGGTGCCGTAAGCGGCGCGGGTGGCGACCTTGTCGCCCAGGGCGTAGCCGGGCTCTGGCATCTTGCTCACATCGGGCGGGGTCGAAGGTTCGATCGGACCTTCGCCGGGCGCCGGAATCGGCGGAGCCTCGGCGCCCGCGACGAGCTGGCCTTTCAATTCCGCAATCGCCCCATCCATCTCCGCGCCCGATTTCAGCGCCTTGCCGTGCCACGCGTCCTTGCCCTCGAACAGCGACACGCCCTTGCCCTTGAGCGTCCGGGCGAGGATCATCGTCGGGCGTCCGGTCGTGGCCCGGGCCTGATCGAGCGCCGAGAGGATAGCCTCGAGATCGTGCCCGTCCACGACGAGCGCCTGCCAGCCGAACGCTTCCCACCGGCGCTGGAACTCCTCGAGCGCATGCCCCCACTGCGTCGCACGGCTCTGACCGAGCGCGTTGACGTCGGTGATGGCGCAGAGGTTGTCCAACCCGTAGTGCTCGGCGACCTGCGCCGCCTCCCAGACTGAACCTTCGGCCGACTCGCCGTCGCCGAGCAACACGTAGGTGCGATAGGCCGACTGCAGCCGGCGCGCGTTCAAGGCGATTCCGACGGCCGCGCAGATGCCTTGCCCCAGCGAACCGGTCGCCACATCGACGAACGGCAGCCGCGGGGTCGGATGTCCCTCGAGATCCGAGCCGATCTGGCGCAGCTTGACGAGATCATCGACGGGCACCGTACCGGCCTGCGCCCAGGCCGCATAGAGCAGCGGCGCCGCATGGCCCTTCGACAGCACGAAGCGATCGTTGTGCGGATACTGCGGATTTGCCGGATCGAATCGCATCTCCGCGAAGAAGAGCGCCGCGACAACATCCGCGGCCGAGCAGCAACTCGTCGGATGGCCGCTGCCCGCGGCGGACGTCGCGCGAATCGAATCGATCCGAAGGCGGGTGGCGATGTTACGAAGTGCGGGAACGAGGGACGATCTATCGGCCGCCAATACTCACCTCCGAGCCCGAGGAGTCTACCATAGCGTCCGGCGCGGATCGGTCGCCGCCGCCCGCCGAACGGGGCCCGCCGGCCGTGTCCTCGGGGAGACGCTGAAGCGCTATCACGTCGCGTCGTACGTCGTGGCCGGTCTCCCGCTGGCCTGCCTCATCAGCATGGCGGCCGTGGGCGGCGCGGCCAGTTCGGACGGCTGCACGCATTGTCGAGTGCGCTGCTGGCCACCAGTGTCCTGGGCGCACTCGTCCTGATGTGCTGGGAAGCGCGCCGCGGAATGTGAGGCCGCCGGTTCCGCGCCGAATCACGGCATCTGCTTGAAAACACATGGTATAGTCGCAACGTCATGCTCGATGACATCACCCAGGCCGTTCTGGCGCATGACGAAGTCGCCCGATATCTGCGGGGCGGCGACGGCGAGAACGACCTGGAAGCACGCGAACGGGTTCACGCCTACATCGAAGAACTCCGCACCACCCAGCGCTATCCGTTCTACCGCGCACTGAAGCATCCGCTCTACCCGATCCTGCGGAAGATCACGAACGTCCCCGAGGGCGTCGACAACGCTCAGGCCGCCACAGCCAAGGGACGGGTCATCTACGCGTCGAATCATAAGAGCCACCTCGACTATCTAATCGAACCGGTCATCCTCGACGACAACGGCATCCGACCGCCGATCATCGCCGCGGGTATCAATCTGTTCGGTGGGGCGCTGGGCCTGCTGCACCGGCATGTGACCGGCGCCATCCCGATCCGGCGGAACACGAAAGATCCGGCGTATTTCGTGACGCTCAAGGCCTACGTCGCCGAACTGCTGAAGCGCCATGATTTTCTGGTGTATCTCGAGGGGGGCCGCTCGTACAACGGCGCGATGAAGCCGCCGAAGACCGGGCTGCTGCACGCCGCGCTCCAGGCGGGCCGAGACGACCTGACGATCCTGCCGATAGCGGTCGCCTACGATCTGGTCCTCGAAGATCAGGTGCTGGCGCATCAGGGCGTGAAGCGCCGCCAGCGACCCTTCGCGAGGGAACTGGCCGAGATGGTTCGCCACGGCGTCGGCTACCAGTCGCGGGCATTCGTCACGTTCGGAACCCCGGTTGCACTCCAGAACTTCGACCCCGAGTCGCGCCGCGAGGTGATGGCCCTGGCCCGGCACATCGGAGATCGCATCGGCAAGCTGCACAAGGTCTTGCCGACCGCGCTCGTGGCCGCGGCGATCCGCGCGTCGATCGAGATGAAGGAATTGACGGACCGGATCGACGGGTTCATCGAGATCCTGCGTAGCGCCAACGCCAACCTCGCCGTGGACAGCGGTGAGCAGGCTCTGAGCGAGGCGCTCGAGACGATGGTCGAGCGCGGCATCCTCGTCGTCGACGGCACGCGCTGCCGGGTCCGCGATCGATTCGTCCTCCGCTACTACGCTCGCTCGATCCAGCACCTCCTGACGCCGCGCACCGAGCACTCCACGCACTGACCCCGTCATGGTCGTGACGCCTCCCCGGCTCGACGGCCCGAGCGGTGACCGATCGGCGTCGGGCGCCGACGTGGGAGCCGCCCCTCGCGGGTTCGCGCTCATCCCGGCTGGCTGGATCGCGATGGGCAGCGCTGACGGCCAGGCCGACGAGCGACCAGTGCACCACGTCTGGGTCGACGCCTTCGAGATGGCGATCGCGCCGGTCACGCGCGAGGCCTACGCCGAGTTTCTCAGCGCCACCGAACATCCGCATCCCCGCGAGTGGGGGGGCGCCCGAACTCTCCCGACCGGACCAACCGGTGGTGGGCGTCAGCTGGGACGACGCCGTGGCGTACTGCGCCTGGCGGTCGGCCGCCGGATCGACCGTCCACTTGCCGAGCGAAGCCCAGTGGGAGCGCGCGGCACGGGGACGCGGCACCGGCCGCGCTATCCGGACGGCGACACTGTGCCCAGCTGGGTACCGAACGAAGGTCGGGGTCCGCTCGACGGACCGTGGCCCGTCACGCTGGGCGAGCCCAGCGACTTCGGCCTGTACGGCATCGGCGCCAACATCCACGAGTGGTGCACCGACTGGCATGCCGCCGATTTCTACGGGCGGTCGCCCGCGTTGAACCCGACCGGGCCGGTGACGGGTGTGCGGCGCGCGTCCCGCGGCGGCGCGTGGCGGCACGCCACGACCGTGAGCCGGGTCGCCGCCCGGAGCAGGCTCGACCCGACCTACCGCTACACCGACTACGGTTTTCGGCTGGCCCGGCCGGCCACCTGCTCGCCATGACGTCAGATCCCGACATCGCCCTGCCGATCGCCCGCGCGATCGAGGCCGCAGGCGGCCACGCGCTCATCGTCGGCGGCTGGGTGCGCGACCGGCTGCGGGGGCATCCCTCGAAGGATATCGACCTCGAGGTCTACGGGGTGCCGGCCGAAACACTCCGGGCACAGCTTGAGCAGTTTGGCTCGGTCAACGCGGTCGGGGAGAGCTTCACGGTGTACAAGGTCGGCGCGATCGATGTCGCGCTCCCGCGCCTCGAGTCGAAGAGCGGTCGGGGGCATCGAGGCTTCACCGTCGGCGGCGATCCCGACCTCCCCTACGACCAGGCGTTCCGGCGACGCGACTTCACGATCAACGCCATCGGCTGGAACCCACTGACCGAGGAGTACGTCGACCCGCACGGTGGCCGCGCCGACCTCGAACGCGGTGTCCTGCGCGCCGTCGACCCGGAGACCTTCGGCGACGACAGCCTCCGCGTCCTGCGGGCAGTGCAGTTCGCCGCGCGCTTCGAATTCGAACTCGAGGCCCAGACGGCTCGTCTGTGCGCCGACCTGCCGCTCGACGACCTGCCCGCCGAGCGGATCTGGGGCGAACTCGAGAAACTCCTCCTGCTGGCGCCCCGGCCGGCACTCGGGCTGGCGCTGGCGCACTCGCTCGGCGTCGTCGCACGTCTGCTGCCGGAGCTGGTCCCGCTCGTCGACTGCCCGCAGGAGCCCGAATGGCATCCGGAGGGCGACGTGTGGACGCACACGCTGCTGGTCGTCGACGAGGCGCGCCAACGCATCGACGATCTGGCCCATCCGGCGCAGGTGGCCATCATGCTCGGGGCCGTCTGCCACGACCTCGGAAAACCCGCCACGACGAAGTTCCTCGACGGCCGGATCCGGTCGCTCGACCACGAGGCGGCCGGTGTGCCGCCGGCGACGGCGCTCCTCGATCGGCTCAACGTTCACACGATGGACGGCTTCGACGTACGCCAGCAGGTCCTCGGACTCGTCGCACATCATCTGAAGCCGGGGATGTGGCAGCGTGCGCGCGACGGCGTCGGGGACGGCGCGTTTCGACGGCTGGCCCGCAAGGTCGACCTCGAACTGCTGGCGCGACTGGCGGCAGCGGATTGTCGCGGGCGCACCGGGGAGTTCGACTGCTCGGCAATGGACTGGTTCATCGAGCGGGCCCGGGCTCTGGGGGTGGAACACGCGCCGCCCGAGGCGCTGCTGAAGGGCCGGCATCTGGTCGCGCGCGGGTGGACGCCCGGACCGATGCTCGGCGAGGCGCTCAAGGCGGTCTACGAACTCCAGCTCGACGGGCAGGCCGGCAATCTCGACGAGGCGATCGCCCTGGCCGAGGCACGGCGCGTGCCGAAGCCGGAGGACTAGCCGGCCAGCGCCACGCACGCGGCGAGCGTGTCCGGCGCCATGTTGCCGCCGCTCAGGATCGCCACGACCGGCCGGCGGACACCGGCGCCCAGCTGCCGCACCGCCGCGACCGACGCAGCTCCGCTCGGCTCGACCACCAGCTTCGCGCGCCGGTGGAGCCAGACGACGGCCTCGGCAATCGCCCGGTCCTCGACGGTCACGACCTCGTCGACGAACTGCTGCACATGGGCGAACGTCAGGTCGCCCGGCCGCACCGGCAGCAGCCCGTCGGCGACGCTCGCCACCCGGTCGAGTGTGACGGGTCGCCCGGCGTCGAGTGAGGCCGTCATCTTGGCGGCCCCGACCGGTTCCACTCCGATGACACGGACGTTGGGGTTGGTCTGCTTGACCGCGGCCGAGACACCGGCGACGAGCCCACCGCCGCCGATGGGCACGACCACGGTCGCCAGATCGGGGCGCTGTTCAAGAATCTCTCGGCCGACCGTACCCTGGCCGGCGACGATCCATTCGTGGTCGAACGGCTGCACGAGCGTCAGCTCGCGCGACTCGGCCTCGGCCTCTGCCCGAACCCGGCGCTCTTGCGACGTCGTGCCCTCGAACAAGACCTCCGCCCCGAGTTCCCGCGCACCGTCGATCTTGATGCGCGGCGCCGTCGTCGGCATGACGACAGTCGCCTGCGCGCCGAGCGTGCGGGCGGCCAGGGCCACCGCCTGCGCGTGGTTACCCGACGAGTAGGTGATGACGCCTCGCCCCCGCGCGGCCTCGTCCAGTTGAGCCACGGTGTTGTAGGCGCCACGGATCTTGAAGGCACCGGCCGCCTGGAGGTTCTCGCACTTGACCCAGATGGGCGGTTCGCCCGTCAGCGGCGCGACTTCCATCAGCGGCGTCCGGCGCGCCACGCCGGCAATCCGCTCGGCGGCCTTGTCGATCGCGTCCAGGGTGACCATGTTCATCGTCTCAGACTCCCGCCGAGCAGGGTCGGGCCAGCTGCCGCTCGCGCGTCAGTATAGCCGCTCTAAAGTCCGCCTCGCGGCGGTCGATACGAAGAGTTACGGGGGGAGAAACCGGAATGCCAGTTTCCAAGCGCACGTCCAGCCTCACGCGGCGACCGACTCAGACCGGCGCCACCAAGCCTGACACCCCGGCCCGCGACCACTCGCCCCCGGCTAGGATCGGCGCTCGACCCTCGGTCGCGGCGCTCCGTGCCGTCTTGCCGGCCAACCAACGCTGGATGGTCGCCGCATACGGCGACTGAAGCCGTCCGCGCCCGCTTGTATACTGGGGCATGCGCGCGGGTCGTCACGCCATTTTCCTCTACAGCACTCTCGCGGCACTGTTCACGTTCGGAGTCACTGACGCCGATGCGCAGGACCCGGTCGGCGTAGCGAAGTTCGCCGTGGACGTGCGCGGCGCCATCCCGATCTACGGCCAGAACGAGGAGGTCGCGCTCGGTCGCAACCTGTCGCCGCTGCAACTGTCGTCGCGGGGGCTCGGCCTCGACGTCGGCATCCACGTCTACCCGATCAGCTGGAAGGCGATCACTTTTGGCGTGGGAGTCCAGGCGATGGTCTCGCGGGGCGAGAAGGCACCGGAAGTGGAGGTCACGCCGGTGGACGAGGACCTCGAAGAGATCCTCGACCTGCTAGTCATCCGCACGACGTTTGCCACCATCGCACCGCAGCTGTCGTTCAATTTCGGTGGCGTCACCGGGTGGAGCTACATCAGCGGCGGCCTCGGCTCGTCGATCTTCAGCGTCGGACCCGTGGAGGACGAGCGCGACGATCGGCGATTCTCGACAATCAACTATGGCGGCGGCGGACGCTGGTTCGCGAAGGATCACCTCGCCTTCGCGCTCGACCTGCGGTTCTATGCGATCAGCCCGCAGCCGGGCACCGAGACGGAGCCGCCGCTGCCGCGCATGACGCTGATGGTCTTCAGCGTCGGCGTGTCCTTCAAGTAACTTCTGATCCCGTGGCGCGGGTCTTCAGACCCGCGATGCCCGTTCCGCTCACTTCGATTGGGGAGCGAGCAGGGTCTCGGAGGGCCATCCGTCGAGGTAGCGGCGGGCGCGGTCGATCCACGGGGACTCGCCCGAGCGTAGGTAGTCGGGCACCGACTCTTCCTCATCGACGATCTCTTGCATGATCCGCGCGGCCGCGGCCGCGTCGCCCGCCTTGTCGACCAGCCATCCCCAGTAGAACTTCGGGCGCGCCCGGGAGGAGGCGCCGGCGACCGAGGCATACTGGTCGAGCGCCTCGCGGTCCCGCCCGGCGGCGAGCAGGACGTCGGCGAGCGCCTCCGCGGCCGCGCGATAGTCGTACTTCGGATCGGCGGCGAAGACCTGCTTCAACTCCTCGACCGCCTCGGTGTTCCGGCCCTGGGCCTTGAACTCGAGCCCGAGGTGGTAGCGCGCGTACAGGCTGTCGGGATCGGTCTCGAGCGACCGGCCGTACGCCTCGGCCGCCGACCGGTGGTCGCCTCGCTGCGCGTGCAGATCGCCCAGTTCGATGAACAGCGCCGGCGCGGGGTTCGCGGCCAGCAACCCCTCGAACTCGGCAATCCGGGGATCGCTCTCGACCGGCGCCTCGGACGGCGCCTGCCCGAACCGGCGTCCGCGCAGCAGCTCACTCACGACGTAGGCGAGCGCCCCGAACGGCCCGAACAGCAACACCGCCATCACCCAGAGCAGCCGTGTCCGCTGGCGCAGACAGTCGACGATGGCCCAGATCTGGAAGGCGATCAGGACGGCGTACACGAACATCGTCACGTTCAGATCTCCCAGATCATCTGGTCGTCGTAGAACGACAGGACGCCGTCCTCACTCACCTTCAGCACCGGGCCGAACTGCGAGGCCTGGATGGCCGCGGTCGTCCGGGCCCCCTCGACGACCACACCGCCACTGGCCGCCGGCCGCGGATGCATCAGAATCGCCCCCACCGCCAGCAACCGGCCGGCCGCGTCCACCACGGTGGCCCCGTCCATGGTCGCCAGCGCGGACAACACGCTGGCGTCGAGGGTCGTCACCCGGCGATCGGTCAGCAGCCGCAGCAGGTGGCGCCGCGAGAGACCCTCGGGTTCTGGGGCCTCGCCCGCCGGCACGCCGTCGAGTCGATCGGCCGGCGCCACCAACGCCGCGGGGATGGTCATGATCGATCGGTCGAGTCTTACATCATAATGCAGCCATGCGGCGGGATTCGTTACTCGATTTCTTCTCCGAGCTCGAAGGCTCGAGCGCGGAATTCGTCGCGTACGACGACGGTCTGCGCCACTGGACGTTCAGCTATGAGCAGATCGCTGCCCTCGCCCGCGCGTTCGCGGCGCGGTTGCGTCGGGAAGGCGTCGGCGCAACGGACAAGGTCATCGTCTGGGGTGAGAATCGCGCCGAGTGGTTGGTCGCCTTCTGGGGATGCCTGCTGGAAGGCGTCGTCGTCGTGCCGATCGACTACCGCGCTTCGGCTGATCTCTTGCGGTCGGTCCAAGGGATCGTCGACGCCAAGGCGGTGCTGATCGGCGAAGAGGTGCCCCGGCCGGAGACGGGCGGCGTGCCGGTCTGGCGGCTCGCGGAGTTGTCGGCCGACACCGCGCCGGCCGCAACCATTCCACCCCAGCGCGCGACAGCCGGCGGGCAGGACGTCGCCGAAGTCATCTTCACGTCGGGCGCCACCGCCGATCCGAAGGGCGTCGTGATCACCCACGGCAACGTGCTCGCGAACATCGTGCCCGTGGAGCGGGAGATTCGGCGCTATCGTCGCTACGCTTGGCCGTTCTCGCCCGTGCGGTTCCTGAACCTGCTGCCGCTCAGCCATATGTTCGGCCAGGCGATGGCCACCTTCATCCCGCCGATGCTTCACGGCACCGTCGTCTTCATGCGGGGCTACAACCCCGTCGAGATCGCCCGCCTGGTGCGGTCACGCCGGGTGTCGGTGCTGACGTGCGTGCCGAAGATCCTCGAGGTCCTGAAGGAGCACGTCGTCAGGAGCGCGCCCGAGGCCGCCGAGGCGATGACCGACGGCCCCCGGCTCAGCATTCCCCAGCGTTGGTGGCGCTACCGCGCGGTGCACCGGATGTTCGGATGGAAGTTTTGGAGCTTCGTGGTCGGCGCGGCACCGCTCGATCCCGAACTGGAGGCCTTCTGGTCGCGCCTGGGCTTCCTGGTGATTCAGGGCTACGGCCTGACCGAGACCGCACCGATCGTGACGCTCAATCACCCGTTCCGGTCCCGGCGCGGATCGGTCGGCCGGCCGATCGCCGGCGTCGAACTGAAGCTCGGAGACGACGGCGAGATTCTGGTACGTGGCGACAACGTGACCTCGGGCTACTACGGCGCGCCTGACGAGACCGCGGCATCGTTCACGGACGGTTGGTTCCATACCGGCGACATCGGTGCCCTGGACGCCGACGGGCGGCTGTCGATCCGCGGCCGCAAGAAGGAGGTCATCGTCACGCCCGAGGGCCTGAACGTTTTCCCCGACGACATCGAACGGGTCCTCAACCAGGACCCCGGCGTCGAGGAATCGGCCGTGATCGGGGTGGCCACCGGCGCCCAGGAACGGGTGCATGCCGTGCTGGTGCTGAACGACGGTGCCGAGCGTGACGACGTCATCCGCCGCGTCAACGCACAACTCGAGGACCATCAGAAGATCCGCGGTGTCTCGGTTTGGCCGGACGACGCGCTCCCCCGGACCGACGGGACCCGCAAGCTGAAGCGCCGGGAGATCCGCCAGTGGGTCTCGGCCGGGACAGACGGGCTGTCCACGCCGCGCGCCGCGGCCAATGCGACCGTGGAGGACGTCGTGGCCACGTTCGCCGAGGGGCGGGCCGTGACGGCCGCAACCACCATCGACGAACTCGGCCTCAGCTCACTCGAACGGATGGAACTGATGATGGCCCTCGAGCAGCGCTTCGACGCGACGGTGGATGAAATGGCCTTCGCGGCCGCGGTCACGGTCGCTGATCTGCGCGGCCTGGTCGGCGGCGCCGGCACGCGCCTGCCGTCGGCGCCGAGCGCCCCGCAGTTCGACTTCCCATCGTGGAACCGGCGGGGCCTGGCGCGCCTCATCCGTCGGGTGAGCCTGCCGACGTGGATCCTGCCGATCGGTCGGCTGTTCATCTGGCTCGAGGTGAGTGGCCGGGAGCACCTCGAGGGGCTGCCTGGTCCGGTCATCTTCGCCGCCAACCACCAGAGCCACCTCGACACGCCGGCAATTCTCTCCGCGCTGCCCAGACGCTGGCGCTACCAGGTCGCTCCGGCGATGGCCAAGGAGTTCTTCAAAGCGCATTTCTTCCCGGCGAACCACGGACGCCGGGCGCGATTCACGAGCAGCCTCAACTACTACCTGGCCGCGCTCTTCTTCAACGCGTTTCCACTGCCCCAGCGCGAGGCAGGCACACGCCAGACCCTCCGCTACATCGGCGACCTCGTCAGCGACGGCTACTGTCCGTTGATCTTTCCGGAGGGCCGTCGGGACGCGCCCGATGAGATCGAAGCCTTCCAGCCGGGTGTCGGGATGATCGCCGCGCGGCTCGAGGTGCCGGTCGTGCCGGTCCAGATCTTCGGCGCGAACACGGTGCTGCCGCCAAGCGCGCGGATGGCCCGCCCGGGCCGGGTGCGCGTCGCTTTCGGCGCGCCGCTCGTGCTGGAGGGCGACGACTACGCGGACCTGGCAGGCCAGGTCGAGGCCGCCGTGCGCGCGCTGCGCTGAAGCCCTCGTTGCACGGGAGCGTCAGCTTGTGGGAGACTATTCGTTGGAAGGAACGCATTTTTGAGCAAAGAAGATCTGATCGATGTTCAAGGGACGGTCGTCGCGGTGCACAGCGGCGGCCTCTATCGTGTGGAGTGCGACCCGGGACACGAAGTGCTGGCACAGCTCAGCGGCCGCATGCGCCGCTTCCGCATCAAGGTCGTGCCGGGCGACCGGGTGACCGTCGGTGTGTCACCCTACGATCCGGCACGCGGCATCATTACCTTCCGCGCACGCTAGTCCGTTTCCCGAGCCCTCGAATACCGCTGGCTGACATCGAACGGATGAGCGACGATCCACGCACCGAGACGGACGCGCCCGCGCCCACGCCCGAGGGTTCCGGCGCGGCGGCGGCGACCGACGCGGCACCCGGGGACACGCCACCAACTGCCCTCTCGCCAGCGGCTGAGCGGTTTCGCAGCTGTCGGTGGCATACGACGCCCGATGGCGGCAGCGTCAGCTACTGCGCGCACCGCGACGTGCAGCCGTTCGCCGGTACGAGTGGCTTCAACCCCGAAGCCTGGTGCCCGGACTGCAAGTTCTTCAAGGCGCGGCGGGCGCCGCGAAAGCGGCCCGACCAGGATTGGCAGGGGTGAAGGGCTTCGCCTTCGGCTCGCCCAGGCGGGGCTAAAGCCCCGCCCTACTCAGAGAATTCCTTCGCCAGCGCCACCCACTCCCCCTCCGGCGCCAGCTCCTGATACGCCCGCCAGTGCGGCCGCGCATCCTGCGAACGGCCCAGCTTCTCCAGCGTCACGGCAAGGTAGAAATGCGTATCGGCGTGTCCGGGATTCAGCTGAACCGCCGCCTGATAGCACTCGCGCGCATCGCCGAACCGGCCGAGATCGTGCTGGATGTTGCCGAGATTGAAGTAGGCCTCGAAGCATTCCGGCTCGAGATTGATCGCACGCTCGTAGAGCGCCTGCGCCTCGACCAGTTCGTCGCGGGCGTAGTGCAGGTTCGCTAGGTTCACCAGCGCCGGCACCAGCGTCGGATCGAGCACCAGCGCCTGTCGATAGGCGCCGATCGCCTGCTCCTGCTGGACCACGTCGCCCTCGTCCAGCCCCGCGCCCTCGCTGAAGTAGCGCGCGGCCAGGTTCGACTGGCAGTCCATCGGCGGCGGCTGCACCTGCCCGAGGTCGGCCGTTCGAGGTTTCGGCTGCACCTGCAGCGCCACGACCTTGGCGGGATGTGCGGGGCTGCTGCGGCCAGGCTGGAAGTCGAACGCGAGTTGCCCTTCCCGCTGCGAGACGAGGGTCCGGACGATCGCACGAAACGGTCGGCCCTCATCCAGTTCGGCGCGCACCTGCTTGATGACCGCCAGGTCGGGAAACTCGAAGTAGCGGCTGGCGTTGGTCCTCGCCACGACCCGGATCAGGCGCCACTTCTCCAGGTAGCGCAGGTGATCGTCGCGGACCGCTGGATACAGTTCGCGGATCTCCCGCACGCTGTACAACTCGTGCCCCGGCGCCTCTGGGGCGGGGAGCCCGCCCAGATCGCAGAAGTCTGCTTCGCTGACGATGTGGACCTGTCCCGGTGTTCTAGCGTTGACCTGCTCGGCCCGCTGCAGCTTGCGACTCTTGTCGCCGGGAGCCGAGGCATCCGCGATCGCCAACCGGCTCGCTCCTCGACCCGCCCCGTCGGCACCGATCACGAGCATCGTCGTGCGCGAACTCACCTCGTCGGCGGCTTCGCCGCCCAGCCGCTGGACGAGCGAGAACGCGTCCTTGCGGCCGAGCGACGCGAGGCGGCCACTGAACACGACGACCTGATTGGCGAACGAGAGCGCCGAGTCGAGCCGGCCGGCGGGTGAGGACGATGGTGTCACCGAGAGATCCCCACCGAGGTGTGTCGAAGGCGTGACGTGGCGAAACGGTGAAGCAGACGACGCATCAGGATCGGATACTGGCGCTCCAGATCAGTGCGTAAGACCGTTGTTCGGAGGGAAAGATGAACGAGAACGGTTGTAAAGTCAAGCAGCATCCGACCACAATGCGACACAGGACCCCGTGTGCCGCGGCCGAGATGCCGCAGCGCGAGGAGAAACGACGTGATGCTACTCGCTGCCGACGTCGGCGGCACCACGACACGCCTCGGCCTGTTCCGCCGAGAGCCGGATCGACCGCTCCCGATCCGCACCGCGCGGTTCGCCTCTCTCGACCATGACGGCATGGCCGCCATGCTCGACGAGTTCCTCGCGCCGTCGAACGAGACCGGCCCGATCGAAAGCGCCTGTTTCGGCGTGGCCGGGCCCGTGCTCGAAGGCACGGCGCGGCTGACGAACGTGCCCTGGACGATCGAGGCCGCCGAGATCGGTTCGCGGTTCGGCATCGCCCGGATCGCCCTACTGAACGACCTCGAGGCCATGGCGTACTCGGTCTCGGCCCTCGGCCAGGACGAACTGGCCACCCTGCAGGAAGGTGAACCGCTCGGGTCGGGGAGCGCCGCGCTGATTGCCGCCGGCACCGGCTTGGGGGAGGCCTTGCTCCACAATCAGGACGGACACTTCGTCCCGGCGGCCTCCGAAGCCGGCCATGCCGACTTCGCGGCCCGAACCCCGCGAGAACTCGACTTCGTCCGCGACCTGTCCGAGAGTTTGGGACGGGTGCGGCTGGAGGACGTCCTCTCGGGATCTGGGCTCGTCAACCTGTACTGCTTCGTCCACGACGAACCCTGCGTCGCCGGAACCGCCGAGAATCCAGACGACGTGCCCGCGCAGATCACGACCTCGGCGCTCGCCGGCGACTGCCGCGCGTGCGTCGAGGCCCTCGAGATGTTCGTGTCGGCCTACGGTGCCGAAGCCGGGAACCTCGCGCTCAGGTCGACGGCAACCGGCGGCATCTATGTCGGCGGCGGCATCGCGCCCCAGATCCTGCCGGCCCTCGAGTCTGGCGGCTTCCTCGAGGCGTTCCGGAACAAGCCGCCGATGACCGACCTGCTGGCCGCAGTACCGGTGGCGGTCATCCTCCACCCGCAGCCCGGCCTACTCGGCGCCGCCGTGCATGCGGCCGAACTTCTTTAGGTCGGGGCTTCGCCCCGAGCCCCCGCACGGGTCTCCCGTCTTCTCCGTTAGCCTTCCACCTTCAGCCCTTCCAGGAAGACCCGCCACGCCTCCCAGTAGTCGTCTCCACCGACGTCATAGGTGTCGTTGTGACCGGCACCGTGGATCGTGTGGAACCGCTTCGGCTCGGGCGCCAGGTCGAAGAGTGTCCGGCCATGTGCGATCGGAACGATATCGTCGCGGTCGCCGTGCAGGACGAGCATCGGCGCCGACACCCGAGCGATCTTCCGTCGGCTATCGAACTGCGTCCTGACGAGCGCGGCCGGCACGAACGGATAGTGCCGACGGGCCAGCTCGGGCAGCGAGAGAAACGGCGATTCGAGGACGAGTGCGCCGACCGGTCGCTTCACCGCCACGTCGAGCGCGACCGCCGCACCGATCGAGCGGCCGAAGACGACGACCTGCCCGCTAGCGAACCCGGCGTCGAGCGCAGCCTGGTACATCGCCAGGCCGTCCAGGTAGAGCCCCGCCTCGTCTGGCGTGCCGTCGCTCAGGCCGTAGCCGCGATAGTCGACGAGGATGATGTCGAGGCCGAAACGTCGGACGAGCCGCTGGGCGTTGTCGAGCCGGTGGCTGATGTTCCCCGCGTTGCCGTGGAACCAGACGAGCACCCGATCGCCGTTTTCACGAAAGTGCCAACCGTGCAGTTCGACGCCGTCGCTGGCCCGCAGCCGCAGTTCTTCGGCGTCGAGGCCGTAGTCGCGCGGCTCGGCCGCGAGGGGGCCGATCGGAAAATAAATGAGGTGGCGCTCGAAGAGCATCAGTCCGCCCACCAGCAGCAGCCAGACGGCAGCCGCCGTCGCACCGATCCGGATCGGCGTCCGCCACCACGGTGTCATGACTGCACTCTTGGCCATCGGACGCCAGGCTCCTACCCTACCCTGTCTCCCACGCGTAGAGAATCACCGATGCCCCGCCGCCACGGTCGCCTCCCCACCTGGCGCTGGACCTACAGCGTCCTGGGCGTCCTCCAGTACGGCTGGCCCGGGCGGGAGACGCCGGCCTACGACGCCGGCTTCAACGTCGAGGACGAGGTCGTCGCGGTCGACGACTTCCGCGTCGGTGCGGGCGAGTGGAATACACGGCTGCGGCAGTACGCGCCGGGCGACGAGGTCTCAGTCCTCGTCTCGCGCCGCGGGATGTTGCGAAGGATTGCCGCGACGCTCGGTGAGGCACCGGACGACGCCTGGCAGCTCGAGGTCGACCCGAACGCGCATTTCCTCCAAGAAGAGCGAGTCGAGGCCTGGCTCGGGATACCGTAGGGCAGTCCCTTTAGGGCTGCCTGGACGAGCCCGAAGGGCGAGGTCCTAGTTGTCGCCGACACCCCGCCTGGCGTTCAACACCACCGACAACCCGATGTAATAGATCGGATACGCCATCGACCACCGCGCGACCTGGCTCACTCCCCCATCGAACGTCCACGCGGCGACGAGCATGGCGACCGCCCAGATCGTGCCGCCGAAGAGCGTCAGGCCGCGCAGGGTCGGCGTCCGCGACGGATAGACGAAGCCGACCGGCACGAGGACAAGGACCACCAAGCCGCCCACCATGACCCCGTTGACGGTGGCCGGCATCCCGAGCGTGTAGAGGTAGAACGCGACGATGTTCCAGTACGAAGGAAATCCGCTGAAGAAATGGTCGTCGGTCTTCGCGTCCTTGTGGCTGAAGCCATAGGCAGACGCCAGCAGC
The DNA here is from genome assembly GCA_002730525.1 of Acidobacteriota bacterium. GTDB lineage: Bacteria > Acidobacteriota > Vicinamibacteria > Vicinamibacterales > UBA823 > UBA2161. The sequence goes on along the minus strand of PCAK01000027.1, from coordinate 19,954 downwards.
ATCCCGACGGCCAGCGGCATCCCCCATTCCGCCGGCACGACAGCTTCGAGTGAGACGACCCACGCCGGAACGAAGACGAACGTCAGGTAGTCGACGAGATTGTCGAGGAGCGTCCCGTCGAATCGCGGCGTCCGCTCCTTGACCCGAACCCACCGCGCGAGCGCGCCGTCGGTCGAATCGATCGCGACGGCGAGCCAGAGCCAGAGGAAGCCGGTGCGCGGGTCACCGTCGATAAACGCGCGGAGCGCCAGGAGCGCGATGACGCCGGTGGCGGCGGTGTAGAGATGCACCGCCCACGCCGCCGCGGCTGTCGCCCGCGAATCCGAACCATTAGACATCAGCAGATCGTCCTCAGCTCGAAGCCGCGCTCCCGAAACGCCGGCACCAGCAGCGAAGTTGCGTCGACGGCTGCGAAGAGGAACAGCATGGAGGTCGGGCTCGCTCCCGCGTAGAATACCCGAGCGACGTCAGCGAGGCTCGACCGTGTCGAAGATGCCAAACGAGACTCCGCGCTTCCTCGCCCTCGCGTCCCTCCTCTTCTTGACCGGCCTGGCCTGCGCCGCCGGCGGGTCCTCCGGCACCGCCACGTCGCCTCCGGGCGCCAACACACAGCCCGATTGGGCGGCCCAGCGGGAACGAATGGTCGAGACGCAGCTCCGCGGTCGAGACATCACCAACCCGGTGGTCCTCGACGCGATGCGGCGGGTGCCGCGGCATCTGCTGGTCCCCGAGGCGGTCCGGGAGATGGCCTACAACGATCACCCGCTGCCAATCGGTTACGAGCAGACGATCTCGCAGCCCTACATCGTCGCCTACATGACGCAGCTGCTGGACCTGCCGCCCGATGCGCCAACCAGAGTCCTCGAGATCGGCACCGGCTCGGGCTACCAGGCGGCGGTCCTCTCGGAGGTCGCCGCAGAGGTCTACACGATCGAGATCGTCGAGGAACTGGCCACGCGCGCCGCAGCTGATCTGGCGACACTCGGTTTCGACAACGTCACGGCGAAGGCGGGCGACGGCTACATCGGCTGGCCCGAGCACGGGCCGTTCGACGGCATCATGGTGACCGCCGCGCCCGACCACGTCCCGCAGCCGCTCGTCGACCAGCTCGCCGTCGGCGCAAGGCTGGTCCTGCCAGTCGGGCGGGACTTCCAGGTGATGACCGTGATCACGAAGACCGCGGCCGCCGTCACCGAGGAGCAGACGATCCCGGTCCAGTTCGTCCCGATGACCGGAAGAGCACGGGTTCCAGGCGACGACTAGGAACCAGCTCGCCGCGCCCAGCCGTCGCTTGTGCCTTGTTTCACGATGTGCGGGATCGGCGTCCGCCTCTGCTACCATCGGTCACGAGCCGGATCCGACCCTCGGCGTACGGACTCTTGCGGGGCTGATCAAGCCCTGACGTTTGCAAGGAGGCCCTCCCATGCCGAACCGCACCGCAGCCGACATCATGACCAAGCGGGTCGTGACACTCTCGCCCGACGACGACATCTACGCGGCGATGCGCGTTCTCTTGAAGAAGAAGATTTCCGGCGCGCCGGTCGTGCACGAGGCCGGCGCCGTCGTCGGCGTTCTCTCGGAGAAGGACTGCCTGAAGGTGTTGACCGCCGTCGCCTACGACGGCGTGCCGGGCGGCAAGGTTTCGAACTACATGACCGGCAAGGTCGACGCGGTCGCTCCGTCGACGAGCGTCTACGATCTGATCACCCGCTTCGTCCAGAACCACTACCGCCGCCTGCCGGTCACCGACAGTGACGGCCGGCTGCTCGGGCAAGTCTCCCGGCGCGACGTCCTCGCCGTCATCGAGTCGATGGAGGATAACTCGTTCCTCTACGGGACGGAGGACCACCACCTGACGACAGATACCGACGAAAGCCTCGGCGTCGATTCCGCGATGCGGCGGGCGAAGGATCGGTAGCGTTGCCCACACCTGCAGAACCAGACAAGACTTGGGAACCCGTCGTCCGCATCCCGCGCGCGCTACGTGATTCGTTTGGCGTGGGAGTAGATGTTGTACCCGCCGTCACGGACGAAACCGAGCAGCGTGATCCCGGATTCCTCGGCCAGTTCGATCGCGAGCGTTGACGGCGCCGAGACGGCGGCGACGATGGGGATGCCGGCCAGAAGCGCCTTCTGGATGATCTCGAACGACGCCCGGCCCGAGACGGCCAGGCCGTAGGCGGTGAGTGGCAGGCGTTCGAGCAGCAGCATCCGACCGACGACCTTGTCGACCGCGCTGTGTCGCCCGACGTCCTCCGCTACGTCGAGCAGGACATCCGTCGCGTCGAACAGTCCGGCAGCGTGCATGCCGCCGGTCCGATCGAAGGCCGCCTGCGCGAAGCGGAGGCGGTTGGGCCACTCGAGCACCGCCTCGCCCGTCACCTGCTCTCCGCCGTCTATCGCCGGGGCCTTGACCTCCAGCGAGTCGAGCGTAACCCGGCCGCAGAGCCCACACGATGAACTGGTCACGACCTGTCGCCGCTCCCGGATCCGATCGGCCGGCGGCTCACCGTGGAGCGTCACGTCGACGATGTTCTTGAGCTCCGGGGTGTCGGGATTGGTGCAATGGCGGATGACGTCGATTTCGTCAGGGCCTCGAACGATCTGCTCCGACAGGAGGAACCCGGCGGCAAGATCGTGATCGCGGCCGGGCGTCCGCATGATGACAGCGAACGCCTCGCCGTGGATCCGGACCTCCATCGGCTCCTCGGTCGCGGCGTGGTCGTGCTCGACGACGCGGACGCCGCCGCGGACCCGGGTGACCTCGACCGCGCGCGATGTCTCGGACATGAGGGCCGGCTCAGTCTCCGACGAGCTGGATGACGACCTCGCGTGACCGAGGCCGCGTGTCGAGTTCGACGAGCGTCAACTGTTGCCAGGTGCCCAGCGTGAGGGCGCGGTCGACGACGGGAATCGTCACCGACGGCCCGAGCATCGCCGCCCGAACGTGGCTCGACCCGTTGTCGTCGCCCCACCTCAGGTGATGCTGGTACTCGCCGTCCCTCGGCGCGATCTGCTCGCAGGCCCGGGCGACGTCGGCGATGACGCCGGACTCGAATTCCAGCGTCGTCACCGCCGCGGTCGAGCCGACGACGCAGACCGTCGCCGTGCCATTCGCGAGGCCGGACTCGGCCAGCGCGGACGCCACCGCCGGTGTCAGATCGTGCGCGTCGCCCTGCCCGGCGGTCTCCAGGTGGTGCCGGACCGTGACGACCATTCGCGTTCCGGCTACCTCACGGCCGTGAACATGATCTCGACTCGCCCGTCACCACTCATCAGGCCGGTACCGATCGCCGCGCGCGTCGGGGCATCGACGGTGATCACCTCGCGGTAAGCAGTGTTCATTTCGGCCCACTCACTCATGTCGGTGAGATAGACGATCCCTTCGACCAGATCCTCGACGCCGAACCCGGCCACTTCGAGTGTTCGGCCGATCGTCGCCAGGGTCTGTCGCGACTGGGCCTCGGTGCTGTTGCGCGTTTCGTCGTTCACGCCGAGCATTCCCGAGAGATACAGCCGATCGCCGACCCGCACGGCATGGCTCAGGGTCGGGCTCAGCCGGCCGGGCGTGCCGTCGGCGTTCGGACGGGTGATCCGCTCCTTCTCGCCGGCCACGGCGACCATCGTGATCTCGAGGTTGAGCCCCGGCCCCATCAGATCGGCTCGCACCGTTGCGCGCGCCGGCGGAATCTCCGAGAAGTGCTCACTGTAGGCGGTATTCATGTCGCGGAACAGCGCCGTATCGGTGATGAAGACCCGCGACTGCACGACGTCGTTCAACGTCATGTCGGCCAGGGCGAGAATCTGTCGCGCGTTCTCGAAGATGGCGCGGGTCTCACCCTGAATACCGCCCTCCGCGCTCGAGCCGTCGGCGTAGTTCCGGCCGAGCAGTCCAGGGAGAAAGACCGTGTCGCCCGACTTGATCCCGTAGCTGTACGGCGCGGTGTCTGGCCAGCCGTCGGGCCGGAGAACGGTGCGCTCGGCGCCGTTTCGGATCGCGATCAACGAGATCTCGACCAGTGCGCCCTCGCGCGCCAGGTCGGTACGGACGGTCGTGCGCACCGGCGGGTCGGTTGCAAAGTACTCGCGGAAGACGCCGTTCATCCCCTGGAAATTGGCCGCGTCGGTCAGGTAGACGGTGGCGGAGGCCACGCGGTCGTAGCCGACACCGGCCAGCTCGAGCACCTCCCCGAGGTTGTCGAGGACGCCGCGGGTCTGCGTGTCGATGTCGTCGCCGCCGGACAGGCTGCCTGACAGATAGATGAAATCCCCGGCCGCGACCGCGGGGCTGAGAAAACCGTTCGGCGACTGGCCCGGGCGCCGGATGGCCCGCTTGCCCTGGGCCGACACGCTGCCGACCACGAACAAGGCGAGGAGGCAGACACCGATACCGACGACCATTGAGTTCCTGATGCGCATGGGTATCCCTTTCAGATGCGGGTGCGCCGACCAGACCCGGCCGCTACGCGTGCCGCGGAGGGTTATTCTACTGGACTGGAGAACCTAGGGGAATGACGCAGCCCGGCGGCCTTGACACCGGCTGGCTCTCTCATGGAAGGGCTGAAGCCCTGCCCCACATCCTGCGGTGACCGGTTTGCAGGGAAGGGTCTCAATCCTGCCGGGGCTTCGGCTGCGCCGACGCCCTCAGCCCTCCAGGTCCGGGTGCTGGTTGCGCCACGGCGTCGCGCGCTCGTAGGCCAGCGCCGCCCTGAGGATCGTCGCCTCATCGTAGAGTCGACCCGTGAACATCAGTGACACCGGCATCCCATCGGCGAACCCGGCTTTCAGCGCGACGGCCGGGTGGCCGGTCAGGTTCGTGATGCCGAGGCTGCCGCTCCGCGACGGCGAGACGAACAGGTCGTAGTCAGCCATCAGCGCTTCCATCTGCCGCTGGAGCAACGTCCGCGCCCGCTGCGCCCGAAGATACTCGACCGCCGGGACGAACCGCCCCGAGCGGAAGGTGTTCGGCCACGACCGCTGGCTCTGGGACGTCAACTGATCGATCCCGCGGCTGCGCGTGAGGTCGTCGAACGCCGCGGCAGCCTCGGTTGTCAGAACGAACCCGATCGCGTCGCTCGGCATGCCGGGCATCTCGATCGGTTCGAGATTCGCACCGGCGCCGCGCAGGGTCTCGAGCGCGGCGGCCAGCGCGGCGCGCTGCGCCTCGCGCACGGCGCGCTGGTCCTCGGGCAGATCGTCCGGAATCTGATCGAACTCCTCGCGCAGGTAGCCGACCCGCAGGCCGGCCAGCTGCGGCTCTGGCGTCCAGTCGAACGGCGCACCGGTGACAGTCCCGTCGCGCCCGTCGGGGCCGTAGATCGAGTTGAAGACCAGCGCGCAGTCCTCGACCGAGCGGCACATCGGCCCGATCTTGTCCATCGTCCAGCTGAGTGCCATCGCACCGTAGCGGCTCACCCGCCCGTAGGTCGGGCGCAAGCCGGTGACCCCGCACGCCGCCGACGGCGAAATGATCGAGCCACGCGTCTCGGTGCCGATCGAAAAACCGACCAGACCGGCCGCCGTCGCGGCGCCCGGACCGGCCGACGACCCCGACGAGCTGCGCTCCAGGTTCCACGGATTCCGCGTCGAGCCACCGAACCAGACGCCACCCAGGGCGAGCGCACCCATCGAGAGCTTCGCCACGAGGACCGCGCCGGCCTCGGTCAACCGCTCGACGACGGTGGCGTCCGCGTCGATCACCTGGTACTCGTAGGGCTTGGCTCCCCACGTCGTCCGTATCCCCCGCGTCGCCAGGAGATCCTTCGCGCCCCACGGGATGCCGTGCAGCGGCCCACGGTAGCGGCCGGCCGCGATCTCGGCATCGGCTTGCCGCGCTTGCTCGAGGGCAAGCGTGTCGGTGAGCGTCACGACGCAGTGCAGCGTGTCACCATGGCGTCGGAGCCGGTTCAGGTACATCTCGGTCAGCGCGGTCGACGTCACAGCGCGCCGCTCGACGAGCGAGGCCAGCGCTCGAACCGGCAGGAATGCCAGGTCCTCGAGCGAGTCGGGCACGGTGATGGGATCGACCGGTGAGAGCAACAGGCGTGCCCCGGGGGTCGCCTCGCCTTCGGGGGCCTGGCCGGGCAGATGCGGCGTGAACGTAACGGCCGGCTCGGTGTCGAGCGGGACGTCGAACTCGCGCAACTCGGCGTAGTTGTCGAGCCGGCGGCCGAGATTCTCCTGCATCATCTCCTGCTCGGCCGGCATGAAGTCGAGACCGGTCAGCCCCTCCGCCGCCTCAACGGCGGACGTCGGCACCGCCGTGACCTCCTCCTGCGCCGCGACGCGGGGCGCCAGAAGGCCCGACGCGAGTGCCGCGGGCGCCGCGCGCAAGAACCCACGCCGTCCGATTGTTCCCCGACGCGCCTTGACGTCATCAGACATGTCCACTTCTCCTTCGAATCCTCTAGGCCGGCCGCATCGCCGGATCGGGTCTGACGGACGGCAGGGCCAGCGCCAGCGCGGCAGCCGCCAGGACGAGCAGCGTCGAGCCCCAGAGGCAGGCCGACAGCCCGCCCGCGAGGTACAGCGCGCCCGACAGCAGCGTGCCGACGAGCCGGCCCGCCGCGTTCGCCATGTAGTAGAAGCCGACGTTCGCCGCCACGCGGTCGGCGTCGGTGTAGGCCAGGATCAGGTACGAGTGGACCGACGAGTTCACGGCGAAGACGATGCCGAAAAGCGCCAGGCCGCCCACGACCGAGACGATCGAATAGAACCCCGCCGAGACCGCGGCAGCGATCGCGGCGGCGACTACGGCCAGCGCGAAGCCCCAGGTCTGCGCGTGGCGCGACGCCGACGCCGCGCCACCGTAGCGCTGCAGTAACCTGGGCGCCGCCGCCTGAACCGCACCGTAGCCAACGACCCAGACGGACAGGAAGCCGCCGACGCCGGTGAAGCTCCAGCCGGCGACGTCGTACAGAAAGAGCGGCAGGCCGACCGCGAACCAGACATCCCGCGCGCCGAAGAGGCAGAACCGCGCTGTCGAGAGCACGTTGATCTCGTAGCTCTTCGACAGGATCTGCGTGAACGGGGCCGACGACTTGGACTTGCCCAAGTCGCCGCGGAGTGTCGCCGTGGCACCAATCAGGGCCAGGGTCAGCGCGCCCGCCATCACCCAGAGTGACGCCGCGAAGCCGGTCGAGCCGAGCAGGACGCCGCCCATCAGGAACCCGAGTCCCTTGAGCGCGTTCTTCGAGCCGGTGAGCCAGGCAACCCAGCGGAAGAACCGCGAATCGTCGTCGTCGGGCACCAGCAGCTTGACCGCGCTCTTCGAGCTGAGCTTCGTCAGATCCTTTGCGATCCCCGAGAGCGCCTGCGCCGCCATCACGTAGCCGACCGAGAGCCACCGCACCCAGGTCGGGTCGACGCCGGACAGCATCACGAGCGCGACCACTTGCAAGGCCAAGCCGGCGAAGAGCGTCCGCCGGAGGCCGACGCGCGAGCCGATCCATCCGCCGAAGAGGTTCGTGACGACGCCGAAGAACTCGTACAGCAGGAACAGCAGTGCGAGGTCGAGCGGCGTGTAGCCGAGCGTGTGGAAGTGCAGCAGGACGAGCATTCGCAGCGCGCCGTCGGTCAGCGTGAAGCCCCAGTAGGACACCGTGATGACCGCGTAGCCACGCATCTGCATCGCTCTGCTGGAAAGAGGTGGATTATACCGCCCCGCGCGTGGGCCGTACATGACTGAGGCGGGACCGGGGCCCCGCCTCATCACTTCTCCGCCGGCGCCGGCCTACCCGGCGCGCAAGGTGCGCAGATAGTGCACGACCGACCAGCGCTCGTCCTCGGTGAGCCGGCTCTCAAACTCGCGCATCGGACGCTTGCCGACCGTGATCTTGTAGAACATCTCACCGTCGGTCATCCGGTCCTGCGCGTCGGCGGTCGTGATGTCCCGCGGTGCCGGCTTGATCCGCGCGGTCGCCGGGCCGTCGCCCAGGCCGGTCTCACCGTGGCACATCCGGCAGTTGCGCTCGTACAGCCGCTGGCCTTCGGCCAGGACGTCATCGTCGGACGCAATCGGATTCTCTACCGCCCGCTCCTCTTCGGGCACCTCCCAGATTTCCTGAACCTGGTCCTGAGCCGCCGTGAGGAGCACCGAGCCGAGGAACACCCCCACCGCCGCCACCATCAACTTTTGCATCACCGTCGTCGCCTCCACCCTACGGCCGGTCTCTCCATCATGGCCGCTGTCAGAAATTCTAGCACGGCAGCGGCGTCACGCTTCCTCGGTGCGCTGCGCGTCGAGGACATCGGTCACAGCCTTGACGTCTTGCTCGCCAGCCTCCTTGATCTCCCAGATGGAGACCAGCGGAAACAGCTTGGCAAACACGATGTAGAGCAGCGCGAACGCCGCGAACTGAGCGCCCGTCAGGCCGATCTCGACCAGGGACGGCGTGTAGCGGCCCGCGTCCCACATCGCCTCGGAGCGCGGATACGACGCCGAACTGATCACGATGATGTAGCGCTCGAGCCACATCCCTACGACGACGAAGCACGACGCGACGACCGTCCCGGCGATCGTGCGCAACCTCCGGAATGACAGGATGCCGAGCGGGATGACGAAGCAGCAGGCGACCATCGACCAGAACACCGTCGAGAACGGGCCCGTAAGCCGCGAGTTGAGCACCGCCATCTCGTCTGGCTCGTTGCCGTACCAGACGGTCATGTGCTCGGCGAACGTGAAGTAGAACCAGAGGCAGGCCATCGTCAGCATCAACAGCCCGAGGTTGTTGAAGTGGATCGGCCGGAAGTAGGCTTCGAGCCGGAAGGTCTTGCGCAGAATCGCCATCGCGATCAGCAGCGCCGCGATTCCCGAGAAGATCGCGCCGACGACGAAGTAGGGCCCAAAGATCGCCGAGTGCCACATCGGGATCAAGTTCATCGCGAAGACCCACGACACGACCGTGTGCACCGACACGGCAATCGGAATGATCGCGACGGCCATGATACCGATCAGCTTCTCGAGCCACGCGTGCTGTTCGGGCGTGCCCTCCCAGCCGAGCGCCGCCGCACGATAGAACCAGCGCAGCCGCGGGCTACGGTCGCGCAGGATCGCCAGGTCGGGGATGAGTGGCAGGTACAGATAGGTGATGCTGCCCATCAGGTAGAGCGAGATACAGACGACGTCCCAGATGAGCGGTGAGAGCGGCTGCGGGTACAGCAACGGCACGTAGATCAACTCGGGTCGACCGAGATGCCAGAGGACGTTGCTCGAGCCCATCAGCAGCGCGAAAACGGTGATCGCCTCGGCCGCGCGCGTGATCGGCCGGCGCCAATCGGCCTGGGTCAGCCGGAGGATCGCCGAGATGAGCGTCCCGGCGTGGCTGATGCCGATGAAGAAGACGTAGTTCGTGATGTATAGGCCCCAGTAGACCGGCTGGTTCATCCCGGCGATGACCATGCCTTCGCCCAGCTGGCGGGCCCACTGGTAGCCGCCGAACGCGATCACCGCCAGCAGGAGGCCGACGACGATCCAGACGGTCCGGCTCGTCTCGAAGACCGGACGGATCAGCGAATCTTCAATCGCTCGATCGCGGTCGGACGCTGCCACGCCAGTCCCCCTCCTTCAGATAGAAGACGCGCGGGCCGGTGCCCAGCTCTTCCATCGGCCGCTCGGCCCGCGGGCTCTCCGCCAGTTGCGACACCGCGCTCTCGTGATCGTCCAGATCGCCGAAGACGATCGCCTGCGCCGGGCACGCCTGCGCGCAGGCCGGCTGCACCTCGCCGTCGGCGACCTCGCGCTCCTCGCCGCGGGCGGTGTCCTCGGCGCGCCGGATCCGCTGGACGCAGAAGGAGCACTTCTCCATGATGCCCTTCCAGCGCACCGCGACGTCGGGGTTGATCGTCTGCTCGAGCGGCGCCTCCCAGCTCGGCTCACCCCAATTGAAATGCCGCACCGTGTAGGGACAGGCCTGCGCGCACGCGCGCGTGCCGATGCACCGCGGGTGAATCTGGGCGTTCAGGCCGTCGGGGGTCTCGTAGGTCGCCGACACCGGGCAGACGGCGGCGCACGGCGCCTCGTCGCAATGGACGCACATGACGGGAACGAACCGGACCCGAACGTTCGGGAACTCTCCGTCGACGTGGCGCTCGACGCGGAGCCACTCGATCGTGCGGCCGATGGCGGCCTGATCGGGCCCGGCCGGCGGCACGTTGTTCTCCGTGCGGCAGGCCACGACGCAGGCGTTGCACCCGTCGCACCGATCGACGTCGATCGCCATCCCCCAGTCCGCCATCTCAGCTCACCTTCACAGCGTATAGAGCTTCCTGAGGCTGACAGCCGTGCCCACCAGGGCCAGCTCCGCGCCGTCGGCTGGATCGGGTGGCGCGAGCAGCGCCAGCGGATTCGCACCCCGATCGGTCGCGTAGCGGCCGTAGTCGGTGTGGCCCTGCCCGGCGCCGATCGCGACGACCTCCGGCCTGAGGCCGGCCACGACCCGCACCCGCGCTTGCAGCTCACCCTGCGCCGACGCCACCACGACGGCGTCACCTTCGACCAGATCGTGCTCCTCGGCCGCCATGTGGCTCAATTCGACGACCGATCCCCAGCGGACGCCGGTCATCGGATCGGCCAACTCCTGCAGGAACGGCAGATGCGCGCTCCGGCCGTCGCCGAACGCCAGCGACGGATAGACGTGCAAGATGAACGGCCGGTCCGCCGTCGTCGCCACCACCCCAGAGGTCGCCGACAAGGGCGCCAGATCGAACTGGTAGCGGCCATCGGACGTCGCGAACTCGACCGGCGCGGGTTCTTCTGGCGCGTCATCCCACCAGCCACCCGACTCGAGTGCGCTACGCCAGAACCGCCCAGCGGTCGTTTCGACGACCGATCCGCGCTGCGTGTCGTGCAGCCCGGCCCACGCGTCCTGCAGCGCGTCTTCGTAGGTCTCCCACGGCAACGCCGCCGCCATGTCGTCACCCAGCCGCTGCCCCACCTGCAGCAGGACGTCTGGCATCGACCGGGTGTCATACAGCGGCCGGACGAAGACCGGTCCGGACAGCGACGCGATCGCCCGGCCGACGCCGGGAGCCGGCACGTCGTCGTCGAACCGCTCGAACGTCGTCGGCTCGGGGAGGATAAGGTCCGCCCACCGCGTCGTCTCGTCGGCGAACGATCCGAACGCCGCGACGAAGGGAATCCCTGCGACGAGATCGGCAACGCCCGACGCGGGCGGCAGCGTGTAGAACGGATTCGTGGCGGCGACGAGCAGCGCGCCGACGCCGGCGGGTTGGTCGACGAGCACCTCGACGAGCGGTCGCGGCGTATTGCTGTCAGCGCTGTCGGGCTCGCTCTCGGAATCCTGGGCCGCCTCGAGCGCTGGCCACGCCGCAAACGGCGGCGGCGGATCGAAGTTGAGACCGCCGGGCCGGCCGAAGCCGCCCAAGAGCGCGTTGAGATGTGCGACGGCCAGGGCCGTCGCCAGGCCGTCCGGTCCGGTCACGGCCGCGTCGCCAGCCACGACGAGGGCCGGACCATGGTCGGCCATCTCGTGCGCCAGCCGCTCGATCTGCTCGGCCGGCACACCGGTCGCCTCGCCCACCGTCTCGGGTGCATAGTCGGCCAGTAGACGCTCACGGAACGCCTCGAAGCCGGTCGCACGATCGGTCACGAAGGTCTCGTCATGGCGGCCGTCGCGAACGAGGATGTGCGCGAGGCCGAGCGCCAGGGCCGCGTCGCTGCCAGGACGCGCCGGGACCCACTCGTCCGCGTGCGCCGCGGTCACTGAGAGATACGGCCCGATCGCCACCAGCTTGCCGCGCTGACCCGGCCGACCGCGCCGCAGATGGCCGAGGCCTCGCCCGAACCTCACCGGCGAGCGCGATCCCTCGACCAGCGCCGCACCGAATGTCACCACGTAGTTGGCGTGCTCGAGGTCGTGGGCCGGGAAGGCGTCGATGCCGGCCGCCAGCAGATGGGCCCGGCGCACGGCGGCGTCGCCGAATGGCTCGTGCACCCAGTGGCGGGCGCCGCCGAAGCCCGCCGCGAATCGCTCGACGAGGGCCGATCGGTGGCCGCGCAATTGGCCGGTCAGGAACGCCAGCCCGGACGGGTCGGAGCTCAACCCGGTCAGCTCGGTGGTCAGGCGGTCGAGGGCATCGTCCCACGAGATCTCGGTCCACCGGCCCTCGCCGCGCGCGCCCTCGCGGACGAGCGGAGACTGCAGTCGATCCGGGTGATACATCGCCTGAGGGAGCGCCTGGCCACGTGCGCAGCTGCCGCCCTGGGCGATGGGATGCGCCGGGTTCCCCTCGACCTTGACGAGGCGTCCGTCGATCTTCCGCGACAGCAGACCGCAGCCGCCGGAGCATTCGAAACAGGTCGTCGCGTGGAACTCCTCGACGCCCGGGATGAACTGCTCCTCCGGGATAAGGAGCGGGATGATCTGCTCCGAGCCTGGCGGCGTGCACGCATCGAGCAGCACGCCGGCGGTGCCGGCAACGATCGAACTCTTGAGGAACTCTCGGCGCTTCATGTATGGCAGGTCAGACAGTCGACCGACGCCTCCTGCTCCTCGTGGCAGGTCAGGCACCAGTCCATGTCGTAGACCATGTGGCGCGTCGCGCGCTCGCTCGTGCCGATCTCACCGTGACAGGTCTGGCACTCGACCTCTGCGGCGATATGCCACCGGTGGTTGAAGTGGGTGTAGTCGGGCAGCTCGTACAGACGAACCCACGGAATCTCCTCGCCAGCCTCCGAGAACTCGACCAGCCGGTCCAGATCCGCACTCGGCGCCTCGGGTTCCATGAACTCGTGGCAGTCCATGCAGACCTGGACCCGCGGGATGCCGGCGACGGCATAGCGGTCGACGTATTCGTGGCAGTAGGCGCAGTCGATCTCGTTCTCGCCGTGGATCAGATGAGAGAAGGCGACCGGCTGGTCGGGGCTCGCGCCGACGTCGGACGAGCAAGCGCTGATCAGCACGCCCAGGAAGACGACGGCGGCGGCGAGGACGAGGGCGGTCGGGGTCAGGCGGAGTCGCGACATGACGGTCCGGGCGGCGGCATTATATCAACCGCCGCGGGCGGCGCGAGTCCGCTCTAGCCCTGCGAGGCCGGGGGCTCGCCGCTGGTCGTTGACCTGCTTGAAGTGGTCGAGGTCGAGAAAGATGACGCACAACTCGAGGGCGTCCGCCCATCCGAACGTCGAAGCGAACCTCCTCATACAGCTAGAAGCGAATACTGACACCGCCAGAGGGATCAAGCTGGTTGGAGTAGTTTGCGTTCGCCACCACCCAGCACCCGCCCGGCCAATAGGGGCTGCACCGTATGGCGAACGAGAATTGAAAAGGTTGGCTCCTCAGGTAGGATTCGAACCTACAACCCTCCGGTTAACAGCCGGATGCTCTGCCGTTGAGCTACTGAGGATCGTCACGAAGCTTCGGAGCGGCCGCTCGCACGTGCGGATTCACTGCGACCTCACCGAGGTCACTAATGGTACCGGAACCCCACTGGCGGGGTCAATCGACGGCTGGCCCCTCTGCCGGTCACTTCTTCCCCTTGCCGCGCGCCTTGCTGGTCCTCCACAACTGGACGACGACCCCCACGAGCCCGACCGTCAGCCACGCGATCAGCACCTCCCGCTGGGCGATGACGCGGTCGAGCGGGTAGGTCACCCAGCCGCTCAGGGTGCCGATGGCCGCGACGGCCTCGGGATCGCCCGTCAGGGCCAGCCCGCCGACAACGCTCATCCAGGTGCCGCCGAACGACGTGCCCACGATGATGACGTAGCGCTGGAGGACCAAGGCGGCGAACGCACCGACGATGGCGAACAGCACGACAATCAGGACGTGCGGATCCTCCGCGCGCTGTGACCAGGCCAGGTTGACGATGAGCGCACCGAGTCCGGCGCCGACGATGGCGACGCCGATGAAGTAGACGGCGATGAACGCCAGCCCGCCAACCAGCGCGCCCACGACGACCGCGGCGACCAGCACCCACGGTTCGGCGCTGCCGAGGAACTGCAGGGTGACGACCGCTCCGGCCACGAGCCCGTAGACCGCGAGCACGAAACGGAAGAGCCGGTAGCCGAAAAAGCACGCCAGCAGCCCGCCGCCAAGTAGAATGATGGCGACAGGCAGCTGCAAAGCCGGGAGCATTGCCGTAGATTATGTAAGCGGCATGTCCGTACCCGCAACCGCCCGCCGCGACCGAGCGGCTGGACCGACCTTCGATGACCTCATCGCCAGCCGAGCCGGCACCGTCTCGTCCACGCCGGGGGTCGCCGCTCCGAGCGATCGGACAGATCCTCGCGATGGCGATCGGCGCGTTGCTGTTCGTCATCTTCGTTCGCCGCGCGGGGCTCGCGGAGGTCGCGGCCGGCGTCGCCAGCGTCGGGTGGGGGTTCCTGCTCGTGCTGGCCCTGTCGGGCTTCCGCTTCGCGATGCGCGCCCTGGCCTGGACGCTGTGCGTCGAGCCCCCGGGGCGTCTGACCTTTCGGGAGGCCCTGGTCGCGACGGTGGCCGGCGACGCGCTGGGCAACGTGACGCCGCTCGGACTGCTCGTCTCGGAACCGGCCAAGGTCGCCCTGGTCACCCGGCGTCTGCCGGCGTCCGGAGCGCTGGCCGCCCTGGCCGTCGAAAACCTGTTCTACTCGCTGTCCGTCGCGATCGTACTCGCGGCCGGCCTCATCGCCTTGGTCGCCCGGCTGGGCACGGGCACGAGTTGGTGGATCGCCGGCGGCGGGGTCGTCGGCGGCCTGGCGCTCGTCGTGCTCACGCTGCATACGGTGCTCTGGCGCCGACTGTCGTTCGCCGGCCGGACCCTCGCGAAACTCCCGGCCCGCTGGCGCGCGGGATGGATCGGCACCGGCCTCGGCTGGCTGCAACGGCTCGAGGCTCGGATGCATGCGGCCTATCCGCGCACGAAGGCGGGCCTCGGACCAATCGCGCTGCTGGATGCGCTCTTCCACGTTGCCGCGCTCGCCGAGACCTACGTGGTCCTGGCGCTCGTCACCGGTTCATCGCCGTCGTGGCTCGACGCGTTTCTCTTCGAGTCGGTCAATCGGATGATCATGGTGGCGTTCAAATTCGTCCCGCTGCGCGTCGGCGTGGACGAGGCGGGCACCGGGCTGTTCGCCGACCTGCTGCAGTTCGGCACCGCGACGGGTGTGACGATGGCCATCGTCCGGAAGGCCCGGATGCTGTCGTGGCTCGCGATCGGTCTCCCGATCGTCCTGGGCCGAGGCCTGTCGGCGGCCCGCGGCGACGCCTCCGCCACACCGTCCGAACGGGCCGCCGAGCCCGCACGCACCGTCATCGCGATCATGGCGCGCTCCCCCAGCGATTCGGGCTCGATCAAGACGCGTCTGGCCTCGGCCATTCCCGACCCGCGCGTCCGCGCCGACCTCTACGCCGCTTTCGTCGCTGACATGGTGCGCACCTGCCGCGCGATCGACGGTGTCGCACTGCGTCTGGCCTACACGCCCGATGGAGGCGCCGAGGGGTTCGACGCGGTCGGCGTGCGGCCCGACGAGCTGCTGGCGCAACGCGGCGCCGACCTCGGCGCGCGGGAACGCGCGCTGTTCGAGGACCTCCTCAGCGCCGGTTTCGACCGCATCGTCATCGTCGGATCCGACCTCCCGACGCTACCCACTCGCGCACTCGAAGAGGCTGTCGCGAGCCTGGCGCCTGCGGGCAGCGCCGTCATCGGCCCATCGGACGATGGGGGCTACTATCTGCTCGGCCTGGCGATCGCCGATCCGAATGTCGTGCCGGATCTCTTCAGCGGAGTCCGATGGAGCACATCCTTCGCGCTGGCCGATACGCTGTCGGCCGCGCAACGCGTGGGGATCGATGTCGTGCAGGTCGAATCGTGGCACGACGTGGATGAGGCGGGAGACCTGGAGCGGCTACGACGGGAACTCGTCGAAGCCCCGACCGCTGCACCCGCGACCAGGGCCGCCCTGCGAAAGATCGAATAGCGGGTTGTTTCCTACACCTCCCGCCGGCCTTCCATCGCCTTGTGCATCGTGACCTCATCGGCGTACTCGAGGTCGCTCCCAACGGGCACACCCATGGCGATGCGGGTAACGCGGACACCGAGCGGCTTGAGAAGCTTGGCCAGATAGATCGCGGTGGCCTCGCCCTCGACGTTCGGATTCGTGGCCAGGATGACCTCGTCGACCTCGCCGTTCCCCACGCGCTCCAGTAATCCCCGGATCTTCAGGTCGTCCGGGCCGACACCTTGCAGCGGTGACAGCGCACCCATCAGCACATGGTAGACGCCGTTGAACTCTCGAGTCTTCTCGACGGCGGTAACATTGTGGGGCTCCTCGACGACACAGATCACCCGTCGGTTCCGGCTAGGACTCGTGCAGTAGTAGCACGGGTCGACATCGGTAATGTTGCTGCAGACGGAACAGTACGCGACCTTGTCCTTCACCTCTCGCAGCGCGTCGCAGAGGCGCTCGACTTCGTCGCGGGGGTTCTTGAGAAAGTGAAATGCGAGACGCTGAGCGCTCTTGGCGCCGATGCCCGGCAGGCGCTGGAGCTGCTCGACCAACTGGGTGAGGGAGTCCAGCTGTGTCATCCGGTGAGTCCGGGAATCTTCAGGCCACCCATCAGACCACCCATCTGTCCGGCCAGTTCCTCGTCGACTTTGCGATGCGCATCGTTGATGGCCGCGACGACCAGGTCCTGCAGCATCTCCACGTCGTCGCCCGAGGCGACCTCTGGATCGATCGCGATCGACATGACCTGCTTGGAGCCGTTCATCACGACGGTGACCATGCCACCGCCGGCGCTCGCCTCGACGCGCGTCTCCGCCATGCGCTCCTGCAGGCGGTCCTGCATCTGCTGCGCCTGCTTCATCATTTCCTGAATGTTCATGAGCTCATACCTGACTGCCGCCGGCTGGCGGTCACACCTCTTCAACGCCCCGGATCTCGGCTGGAAAGACGTCGAGCATCGCCTGCACGGCTGCATCGTCCATCGCCTCGGCCTTCAGCGATTCGTCGGCAGGCGCCGGCGTCGTCGCGTCGGGCGCGGGAGTGGGAGTGGGAGTGGGGGGGGGCGCTTCGGCGGTGCCCTGCTCGGCGATCACCTGAATCTTACGTTCGGCCAATTCGGACGCGGTCTTCTCCAGCCAGGGCCGATTCTGCTCGAGTTGCGTCTGCAGCGTGCGATGATTCGGCGCGAACGTGAACGTGATCCGATCGCCGTCCATGACGACCCGCTGGGCCTGCGCGACCACCGTGCCGTAGAAGAACTTCTTCGCGCGTTGCACCTCCGCCAACCAGGCACGCTTGAGATCGCCGCCGTCGTCGTCCGACGCCGGCGCAGCCGTGGCCGAACGATTGGCGGGCGCCGACTCGGCCCGCGCCGCCGCGGGCGGCGCGGGCGAGGCCTGTGGCGCGGCGGCGGCAGTCACCGGCGGCGCCGCTTTTCGAGTCGGTGTCTTGGCCTTCACAGATCGGGCTGGACTCGGCCGGCGCTGCGGCGGCGCGGCTGGTCCGCCGCCCGCGCGCCCGACCGGTGCACCCGACTCCAGGCCGTCGATGAGATCGGCCAACGGGACGAGGTGGCGCAGGTGGACCCAGCGCAGCAGTGCCATCTCGAGGTGATAGCGCGGCTGCGACGCATTCCTGATCTCGACGTCGGCCCGGCTGAGCACATCGAACGCCCGCATCAGGTCCTCGCGCGAGAAGCGCGGCACCAGGGCGCGCAGTCGATCACGATCGCCCTCGGGCGCCACCTCGGCGTCGTCGAAACGGGAGGAATCGATGGCCAGGACGAGCAGATCGCGACAGACGCGGGACAACTCCCGGCAGACCAGACGCAGATCGTAGCCCGCCTCGACGAATCGACCCGCCAGCTCGAAGAGGTCGGACGCTCGCTCGTCGGCCACGGCCTCGATCGCATCGAACAGCAGGTCGCGGCCGACCAGACCGAGCACCGTCGACACATCGTCGGCCGCGATCTGCTCGCCCGCGAACGCGATAACCTGATCGAGCGCGCTCAGGGCATCGCGCATGCTGCCGTCGGCCGCCCGCGCCAACAGGCCTACGGCACCGTCGTCGATCGTGATCTTCTCCGCCTTGGTGATCGTATGCACCTGGTCGGCAATGGCCGCGGCGCCGATGGTGCGGAACTCGAAGATCTGCGACCGGGATAGAATCGTGTCGGGAATCTTGGCCAGCTCGGTGGTCACCATCATGAAGACGACGTGAGGCGGAGGCTCCTCGATCGACTTCAGTAGCGCGTTGAACGAGTGCTTCGAGAGCTGGTGAAACTCGTCTATCAGGAACATCTTGTAGCGGTCGCGCACCGGCGCCATCGCCAGGCCGGCGATGATCACTTCGCGCACGTTGTCGATCCCGGTATGCGTAGCCGCGTCGAGCTCGAGCACGTCGATGTCGCGCCCCTCGGCGATCTCCAGGCACGCATCGCACTTCCCGCACGGCTCCGGCGTCGGGCCGCCGACGCAGTTCAGCGCACGGGCCAGGATGCGCGCCGTCGTGGTCTTCCCGACGCCGCGCGGTCCCGCGAACACGTAGGCCTGGGCGATGCGGTCGCTCGAAATCGCGTTGCGCAGCGTCTGGGTGACACCGCGCTGCCCCACGACGTCATCGAACTTCTGGGGGCGCCACTTGCGGGCAATGACTTGGTAGGCCATGGCTGACGACGGAACGAACGCGCGCGACGCGGCGACGGCGCGCCGCGGGTCCGACCGCGACCCGGAAGGACCTGCGGCACATGTCAGTGACTACTTAGCGCTGCTGCCTTCCGGCCCTGACGCGGTTCATAGGCTGAGATTGCACAGGTTCCGGGCCGCGGTCCGACCCGCGGCGCGTTGTGTACCCCCGCGCGACCCTCAGTGTAGCCCGCGCCGGATCGGCAAGCAAGCGAGGCCGCGCGCGTGCGAGAGGGCATGGTACACTCGACACGTTCAGGAGAGATGTCCGAGTGGTTGAAGGAGCACGCTTGGAAAGCGTGTGTAGGGGTAACTCTACCGTGGGTTCGAATCCCACTCTCTCCGCCACCACATTCTCGAGGCCGGGCGTTGCCGCCCCCCGCTCTCTCGGGTAGCGACGGCAACTGGTCGACGACCCGCAAGGGATCAGGCGGGCGGAGGCGGGGCGACTATCTCGGCAGGGTCGACCGACTCGGATCCGAATGGCGCCGTCTCGAGCGCTCGTCTGACGAGCCGAAGCAACTGGTTCGACTCGAACGGCTTCTCGAGCACGTCGGTGCTGCCGTCACCGGTCGTGATCAGCTTCTCCGTAGAGCCCGTCATCAGCAAGCCGCGCACCGAGCGATGCTCACGTATCCTCGCCAGTAGATCGGGGCCACTCAAGCCAGGCATCACCACGTCGGTGAGCACCAGGTCGATCGGTGGGGCGTCCGCCACCATCTCGAGTGCCTCATCGGGTGTCACGGCCTCGATCACCTGATATCCGTGGCGCTTGAGCGCCCCGGCGGCGCGGGGCGTACGGCTGTGCGGTCCGGCTACATCCTTGAGTGACCCGCCGCTGAACCCGACGTGAGGCGCAATGATCTGAAGGCATTTGCATACCAGCGTTCGCCAACTTCAACGCCCTCGTTCATTGGGTTCGCTTCCGGCATCAGCAGAGACTAACAGAGACGCAGGGAAACGGTCAGCGGAAGGCGCCACCGAAGCGCAAGGGGTAAGCGTCTCGGTGGTCAACGGCGAGGAAACGACGACTCGATTTCGAGGCTCCGTTTGAAAGCGTCAGTTATCGAACCAGTTCAATGAAATAATCGTGATCTCGCAACCTATGTGTTTCTTTTTGAGCCAGCCCAACACCGCTGTTTCACTCGTCGCCATCATGGGCAACTGTACGTTAATTGATAATAAACGGTTTAGTAGAAGTAGCTGGACTGTATTGGACTAGGAATTGGCGGAGAGGGTGGGATTCGAACCCACGTGCCGGTTACCCGACAAGACGCTTTCGAGGCGCCCCCGTTACGACCACTTCGGTACCTCTCCGGTGGGT